>JAFDDA010000192.1 GCA_019311105.1 Deltaproteobacteria bacterium
TCGGCGCCGTAGCGTCGCCCGTCCGCACGTCGGGCGGCGATCTCGTCCACCAGGTTTCGGACTTGGGCCTCGGCGTCTCCCTCCTTCGGGTAGCCGAAGGAGCATCGCTCGGGCTCCGCGCCAGGTGCCCACTTTGCCAGGCGGTCGAAGCCTTCGACCGTGGTTCGGACTCCCTCGTCGACGACCCATAGGGACATCTCACAGCGGAGCCGGAGGTGCGCGTACATCGACCAGGAAAACGGCCCGTTGAAGTAGCGCCCGTTCGAAAAATCGAGCCCCGCCACGAGTGGCAACACGATCTGGAGCAAGAGCCACGCAGCGATGAAGACGTCGACGCCTCTCCGCCTGGGCGAGGTCATGCCCGTCTCCTGCCACCGGGCCGTGTCACGTGGCCGACGGCCCGCGGTAGCCCTTGCGGGCGTGCAGCCAGCCGGGGTGTCGTACGCGCGCGCGGAGCCGGGAAATCTCTCGCCCGAGGTGGAAGCGGCGATCCATCAGGATCTCCGCCGTGCGTGCTGCCCTGCGGTCGCCGCTCGTCTCGGCCTGGCGGAGGATCTCGGGCCAGAAGTAACCGTCGATGGTCACGAACGAGCGGCGCAGCTGAAAGTCGCTCAGCGACTCGGCGAAGGGGTGGAGCGCCGGGTCGATCCCCGCCACGCGCAGCTCCATTCGCAGGCGGATGCACTTCGGGCAGGCGCCGCAATTCGTGGGCTGGACCGGTCGCGACTGACAGACGCGCAAGCGACGCAACAGGTCGGGCTCTTGATCCGCGAGGAAACGCGCCTTGTCGATCCGCGTCGGACCGATCCCATCGAGTTCGATCTGGAGCGCGGGTGTGCTCCAGCGCGGTTCGATGTCGGGATGCGATGCCGTGGCACCTTCGTAGCGGTCGTCCCAGCTGCCCGCGACGAGCAGGCGGCCGATGCTGCGGGACAGGATCTGCCCGTAGCTGGTCAACAGGCAACCGACGCCCCATCCCAGCAGGAAGCGGACGCGGACGGGGCTTTTCGCTCGAATTCGAGTTTGCAGCTCGCGGTAGATCGTCGGCCGGATGCGGCTCGAGACCTCGATGAGTTGGAGGCCCGAGGCGCGGGCGGTCACGGCGAGGTCTGCCCCCACCCGTTGGAGCACGGCGGTTCGTTTGAGGCCCACGTCGAAACCGTGAGCGAAGACCAGGTGGGTCAATCGATCCCGGTGTCGCGCGAGGGTGTAGCTGGAGTCGAGCCCGCCCGAGAAGAGGGCAGCGACGCCACCCGCTGGCGCGCTCGATTCGAGCGGCTCGGTGGCCGTCACCTCGATCGCGTCGTATCCGGGGTGGAAGCGGGCGAGGGTCGGCAAGATGCGGTCGCGTCCGACGGCGAGCAGATCGGCGGAGACCGCGCCGTCGATGTGGAGGTCTTCGCGCACTCCCAAGGCTCCGGGCAGGAGCGCGGCGAACAACGCGTCCGCGGGGGTTGTGAGAGGCCCCGCGTCGGGGAACAAGAACCAGAGCCCGCTCGACTGGCCGTCGGCAAACCGGACGCGGCCGCTCACCCGTCGCTTTCCGTTCGCGGCGACTTGTTCGATCTGCTCGATCCGCACGGCGGGGTGTCCTACCAGCTGTCCACGTGGAGAACGGAATCCAGGTCCTTTCGCCGCGCTGGCTTGAAGTCCGTACCCTTGGTGTATGCCACCGGCACCAGCGCGACCTGCATGACCTCGTCGTAGGGGATGCCGAGTAGGTCGGCGACTTCCTTCTCGTCCAACAGGTGCATCGTGGTCCAGGCGGTCCCGAGGCCGCGCTCGCGGGCGGCGAGCATGAAGCTCCAGGCGGCGGGGATGATCGAACCATATACGCTCGACCCCGCGATGTTCGCCAAGGGCCCGGTCGTTTGATCGATGCGGCCCGAGACGCACGGGATCATCAGGACGGGCACCTTCGCCATGTTCTCGGCCAGGTATTCTGCGGAGTCGATGACGCGCTCCTGCTGCGCCTTCGCCGCGCCGTCGAGGCCAGCGAGGTTGTGTGCCGAGACGTCCATCTGCCGGTATGCAGCGAAGCGCGCCGCGTAGAGCTGGGCGATCCGGGCGCGCTTCGCCTCGTCGGTGACGAAGACGAAGTGCCAGCCCTGGGCATTGGAGCCCGTCGGCGCCTGAGTTGCATACTCGAGACACTCGCGGATCACGTCCATCGAGACGGGTTTGTCGAAGTCGAGCCGCTTGCGGACGGCGCGCGTGGTCGAGAGGACCTGGTCGGCACTGAGATCGAGCTTCATCGGGGGCTCCTGTCGATTTGGGTCGACGATCCTAGTTCAGTCCGCCGCCGGCGGCTTCAACGCATCGGGCGGCCAGGACGAGACGCCCGCCTCGAGGGGGATCTCGAGGCTTCGCGCCAGTTGCGAGATGAGTCGCCAACAACCGATCGAAGCGATGAGTTCGATGCATTCCTCCTCGCCCAGATGTCGTCGACAGAGGGCGAAGGTCTCAGGGGATAGCGTGCCGGTCTCGAGGGTTTCGTCCGTGGCTTGCAGGGCGGCGCGGTCGGCGTCGTCGAAGCAGGTGGCGGCGCGCCAATCGCGCAAGGCGAGCAGATCGTCTGCGGGCACTTCGAAGACGTCCTGCGCAACCTTCCAGTGTTGGGTCCACTCGTAGTCGCTGCCCGTGGCCCAGCCGATGCGCATGATCACGAGTTCGCGCAGGCGATGGCTGAGGTCGCCCTTGAAAAGCAGCGAGGTGAGGAGATCGCCGATGGCCTGCGCGGTCGCCGGCCGCCGCAAGAGCAGACGAAAGACATTCAGGTCCGCGAACTGTGCCAGCAGCCCCGCCTTCTCGGCAGCGGCCCGGGCAACCTCCAGATCCAACAGCTCGACGCGGCACTCGCTCACGATGTTCTCCCTTCAGTCTGGGCCTGGTTCAACCCCGAGAGCCGCGCCTCGGCTTCGCGCACGACCCTCGTTACCAACTCAGCAGCGCTCGGGACGTCTTCCACCAGGCCTTGCGCCTGGCCGATGAACTGGACGCCCCGTTCGACGTCGCCTCTCAACGTAGCGGCCTCGACCTTCGGGATTGCCGCCCCGAAGTAGGAGAGCAGGCGCACTTGGTCGAGGTTCGTGAAGAGGCGTTGGAGCACGGGCCGAAGCGGCATGCCCATCTTCCGGGCGGCGAGTGTCGCCCGCACGGCGGTCTCGATGAAGCTCATCGGTCGTCGGGTCGCCTGCAGCGAGGCCGGGGTGCGCATCAAACGAGCCCACATGCCGTCGAAGTTCTTCGTGTAGATCGTCTCCTCGGCAGTCTTGCCGACGATCACATCCTTCATGGCGGCATGCAGGCCGCTCTCGCGGGTCGCGGCGAAGCGCGTGCCCATGGCGACGCCCGAGGCGCCCAGCGACAGTGCTGCCAGAAGCCCTGCGCCGTCAGCGAAGCCCCCAGCGGCCACCACGGGGATCTCCACGGCGCGCGCCACGGCCGGCACGAGCACCAGCGAGGTCACCTCCTCGCCGTGTGCGGCCGCCTCGTGACCCGTCACCAGGACGGCGTCGGCACCGGCCTGCTCTGCCGAGCGAGCGTGGCGGACACTCGTGACCGTCGGGATTGCTTTCCCGCCGTAGCGGTGAACGCCGTCGATGCGTAGCGGTGAACGCCGTCGATGAGCCGCTGCCCGCGGCCCAGCTGGAAGTTGACGACCGGCGCCTCTTCTTCGAGTGCGACCTTCGCGTTCTCCGCAGCGCCGGGCATCATCAGGGTGACGCCGACGCCGAAGGGTCGATCGGTCTGGTTTCGAATCGTCTGGATCGCTTCGCGCGTTTCGAAGGGCTGCAAGGGCCCTGTGGCGAGGATTCCGAGGCCGCCCGCTTCGGACACGGCCGAGACGAGCTCGGCGTTCGAGATCCAACTCATCCCGGGGCAGAGGACCGGATGTTCGATTCCCAACAAGTCCGTCAACGCGGTCTTCAAGGTGTTGCCAATGGGTAGGGCCGGCCGTCGAGGACGGTGCCCCAGATCGGAATGTCGGCGAGTTCGATCGGCGCGACTTCGTAGGGGTCGCGCTCGAGCACGGTGAAGTCGGCGCGCTTGCCCGGCCGGAGCGAGCCGATCTCGTCTTCGAGGCCGAGGCTCCAGGCCCCTTCGATCGTGATGGCGCGCAGGGCGGCGTCGAGCGACATCCTCTCGCCCGCGCCCCAGACCTGGCCGTCGCTTGCCACCCGGTTCACGGCGACCCACGCGAGCCGCAGGGGTTCGGCGGGCGCCATCAAGTAGTCGGAGTGGAAGGAGACGCGCACGCCCTCGCGCTCGAGCCCGCCGAGGGGCGAGATTCGCGCCGCACGCTCGGGGCCGAGGCCGTGCTCCGCGTAGATCGGTGCGAGTTCGTAGAGGTAGTAGGCGTTGTTCGAGACGGCGACGTCGAGCTCGGCGACGCGTGCGTGCTGGTCGTCGCGGGCGAAGCCGTAGTGTTCTAGGACGACCCGCCGCTCCGTTGCGGGCTGCGTGCGGCGCTTCGCCTCGATGTCGTCGAGCACGCGGTCGAGGCCTGCGTCGCCGTTCACGTGGATGTGGAGGTCCCAGCCCGCATCCCAGAAGGCGTCGAGCACGGCCTTCTGGTCGGCCCGTGGCATCAGCCACTCGCCGTGGTGGTCATCCAGGTAGGGCTCGCTCATCTGCATGAGCTGGCTGTAGATCGCCCCGTCGGCATAGTACTTCGCGTGCTTCACGAAGCGAATGCGCTCGGTGGACCAGCCGAGCATGCTCTCGGCCTCGCGCACCGCCGCCGCCGCGTCGCCGTTCTTGCGCAACAGGTACATGGCGTTCGGGACGAGTACGAAGCGGTAGGGCGCGCCCTTGCGCATCTCGAGGTGGAGCATGGCGAGCTCGCCGAGCTTGCTGACCTGGGGAAAGCCCTGCTCGGCGACGGTGGTGAGGCCACCGCGGTGGATCACCTCGCTCATCAACGAAAGGCCCCGCCGGTAGCTCGCCGGGGCTGCGATCTTGCGCGTGGCGGCTGCGCCGAGGGTGAACATCGCACCCTCCCAGATGTGCCCGTCCGCCCAGTTCGCCTGGTCGACCCCGGCGAAGTCGCCCTCGGTCAGCTCGAGTGCCTCGAGGGCCGCCGTGTTCAGATACATCTCGTGAACGGAACGCTGCCAGACGAGGATGGGTCGGCCGGGCGCGACGGCGTCGAGGTCGCTGCGCGAAAGCTCGCCGTGATAGGGCGCGTGATAGCCCCAGACGAGCAACCAACCCGTGGAATCCCCAGCGTCGCTGCGTTCGCGTTCGAGGAGGCGGAGCCGCCCGAGGAAGGCGTCGCGCCCCCGCACCGCAACCGTCCGCCCCTCGGGCGTCGTCCACTCCATGGCGGAGACGATCTCCATGGGCAGGATCGTGGCGCCGAGTGAGGGGTGGATGTGGGGGTCGATGAAGCCGGGGAGGAGCACCTTCCCGGCGAAGCGTCCGTCGATCTCGAACTCGCCGTCGTCGACCGCGGCCTTCACTTCCTCGAGGGAGCCGAGCGCGACGATGCGCCCGTCGCGCACCGCCACGGCGGTGGCCTCGGGGCGGTCGGGCTCCATGGTGAGGATCCTGCGTGCCGTGAAGATGCGCGGCGTCGGGTCCGGGCCCGGTGCACGCGAAAGCCAGAAGAAGGACAGCGTGGCCAGAACGAGGGCCACCAGCCCGGTGCGAAGGATGCGTCCCGCCACTCGCCCGCCCGGCTAGACCGCCGACCCCGTTCGGTGCTCACTCCAGGCCCAGGCGAGGAACAGCTCGATCCCGCTGCGAGTGATCTGGCTTCGCACCGAGGGGAAGAGTTCGAAGGCGTGCTGGGCGCCGGGGATCTCGGCGTAGGCGATCGGCGCCATGGCGCGCTCGCGGAAGGCGCGCACGAACTCGCGGGCTTCCGGTGCGGGCACCAACGTGTCCGAGGCCCCGTGCACCACGAAGAAGGGCGGCGCGTCGGGGCCGATCCGGTGCAGCGGGCTCGCCTTCTCGAACGCCTTGGGGTCTTCGTCGCGCGTGGTCTTGAGCACGTGCTTCTCGAGGAAGGGGCCGAGGTCGTCGTGGCCCCAGGTTTTCCCGGGTTCGACGAAGTCGTACACGCCGTAGATCGGCACCGCGGCTTGCACGCTCGTGTCGGTGTCTTCGAAGCCCGGCTGATATTCGGCGTCGTTCTGGGTGAGGGCCATCAACGAGGCGAGGTGCCCGCCGGCGGAGCCACCCGCCACGGCCACGAAGTTCGGGTCGGCGCCCCAGGCCGGGCCTTCGGTGCGCACCCAATGGAGCGCACGCTTCAGATCCACCAGGTGGTCGGGGAAGGTCGCGCCGGGGGAGAGCCGGTAGTTGACGTTGACGCAGAACCAGCCCTGACTCGCGAGGTGGTTCACGATCGGCAGCCCCTGTGTGTCCTTGGTGCCGATCACCCAGCCGCCGCCGTGGATGTAGAAGAAGACGGGGCAGCGGTCGGCGCCACCCGGGCCGCGTCCGTCGCGTGGCCGGTAGACGTCGAGCTTGAGGTCCTGGGCGGCGGCGCGCGCGAAGACGATGTTGCGCGTGCACTCGACCGACGGTTCCCGGATCGGGAAGGGCCGCAGGATCGGCCCCCACTCGATGTCCTCGGGGAGCTCCGCGCGCAGCTTGGGCGCGATGCGTTCGACGTAGCCGCCCGGCAGAGCCTCGTCGAGTGCGCGCTCGATGACGCCGCGCGCCTCGAACCCGCGCAGGTAGTGGAGACCGAGCGCCACCCACGAGCCGAGCGCCAGCACGAGCCCGAGCTTGCCGGGCCAGGCGGAGAGCGCGCCGCCATACACGAACGCGACGGTCGCCAGCGCCTGCCAGAAGATGTGGTGCAGAGCCAGCTCTGCCGTCAGCCAGCCGAGGAAGAAGCTCGGAGCCGCGGAGTAGCGCCCGCCACGCGGGTGGTAGGTGTTCCATGCGAGGGCCGCCCCGAGGAGCGAGACGAACAGGAATGTCCAAGGCATGCCCCAACTTACTACAGGCCGGGCAGCGAGGTGAACCGGGGCTCGGGCCAGGCCGGGCAGCGAGGTGAACCGGGACTCGGGCCAGGCTGGGCAGCGAGGTGAACCGGGCTCGGGCGCGCACGGGCGGCGAGCCGGAGTCGGCTCAGAGGCTTTCGAGCCGCTCCTCGACGCGGTCGCAGATCGTCTCGAGGACCTTGATCCTCGCCCAGAGCTTGTCTTCGGCTTCCACCAGGGTCCACGGCGCGGCGTCGGTGCTGGTGCGGTCCACCATGTCGGAGATGGCCTGCACGTACTCGTCCCACTTCTCGCGGTTGCGCCAGTCTTCCTCGGTGAGCTTGAAGCGCTTGTAGCCCGTCTTCTCGCGATCCTTGAAGCGACGGAACTGCTCTTCGCTGCTGATGGCGAGCCAGAACTTCACCACGACGAGGCCGTGGTCGTGGAGCGAGGTCTCGAAGTCGCGGATCTCACCGTAGGCGCGGTTCCAATCGGCTCCGCTCGCAAAGCCTTCGACCCGCTCCACGAGCACGCGTCCGTACCAGGAGCGGTCGAAGATCCCGACGTGGCCGAGAGGCGGGATACGTCGCCAGAAGCGCCACAGATAGGAGTGACTCTTCTCTTCATCAGTCGGTGCGGCGACGCGATGGACCCGGTAGTGCCGAGCGTCGAGCGCCGCCGTTACGCGGCGAATCGCGCCGCCCTTGCCGGCGGCATCGTTGCCCTCGAACACGGCGACGATGCCCGTTCTCTTGAACTTCTTGTGCCTCGAGAGTTGGTTCAGGCGACCCTGGAGCTTCTCGAGTCGCTTCTCATATTCGTCTTCTTCGAGCCGCTGCGTGAGGTCGAGGCTAACGATCACGTTGCGGCCGCCCACGGGCTCCGCCGGCAGGACGCTCGGTGCATCTTCGCCGGGCTCGCTATCGAGCCGCCGTCGCACGGCCCCGAGCAGGGCCTTTCCGACCGTGAGGTTCCGATAGCGCGCGTCGTTTGCCTCGACGACGATCCATGGGGCGTGGCCATGGCTCGTCCGCTGAAGCACGTGCTCGCAGGTCTCCACGAAATCGTCGTACCGCTCGAAGCGCTCCCAGTCGAGGTCCGAGGTGGAACCAGAACTTGAGGAGCAACACGCCTTCGTCGGCGAGCATGCGTTCGAAGCGGTTGATCTCGCCGATCGAGCTCTCGAGAGCGCCGGACTTCAGCTTGCCCTCGACACGGCCCAGGATCGGTGCCGTGTACCAGGAACCGAACAAGATCCCGATCTTCCCGCGCGGGGGAAGCACTCGCCAGTAGCGCCACATGGGCGGGAAGCGCTGTTCCTCGCCGCTCGGCAGTTCGAGCCCGTGGGTCTCGATGGTCCGTGGGTCCATCCAGGCATTCAGCAGGTTGACCGTCTCGCCGCGTCCGGAGCCGTCGACGCCGGCCACCAGGATGACCACCGGGAAGGCATTCTTCTCGAGCAGCTCGAACTGCGCGGCGAGGAGATCCTCGCGCAGGACGGGCTGTTCCTTCTTCCACGTGGCCTTGTCGACCTCGTGGCCGAGCTCGGCAGATTCGAACACTGCGGACCCTCCCGTTGTGCGTGAGGTTCCATCTTATCGTTCGCGGCGTGGAATGGGGACGAGGGGCTAGAAACGACCGCCCTGGACTTCACAGTCGGTCTTGCTCATGAAGCGGGTCCCGCCTCCGATGCGACAGCTCACGATCTCGGTGGCGGTGGCCGGATCCTTCGGGCCGGAGCTCGGTGTCCGCGCGTTCTTCCACCACTTCGAGACGGCTATGCGCGCGTCCGCCTTCTTTCGTTCGGCGGGTGTCTCCGGTGCGGGCTCGGCGGCGGGCTTCTTGGCAGCGCCGGAGACCTCGTCCATGAGTGCCATCCCCTTGTCGAGCTCGTCGATGGCGAAACAGCCCGGCGAAAACGCCAGGGCGGCGGCCAGGGTCAGGATGCGCATTCGCTGCCTCATGAGGCTCCTTTCGGACGAACGGCACGGCGGCTGAACGAGGCCGCTCTCGGGCGAAAGGCGCTCGACAGCGGCCCCTCTAGAAGTGGGTATTGCCCGATTGCGTGTCGCAGGCGCTCGCGGTGTTGTTGGCCATGCCGGCGGCCGTGCATGCGACGGTGGTCGGCGCAGGCGCATCGTTCGTGGTTGCGATGTTCCCGTTGTTGTCGAGAACGAACTGAGGGCTGTGGTAGCCCCAGTGTTGGAGAGTCCCGTCCTCGTCGATGTCCGCCTGGGCCGCGGCGAAGAAGCAGCCGCCGCTGCAACCGGTCACGACCTCGTACTGGAAGTAGACCATGCCCTCGGGTCGCCACCCGAGGGTGGAGAAGTTCGTCCCGGAGTTGCCCGAGTCGGTGAAGGCGGCCCTGTCGCTGCCCGGCAGCGAGGCGGGTGCCAGCAGGGCAGACTGGAACCGATTGAACTCGGCCGCGTAGGCCTCCTCTGCCGTGCGAATCGCCGCGATGTTGACGCGGCTCTCGCCGCTGCGGGAGCGCAGCTGGAAGCGGATGAAGTTCGGGATGGCGATGGCGGCGAGGATTCCGATGATGGCCACCACGATCATCAGCTCGATCAAGGTGAAGCCGCTTCGGCGGGGGGGATGTTGCACGTCTGACTCCAGGCTCGCGGGGTGAGCCACCCTGATACAGAGCAATGGTTGTGCCAGTTTTCCCCACAAGAGCTGCCGGGCTTGCTGCGCCGGGCGTCTGGCCTCGTGATTGCGGACGACATGCGCTCCCGTGGCCGCGCCGCTTTTCGGCTTCGGGGCGCGCTATGCGTCCATTCGCCGACGTGTTGCCGGAAAGTCCCGAACCAGGGCCGGCGGCACGCCGGGTTTCGCCTCGGGTCGGATCTGTCAGACTCGTCTGCCATGACGGGACGACAGAAGGTCTTGATCCTGTTCCTCACCGATTCGTCGCTCGAGTCGGCGGTCGTCGCATGGGCCCAGTACGACGGGACCGGCGAGCGCACCCACATGTCCGGCGATGCAGACGAGCCGCCCTATGCCACGGGCCTCGATGCGCTGCTCGACGGCTGGCGGCTCTTCCAATTCGCGCCGCTCCGGCCCGAACCGCCCGGCGGCGAGTTCACCACCTCGTATCTGAAGTACGAGTTCGCTTTCGAAAAGTGGATCGAGCCCGAAGCAGGCTGAGGATTGCCATGGCCCCCCGCGACCAGCTCCTGACCACCCTCGAAATGGCCCGCTTCGTGGCGCGCGGTTTCCTGCGCTTCGACGCCCTCGTGCCCGAGGCCCTGAACGAACGCTTCATGGCCGAAGTCCAGGAGGGCCCGCCGCCCTTCGCGCCCGCCGGCACCCCGCTGTCCGAGTGCTACGCCGGCACGGCCATGGCCGAGATCCTCCGGCTCCCGCGCCTTGCGGGCATCATCGAGAGCCTCGTCGGCCCGAACCCACGCTTCGACCACCAGGGCATCCATTTCAACCCGCCCGCCAAGGTGTTCGAAGACATGGGCTACCCCGTCTTCGCGCAGCACACGCATCAAGATTCGACCATCGACCCGCGCACGGCCTTCGACCTCCAGATCATGTACTTCCCGCACGAGGTCGAGCCCGACATGGCCGGCACGCGCTTCATCCCGGGGACGCACTTGCGTGTCGTGTCCGAGATGGCCTGCGCTCGGTACCAGAACGTGGTCGGCCAGCAGAAACTCGTCTGCCCGGGCGGAACGATCCTCGCCTTGCACCACGGGATCTGGCACGGCGGTGCGGTCAACCGCACCGACCGCACGCGCTTCATGCTGAAGGTTCGTCTGAATCCCACCGTGCGTCAGTGTCGTCTCTGGAACACCGACGATCTCACTCCCGAGATGGCCGACCCCCAACCGATCTTCGACCCGAGCCGTATGTTCGCGCCCGATCCGAACGACGTTCAATCGATCCTCTGCAAGGCCGAGCCCTGGTTCGAGCAGGACACGGGGCGCCTCGAGTTCGTGAACCGCATCCGCCTCTGGCGCCACCTGCTCGGCGACGACGACTTCGACGCCCACCACTGGCTCACTCGCCTCGAAAACGTGCCGCCGGACGTCCGTCACCTCTAGTGCGCGCGCTGGCCATTGCGGTGGGCGCCGCGGTGCTGTTGGCGTTCGCCGCGGTGGTCTGGGTCGACTCGCTCTTCCGAGAGCCCGACGCGCGAAAGATCGAATCCCTCACCGGTGCCCTGGGCGCCCGAACGCTCCTGGCCGTCTTCGCCCATCCCGACGATGAGATCAGTGCGGCCGGTGCGCTCGCCGACGCCGCGAGCAACGGCGTCCGCGTCTACGTGGTGACCGCGACCCGCGGCGAGAAGGGGAAGGCCGATTTTTCGGTGTCGAGTTCAGACGAGCTCGCGCGGATTCGCGAGGCTGAACTCCGCGCGCACACGCGCGCACTTGGCGTCACGGAGCAACAGGTCTGGCACTTCCCGGATTCCCAGGTCGACCGGGACATCCCTGCACTCAGCCAACGCATCGCCGCCGAGATCGAACGCATCGCGCCGGACGCCATTCTGAGCTTTCACCCCGAAAGTGGTCTCACCTACCATCGCGACCACCGCGCCGTCGGCGAAGCCACGGTGCGCGCGATCGCAGCGACCGGGAGCCCGGCACGCCTCGTGCAACTCTTGGTTCCGGCGGCCATGATGCGGACGTTCGCGGGCGAGCGGGGAGCCTTGGTGGCGAAGAACCAGCCACCGGCGACCTGGGCCATGCCGATCGACTCCCGGATCAAGCGCCGGGCCTGGACGATCCATGCGTCCCAAGCAGGGTTCATTCGGCGCGTCTACAAAGTGTCGCCGTGGGTGCTCTACTTCTTCTTCGATGAAGAGCACTACTTCGTCCCCGAGCCTCGGCGCTAGCTGGCTCAGGAGCGGACGACAAAGACGGAGCCGAGGGCCACCATCCCGGCTCCGGCGAGCTTCTGGACGCTGATCGGATCCACCGGCGACTCGAACCAACCGAAGTGGGAGATCACGACCCGCACTGCGGTCTGGGCGAAGACCGCCACGACGAAGACGTTGATTGCACCGAAGCGCGGGATCAAGAACGTGTGACCACTCACGACCGCCACGCTGATCAGGCCTGGTAGTACGAGATACCAGGCGGGGACGTCGGGCAACGCGCGGAATGCAGAGCGGTCTGCCGTGAGAGCGGTCAGCGTGATGATGGTGAGGAAGGCGACGCCGTAGAAGATGAGCGTCGCCACCAGGGTCGACTGGATGCGCGCCCCGAGGGCGCCGTTGATCGGCACGTGGATGGCGCCGAGGGCCCCGACCACCACCGAAAGCACGAGATAGAAGACGAGGGTTCCGTTCACGGGGTCCTTTCCGGCATCGGGGCGCGAGGTCGAAGCTAGCGAACGACGAGACGCGCCCTCGTTCGATCGCGCACGCGACGTAGCCCGCCGCTTGGTTAGATTCCAGCACGGGCCGCCCGTGCACAGGCGGGCCACGGAGGTGTGCGATGCGTCGAAACCGCGGACGAAGTTTCGGAGTGGGGGTCGCGATGTCGACGTGCCTCCTTGCCGGCTGTGCCTCGATCCAACGGGACACGTCCTGGCCCGAGGCCCGGCCTCTCGGCGCCGGCCTCGAGGCGTACCGGCCGCCGCGGCTCCCCGAGGCTCGCACCGTGCTGGGCGAAGTCGACGAACCGACCGGCGTGCTCTCCCTGCGCGAAACCCAGGC
>JAFDDA010000101.1 GCA_019311105.1 Deltaproteobacteria bacterium
CGAAGATCCGGAACAGCCGCAGCGGATCGACCGGCGCGCGCCCGGGCATGGCCCGCTTCAGCCAGACGGCGGCCTCGGTGGGGTAGGGCGGTTCGAGGGGCAGAATTCGCTCACTCGACATCGGAATCCTCTTGGCACGCTTCGAAATTCGTAGTAGCCAGGTCGCCATGATTCCACTACGATTTCCGAAGCGCAAGGGGGAGATATGTCGAAACCGAGCCGAGCAGTGCGGGGCTCCCGCACGGGCCGCCCCATCATGGCCCTGCTGGATCTCCTCGGAAGACGCTGGGCCCTCAGGATCCTGTGGGAACTAAGGGAAGGCCCGCTCCCCTTCACCGAACTCCAACATCGCTGCGACCAGATGAGCCCCTCGACCCTCTCCCAACGCCTCACCGACCTGACCGAAGCCAACCTCTTGGAGCCCACCGCAGACGGAGCCCACCGAGCCACCCGCCAAGCCAACCAACTGGGCGAACTCCTCATGCCGTTGGACGCCTGGTCCAAAAAGTGGGCAAAATCTCTCTAGCCCCGAACAACGACGGCCCGGGTCGCTTTGCGACCCGGGCCGTCCGTTTACAAAAGCCGTGTTCGAGGTCAGGACCACCTAGGAGGAGGGCGGGATGTTCCCTCCGGCGAAATAAAGCGCAGCCCGCCCACATGTTCGGCACACCAACGCGCACCAACGCGAGCCATTCGCCGGAGGGAACATCCCGCCCTCCGGCGCAACCACCCCTAGATCGCCGCGTCCCCCCTCTCCCCAGTCCGAATCCGAATCGCATCCGAAACCTCGAAGACGAAAATCTTTCCATCCCCGATCTTCTGCGTATTCGCCGCCTCAGCAATGGCCGCCACGATCGCATCCGCCTGATCGTCCCGCACCACAACCTCGAGCCGGATCTTCGGCAGGAAGTCCACCTGATACTCCGCACCCCGATAGTGCTCGGTGTGCCCCTTCTGTCGGCCGAAGCCCTTCGACTCCGACACGGTCAGCCCCGACACACCGGCCGCAGAGAGCGCTTCGCGCACCTCGTCCAGCTTGAAGGGTTTGATGATCGCTTCGATTTTCTTCATCAGGGTCTCCTTCAGGCCGCTTCGATGTAGGCGCTCTCGCTGTGCTCGCTCTGGTCGAGGCCCAGGGCCTCGTCCTCTTCGGTCGGTCGCAGGCTGCCGAACACGGCCCGCAGGGCCACGAGGATGACGAGCGTCGCAACGGGAGCGAACAGCGCAGTGAAGCCGATGCTCTTGAGCTGGATCAGGATCTGGCCGCCCTGGGTCATGCCCTCGGGCAGCGCGAAGGGCGCGATGAACAGCGCCGTCGCCAGCGCGCCCCAGGCCCCGCCGATGCCGTGGACACCGAACACGTCCAGGGAGTCGTCGTAGCCCGCCTTCGGCTTGACGATCATGACGAAGACATAACAGATGAGCGCGCCGCCGAAGCCGACCAGGATGGCGCCGCCCGGCGTCACCGAGGCACAGGCCGGCGTGATCGAGACGAGGCCGGCGACGGCTGCGGTGGCCGCACCGAGCACCGTGGACTTGCCCTGATGGAGCCACTCGACGAGCACCCAGGTCAGCACCGCAGTGCTGGTGGCCGTGCTCGTGGTGAGGAAGGCCAGGCCCGCCGTGCCGTCGGCCGCGAGCTCGCTGCCGGCATTGAAGCCGAACCAGCCCACCCACAGGAGGGAAGCGCCGATCACGACCATCGGGAGGTTGTGGGGCGGCATGGGTTGCTTGCCGTGCCCGGCGCGCGGGCCCAGGAAGAGCGCCGCGGCCATGGCCGAGAAGCCGCTCGACATGTGGACGACCAGACCGCCCGCGAAGTCGATGGCGCCCCAGCTGCTGAGGATGCCGCCGCCCCAGACCATGTGGGCGAGGGGGCAGTAGACGGCGACCAGCCAGATCGTGATGAAGGCGAGGTAGGGGCCGAAGCGCATGCGCTCGGCGAAGGCGCCGATCATCAGCGCGGGCGTGATGATGGCGAACATCCCCTGGAACATGACGAAGACGTACTCGGGGATCGTGCCCGCGAGCGTGTCCGGCGTTGCGTGGTTCAGCATGACCTTGCTGAAGTCGCCGACGAAGGCGTTGCCGTCGCCGAAGGCCAGGCTGTAGCCGACCACGACCCACAGCACGCCCATCATCCCAGCGGAGATCAGGCACTGCATCAGGATCGAGAGAACGTTCTTCGTGCGCACCAGGCCGCCATAGAAGAGCGCCAGACCCGGCAGGGTCATCATCAGCACAAGGGCCGTGCTGGTCATCATCCAAGCCGTGTCTCCGGCCGACAGCACGTCCTCAGCGGAGGCCGTTCCGGCGGCGAAGAGCGCAGCGGCAGCCGCCACGAGCCGGCCAGCGCCGGCGGTCGAGATCCTGTTTCGCATTTCTGCCCCTTCTCAAGCCCCGGGTCGCATCGCGCACCCCAGCGTTCGCGCCCGCGGGTCAGGACCTCGCAAGAGCAAGGCCCGTGCCACCGAGGCTGCGCCGCCTGGGCACGGGAGGGCGCGCGTGGGGAGCCTCCGGCCGGGCCGGGCGCATTCCGGCATCGGTACTGCCCGGCCGCTGAGCAGGCCCTGCCTGGGCAGCGTGCAATGCTTGACCAATGATTAACTGATAGGTTAAATAAATAGGCCCGAGGGGGCTCCATGTCCCGGAACCCTCAACAGACCGTCTTTCCCTAAGGGCTATATGTGGATCTTCGCGACCCCGGTGCGCGAAGCCGAGCTGGTGGGCGCGTAGCGACCCGGAGGGAACATGCGACGCTTTCTCTTGATCGTGGTGGTGGCACTCGGCGCGCTCGTCGTCTTGCCGCCGCTCTGGTTCTCGGTCTTCCCGGAGGAGGTGCCGGCGCTCGCCGCCGGCGACCGGATGATCCCCGTCGGCGGCGGCGTCTCGGTGAGCGCCGTCGTGCGAGGCAGCGGCAGGCCCGTGGTGCTCGTCCACGGCCTCCCGGGCAGCGCGCACGACTGGGCGCCGACGACGGAGCTGCTCGCGCGCCGCGGCCATCGGGTGATCGCGTACGACCGGGTCGGCTATGGGAACTCCGACGCTCGAAAGAACGGCGAGTTCACGCCCGATGGGAGCGCGGGCGACTTGCTCGGCCTGCTCGAATCGCAAGATCTCACCGACGTGACCGTGGTGGGCTGGTCCTACGGAGGCGCCACCGCGATCCGCGCGGCACGCCTCGACCCCTCGCGTATCGGTCGGCTCGTGCTGGTGGGCAGCGCCGGCCATTGGCCCGATGTGCCTTCCGACCCGGTGATCTTCCGCGTGCTCTTCTCCGCGCCCGTCCTCGGGTGGATCGCGAAGGTTCCGCCGGTCGGGCGCGCCGTCCAGGCCGGCTTCAGCGGGCAGGCCTTCGGCGACGAGCCCATGCCCGACTGGTGGTTGCCGCAGCTCGCCTCGAACTTCGCGAGCCCGCACATGATGGAGACCTACAGTGCGGAGGGCGCCGCCATGGGCTGGGGCGACGACCTCGACACGTCGTCCATCGATCTCCCCATCCTGGTGGTCCACGGCGACGCCGACCTGCTCGTGCCCCTCGAGGTCGGGCGGCGGATCGATGCGGCAGCACCGCGTTCGCAACTCTTCGTCGTCGAGGGCGGCAGCCATATGCTTCCCGTCACCCGGCCAGACGAGATCGCCAAGCGCGTGGCCTCGTTCGCGTTCATCCAATGAGCCCGGTCGGCCGGTGACCCCGGCGGCAGATCTCGACGCGACTCTCTCCGCGCTGGCCGATCCGACGCGCCGCGGTGTGGTGGAGCTGCTGAGCACCCGCCCGCGACGGGCCGGCGAACTCGCCGCCGCCTTCTCGGTGAGCCCACCCGCGATGAGTCGTCACCTCCGAGTCCTCCGCACCCGTGGCCTCGTGGAAGAGGCCCGCGGGGGGGACGATGCGCGCGTGCGGATGTATCGCCTACGGCGCGAGCCGTTCGATGCGCTGCGCCAGTGGATCGAAGAGGTCGAGGCGTTCTGGGGCGACCCGCTCGGTGCCTCCCGCGACCCAGCCGAGCGTCGCCGTTGAGCGCAGGGAGTGCCGCTTGACGGAGGGGCACAGCTCGCCCGAAGTGGCCCCGGAGGTGCCCGACGACTCGTCGAACCCCTTCGACTCGTCGCGCTTTCGACGCTGGTGCGTGGCCTCGCTGGTGGCCGGGGCGGGGGTCGGCATCCAGACCGTGACGGTGCCGCTGTTCATCCGCGACCGAGTCGAACTCGACGAGCGCGCCGCCGCGATCTCGGCGGTGCTCATTGCAACCACGCTGCCCGGCGGTTGCATGGCGTTGTTCGGGGGCGCCGCCGCCGACCGAATGGAGGAGCGCTACATCCTGATGCGCTCCTACGCCGTGGCCGCGGCGGTGTCGATTCTCTACGTGGCGTTGTGCGTGACGGAGTTCGAGGAGATCTGGCCCGTCTTTCCGCTGGCCGCCATCGTGAGCGCGGCAGGGGGGTTCACCAACCCCGCCCGTCAGAGCATGCTTCCCCAACTCGTGTCGCGCGCCGCCCTCCAGAACGGCGTGATCTTCGGGACCATGGGTTTCATGTCCACGCTCCAGTTCCTCGGGCCCGCGCTCGGTGGGGTCCTCGCAGATGTCTACGGTCTGGCCGTCGCGTTCTCGGCAGAGGTTGCGTTGCTGTTGGGCGGCGCGGTGGCGTTCGGCGGCATCCGCACGCAACCGCCGCCACCGAGCCAGCGGAAGGTCCTTCACGATCTAGCCGATGGGCTGCGGTACGCGGCGCGTCACCCCGGGATTCGAGGCGTCCTGTTGCTGGGGCTCGTGCCGGGGGTCTTCTTCATCGGCCCCTTCGCGGTCACGGTGCCCATCGTGGTGCCCGACTGGTTTGCAGCGGGCGATCGCTGGGTCGGGTTCTTCTGGGGCTTCTTTGGCGGTGGGGTCGTCATCGGGTCGATCGGCCTGATGTGGCGCCCGATCCCTCGGCGTGGCCTCGCCGTGTGTTGCTCCACCCTGGCCGGTGGCGTGGTGTTGATCCTCTACGGATCGAGCCAATCCTTGGCGGTTTCGGCCGGGCTGCTGTTCGTCTGGGGGCTCGGCGCATCGGTCTTCATCAACTACGCCGTGGTGCTGCTTCAGCACTACAGCGAACCCGCCATGATGGGCCGGGTCATGAGCATGTATACGCTGGCGTTCCTGACGGCTTCCCCGCTCGGCTATCTCCAAGCGGGTGTGGTCACGGATGCTCTGGGTCCGCGCATAGCGCTGCTGTCGAGCGGATGGATTGCCGCGGCGATCGGCCTGGCGGCAATCCTCTTCCTGAAGTCGGTCCGCGATCTCGAGTAGGGGAGGTCGCGGCCCTCAGAGGGCCGAGTCGCCTCGCTCGCCTGTCCGGATGCGCACCGCGTCGGAGACGTGGGACACGAAGATCTTGCCGTCGCCGATCTTGTCCGTGTTCGCCGAGCGCGAGATCGCGGTCACGATGGCATCGGCCTGATCGTCGGGCACCACGAGCTCGATCTTCACCTTCGGCAGGAAGTCCACCTGGTATTCGGCGCCGCGGTAGTGCTCGGTGTGGCCCTTCTGGCGCCCGAACCCTTTCACCTCGGTGACGGTCAGGCCGGACACGCCGGCCTCCGAGAGCGCCTCGCGCACCTCGTCGAGCTTGAAGGGTTTGATGATCGCTTCGATCAGTTTCATATCGTCCCCTTGCGACCCCTAGAGGTCGTAGCCGGCTTCGGCGTGGAGTGTCGTGTCGAGGCCGGTGACCTCTTGCTCGTGCGTCACGCGCAGGCCGATGGTCGCGTCGATCGCCTTCAGCAGCACGAACGACACGACGCCGGTGTAGATGATGGTGATGATGCTCGCCTTGAGCTGGATGACGACCTGGCTCACGATCGCGAGGTCGCCTTCCTTGCCGCCGAACATCTCGGCCGCAAAGACACCCGCCAGCACCGTGCCCACGAAGCCGCCGACGCCGTGGACGCCGAAGACGTCGAGGGAGTCGTCGTAGCCGAGGCGGATCTTGATCACCGTCGAGGCCCACCAGCAGATGAAGCCCGCGGCGAGGCCGATGCCGAAGCCGCCCACCGGGCCGATGAAGCCCGACGCCGGCGTCACGGCGGCGAGCCCCGCGATGGCACCCGTTGCCATGCCCAGCACGCTCGGCTTCCCGTTGTTCACCCACTCGATCATCATCCACGTGAAGGCGGCGGTGGCGGCGGAGATCTGGGTGACGGCGATGGCCATGGCGGCGTCGCCGTTGGCGCCGAGGGCGCTGCCGCCGTTGAAGCCGTACCAACCGACCCACAGCATCCCAGTGCCAGTAACGCACATGGTGAGGTTGTGCGGCGGCATGGGGGTCGTCGGGTAGTTCTTGCGTGGGCCGATCACGATGCAGCACACCAGCGCGGCCACGCCCGCGGTGATGTGGACCACGATGCCGCCCGCGAAGTCGAACACGCCCATGTCACCGAAGTAGGTGCCCTCGCCGCCCCAGGTCATGTGGCAGATCGGCGCGTATACCAGGAGCAGCCAGAGGCCCGAGAACCAGAGCATCGCCGAGAACTTCATGCGTTCGGCGAAGGCGCCGACGATGAGCGCCGGCGTGATGATCGCGAAGGTCATCTGGAACAAGAAGAAGAGGATCTCCGGGATTGTGCCCGAAAGCGTGCCGGCTTCGATCCCGCGTGCGAAGACCTTGCCGAAGCCGCCGATGAAGGCGTTGCCGTCGCCGAAGGCGAGGCTGTAGCCGACGATCAACCACAGGAGGGTGCAGAGTGCCGTGAGGGCGAGGCACTGCATCAGGACCGACAGCACGTTCTTCGTCCGCACGAGGCCGGCGTAGAAGAGCGACAGGCCGGGGATCGTCATGAACAGGACGAGCGCCGACGCGGTGAGGATCCAGGCCGTGTCGCCGGTG
Source organism: Deltaproteobacteria bacterium (assembly GCA_019311105.1). GTDB lineage: Bacteria > Myxococcota_A > UBA9160 > UBA9160 > JAFDDA01 > JAFDDA01. The sequence continues at coordinate 6,871 of JAFDDA010000101.1, forward strand.
TCGAGCGCGGCCTCCTGGGCGGCGGCGGGGGCGGCGATGCCCAGAGCCCCCAAGGTGGCCAGGGCGGCGGAGTTCCGGAAACGCATGAAGGCTCCTTCTCGGGCCGAGGCCCCCTGCGGTGGGCTTGGAACAGCTGACCTGGGCCTTATACGGCAAGTGGAGACGAATTTGAACCGAAATTTCACATGGATCGATAGGGGAGCTGCGGGTCGTGCGAGGCGGGCCGTTCACGCGCGCGATGTGATGGCGATTTCTCCAGCGCAGCGGCCGGCCGTCGGCACCCGCGTTGCACTGAGGACGGGCACAGCCAGCGTCTCGCCCCCGGGTCCCGCCGGAGCGCACCCTCGTGAAGCAACGATGCCGTGCAGGCACCCTTCGTCGGTGGACCCATGGTCACCTTGGGCTCGGGCTCGCCTTGGCGGCCAGCATGGTCGGGCTGGTCGGCTGCCCGCCCTCGCCGCCGCCGGTGGCCCGGGAGGGCATGCATCCCCACGAAGCCATCGCGCGGGTCGCGGTGCCCGGTGGGGCGGTGAGTGTGGCCGGCGGCGCACTCCACGTTGCGCGGCGCCTGATGGTGATCGAGACGCGCCTGGGCCCGCTGCCCCTGGAAGGCCTTCACGACTCGGTGGGGCAGGGTTGGCGCTGGAGCTTCGAACTCACGCTGCTCGACGGGGTCTTCACCGATGCCGGCCGTGTGGCGCACGACGTGTCGGCACTCGCGCCGGGCGACGTCGTCCCGGGCAGCGACTGGGTCGTGCTCGATTCGGGGCGCATGAAGACGCGGGGTGGTCTGGTCCACGAGTTCGACGCTGCGGGGCGGCTCGCCGCCGTTCACTGGGCGAGCGACGAGTATCCGCGGGTGCGGTACGGGACGGGGCTCGTCGGTGAGCAGGTGCGGGTGGTCACGATCGACCAGTGCACGGCGCCGACGGCATGCGAACCCGTGTACGACCTCGGCTGGGATGCCCAGGGCCGCCTTCTCGAGGTCGAAGATCGTACGGGCCGACGGGCCGAGTTGGATTGGGATGCGGCGGGTCGGCTCGCCGCCGCGCGCGATGCGGGGGACGTCGCCGATGGCTGGCCGGGGGCTCGCTATTTCTGGGTGGGCGATGCGCTCGAAAGCCTGGTGACCTCGGACGGCGAGCGAATCGAGTTCCACTTCGTGGCCGGTCGGGTCGCGGCGGTGGTCGCAGACGGCCCGGGCTCGCCGACTCACACCTTTGCATACGCCCGTCTTGCGGACGGGACGAACCGCACGCTGCACGAGGCGCCCACGGGCGAGCGGACGGCGTTCATCTGGGATGGGCAGCGTCGGCTCGTCGAGCGAACGTTGCTCGACCTCGACGAAGATTTCACCTTCACGTGGGATGGCCTGCGGGTCATTCGCGAGGTGGGCCCCGATGGCTACGTGGCCGAGCGAAGCTGGCTTGCCGGTTGGCTCGTGAGTGAGACCGATCCGGGTGGGAACGTGCGGGCGTATCAGTGGGATCCGCAGGGCGTCAACCGGGTCGACCCGAACGCGGGTGCGCCCAGCGCGATCAGCGATGTCCTCGGGCCGCTGCTCGCCGTCGTCTACGACGCGGACGGGAGACCCGTCGAACTCACGGATGGTGTCGGGGACGTGACGCGCCTGGCTTGGAGCGGCGTCGAACTCGCGTCGCTCGAGCCGCCGGCCGGACCGTTGCGTGAGTTCGAGGCCTACGGCGAGCACGGCAAGCCGACGCGGATCCTCGTGGGCGGGGCCGTTGCCGACGAGCCCCTCTACGACGGCGTTGGAAACCGCCTCTCGAGTCGCGACCTGTCGGACCCGACCTCGACGGCGATCCCCGGCATCGTGGCGCGAAGCTTCGATGCGGACCGGAGGGTGGCGACGGTGGTCCTCCTGGACGAAGGCCCGACGCATCCTCTGGGCGAGGAGCAGACCCTGCGCATTCACCGTCGAGCCGATGGTCGGCCGCTTCGGATCGAACGACCCTACGGAGGGGACACCGAGCATTCGTACGACGCGCTCGGTCGGCGCTTCGAGCGACGTGAGCGCATCGACGGGGCGTGGCAGGCGACGACCTTCAGCCACGATGCGGCCGGCCGCCTGCTCGGCGAAGCGAAGCCGAACGGAATGGCGCGGGCGTTCGGCTACGACGCCGCCGGGCGGGTCGTGACGGCGACGGCACTGCGGGACGGAGTTGCGGAGTCGACACTCACGACCACCTGGGTCGCGGGTCGCGTCGTCGAACGCCACGATTCGGTGCAGGATGCGAGCGAGTTCTACACCTACGACGCAGCGGGTCGGCCCGAACACGTGACCCACGCCTTCGGGGAGGCCACCGAAATCGCCTACGACCTGCGCGGCCGCGCCACCAGCGTGACGTTGCGGCTGCCCGACGGCACGTCCCTGCGCACGCTCGCCATGCTCTACGACGGTGCCGACCGGGAGATCGCGATCCACGATGGCGACCTGACTGGCCCGGAGATCCTCGGACGGGGCTACCTGGACGGGCGCCTCGTCGAGACGCGCTACGGCAATGGGCTCGTTCGCGACTACGCCTTCGATGAAGTGTCCGGGGCCTGGGCCGGCGCCACCACCGCGGCGGCGGACGGAAGCTGGGTCGAGGAGACGACCCTTGCCGCCACCGGCAGCGCCGCCTATGCGCTGGTCGCTTTCACGACGCGCACTGCGGACCCGCTCGGCCTGGTGCCCGCTCCGCCGCCCGGCAGTGACCCGGGCGAGGTTTCGACCAAGGAGACCTTCAGTCTCGACGCGGGCTACGGCGCGCGGCCCGGGGGCCTGCGCCTCCGTTTCGCCGACCTCGAGGGCAGCTTCGACTTCGGGCACAGCGGTTTCGATGCCCTCGGCAATCGCCTCGAGGTGGCTCAGCAGCTCGAGGCCACGTACGAGACGCGCGGGTTCGTCTACAACGCCGAGCACAACCGTCTGCTCGAGGCCCAGCGATTCCACTGGGAGGGTTCGCAGTGGGTCGGCGAGACCTACCGGACCTGGGAGTGGGACGAAGCGGGCTATGCCACGGCCGTCGACGGCGCCCCGATTCTCTGGAACGCCCAGGGGAGGATCACGGCCGCGGGCGGGGTCGCGAGCTTCGTCTGGGACGCGGCGGGTCGGCCCGTCTCGCGCACGGTGATGGGGGAGGAGACCGTCCACTGGTTCGGCGGCCGCCTCGAGGCAGGCGCGGGCGAGTTGCCGAGCCACCTCGACCTCGGTGAGGTGCGCCTCGACCTCGACCTGGGCGACCACCGCTATCGCCACTACGGGCCGCGCCGCAACGTCAAGTTCGTGACCGATGCGGCGGGCCAGGTCGTCGCGCATCACCACTACGGCAGCTACCGGCGCGTCGCGACCTACGGCCCCGACGCCGACACGCGCGGCTACGCCGGCGGCACCCACGCCGGGGGCTTCGTCGTCCTCGGCGCCCGTGTGCTCGACCCCGAGGCCGGCCGCTTCCTCTCGCCCGACCCCATCGAGCAACTGCTCGACCCCTACGCCTACACCTGGGGCAACCCGATCCAGCTATGGGACCCGTCCGGGTTCCAAGCAGCGCCGGCCCCATCTGGTCCACCGGTCGCAGCAACCGTGTTTCAAATAATCGGCGGGTCGATTTCGGCAGTGGGGCTCGTGATCGCCCCGTTCTTTCCAGCAGCGGGGGGTTCGTTGTTCCTGCTTGGCATCGCACTCCAACAGGTCGCAACGGGAATCAGAGATGATGCTGCTCGTCGCGACGCAACTGCAGGGTCAGGGGCGGTCCCAAGTATTCCACCCCTCCCGACGAGCCCGGAGACCTCGCTCACCTGCGTCGACGGGTTCTGCTTCGGGTGCGTAGGGAACCATTGCGTCCCCGACCGTTTCGGGCCCGGCGGCGGCGGCGGGGGTCGAGGGGGCGGTGCGAGTGGTTTCAGCATCGACCTCGGGAGTGCGGGTTGTTCGACCCCCGGTGTCTGTGTCCTCGGGCCACTTCCCCTCGTGTTTCTCCCGACTCTCTTGCGCGTCAGGAGGCGGTGGTGGCGAGGGCTGAAACCGCGCTGAATATCTCGGCCTGCGCGACCTTGTTCCTGGGTCGCGCAGGATCGAGGTTCGTCCCTTTGATCCCAGGAAATCGTCCGCGAGGTTTAGGCTTGAACCATGGCCAACACGAACATCGCTTCGCCGGCTCTCATCATCGGGCTTCTCGCAGCCATCGCCCTTTCCGCCCTGGCTCAATGGCTAGGCGGATTCGTGGGGGAGCTCATCCGCAATGGTCTTCTGGTCGGCGGCTTCTTTGCGCTCATGTATGCGATGCACACGGAGCCGGTGCCGGAGATGTGGCGGCGGCGTCTGATCATGTTGGCCGCCGGTGCCATGGCCATGTCGGCGATCACGGGTTAGCGCGGCGGCGGGCCTCGGCGACCCGCCAGCCGAGGAGCACGGCGAGGATCGACGCGTGAACGGCGGGGCCAAGCAGGTCGGCCTTCACGAGCCACCCGTAGTGGACGACGCCGCAGATCGCGGCGACGTAGGCGAGGCGGTGGAGCGGGACCCAGCGGCGGCCGAGGCGGCGGACCGCGGTGCGGGTCGAGGTGGCCGCGAGCGGCACCATGCAGAGCAGGCCCGCGAAGCCCACGGTCACGTAGCGGCGCTCCAACACGTCCTCGACGATCGCGGCCCACTCGAAGAAGTGGTCGAGGGCGAGCCAGGTCGTGAAGTGCAGGCACGCGTAGGCGAAGGCGAGCAGACCGAAGGTCCGCCGGAAGGGCGCGATGCGGCGCCAGCCGAAGACGAGCCGGGCCGGCGTCACGGCGAGAGTCAGCAGCAGCAGCCGCAGCGCCAACTCGCCCGTCCTGTGGGTGATGACTTCGATCGGTTCGGCGCCGAGGCCATCACCGAAGAAGAAGCGGACGGCGAGGGCGACTACCGGCAAGAGGCCGAGCAACGCGACGGCGGCCTGGGGAATGCGGCTCGGCATGGCGGGACTCTAGTAGAGCTTCCGCGGATCCATGCCGGCGTAGAGCGATGCGACCTGCTCGCCGTAGCCATTGAAGGGCAGGGTGGGCCGCTTGCGGAACTCGCCGATGCGACGCTCGCGCGCCTGACTCCAGCGCGGGTGATCGACATCCGGGTTCACGTTGGCGAAGAAGCCGTACTCGTCCGGGGTGCTGACGTTCCAGCTCGTGGGCGGCGGGTCTTCGCGCAGGCGAATCGTCACGATCGACTTGATGCTCTTGAAGCCGTACTTCCACGGCACGACGAGGCGCAGCGGCGCGCCGTTCTGATTGGGGAGTACCTTGCCGTACATACCGACGGCGAGGATCGCGAGGGGGTTCATGGCTTCGTCCATACGCAGGCCCTCGCGGTAGGGCCAGTCGAGGACGCGTCGACGCTGGCCGGGCAGCTGCTCGCGGTCGACGAGTGTCTCGAACTCGACGTACTTCGCGCGCGAAGTCGGGTCGAAACGCTTCAGCAGGTCGCTGAGGGGGAAGCCCACCCACGGGATCACCATCGACCAGGCCTCGACGCAACGGAGCCGATACACGCGTTCTTCCAGGGCGTGTGGGCGGATCAGATCTTCGATGCCGATGCGGCCGGGCTTCGCGACCTCGCCCTCGATGGCAACGGACCAGGGGCGCGTGCGCAGATGGTGGGCGTTACGCGCCGGGTCGTCCTTGTCGGTGCCGAGTTCGTAGAAGTTGTTGTAGCTCGTGGCGTCTTCCCAGCTCGTGTGCTCTTCATCGGTGGCGAAGGGGCCGGGCCGGTAGTCGAGGGCGCTGTCGATGTCGCTGTCGCTGTTGCCGCCTGCCGCGACGGCCGGGGTTGCGTCGACAGCGCTTGCGGTGTCTTCGCCCATGCATCCGCCGACGAGTGCGCCGCCTGCGACGATGGCCGCGCCACGCAGGAACTCACGGCGGCGCAGGAAGACGGCCTCGGGCGTGATCTCGCCCGACGGGATTCGAGGCGGAGCGATGCGGTTCGGCATGGGGGATAGGATGCCCCGGAATCGCCGGGGTTTCCTGCCGGCCCGCTGCGACCCTGACACTCGCTGATGTTGGATTGAAACGTCCGGCGTCGCCGCCGCCCGTGCCGCCCCCGCTGGCGATCCGGCCATCTCGTCCGGTTGACCCAGCTGGGCTCCTCCCATTCCATGGGGACGTGGGCGAGTCTTCGACGGAGTGGGTCGCAGGGGGCGCCGCGATGGCGGCTCTCGAGCCGCGCATCCGGGCCGCGGCCGAGCGCGATGCGAACCTGCTGATCACGGGGGAAACCGGGGTGGGCAAGGGCCGTCTCGCACGCCGCATCCATGCCCTCGGTCGGCGGAGTGGGCGGCCGTTCGTGCAGGTGGATTGCACGGCGCTCGCACCGACCCTGGTCGAGAGCGAACTCTTCGGCCACGAGCGTGGGGCCTTCACGGATGCCGCCTCGCGCCGGCTCGGTCGGCTCGAGCGCGCCGGCGCGGGGACACTCTTCCTCGACGAGGTCGGGGACCTGCCGCTTCCGCTCCAGGCGAAACTCTTGCGCGTGTTGCAGGACCGAGAGTTCGAGCGCGTGGGCGGGGCCGAGACGTTGGCGTTCCGTGCGCGGGTCATCGCCGCCACCCACCGCGACCTCGTCGCCCAGGTCGAAGCCGGGCACTTCCGCGAGGATCTCTACTACCGCCTCGATGTCCTGCACCTCGATGTGCCGCCCCTTCGCGAGCGCCTCGACGAGTTGCCCGCTCTCGTGGCCTCGGCGTTGCGTCGTGCGGACGCCGGCGAGTGCGTCGAGTTCGGCGCGGCAGCCCTTGCGCGCCTCGGCGGCCACCTGTGGCCCGGCAATCTGCGCGAGCTCATGAACGTCGTGGAGCGTTGCGTGGCCGAGGTCGCCGAGGGGTCGGTGGGTCTCGACGTCGTGGACGCCGCGCTGGCACGCGCGCGGGGCCGGCCGGTGTTCCCGGCGGGAACGTCCGTCGGGCGGCGCGCCGGCTCGGCGTCGCACGCAGCACGCTCCGCTACCGGATCCAGAGGTTACAGCTCGAACACCTGCTGCCCGTCGACTGAGCAGGCTTCCCACGGGGTGGCTCCACCGTGTAGGCTGGCGCATTCGGAACGCATGGGGCGACCCGACCGGGAGTGAGTCATGAGTGAATGGGATCTGCTGATTCGCGGCGGGGACGTCGTCGATGGAACCGGCGCACCCGCGATGCGCGCGGACGTCGCGTTGAAGGCGGGCCGCGTGGCGGCGATCGGTGTCGACCTCTCCGGCGACGCCGACCGGGTCCTCGAGGCCGACGGCCACGTGGTGGCCCCGGGCTTCGTCGATTGCCATACCCACTACGACGCCCAGGTCTTCTGGGACCGGATGCTCACCATCTCGCCGTGGCACGGCGTCACCTCGGTGGTGGTGGGCAATTGCGGGTTCGGCATCGCGCCCACGCGCCCGGAACACCGCGACCTGATCCTGCGCACGCTCGAAAACGTCGAGGGGATGTCTCTCGCGGCGCTACGCGCCGGCGTGGGCGAACCGGATGCCTGGCCCTTCGAGACCTTCCCGCAATTCCTCGACGCCATCGACGCGCGCGGGATCGCCGTCAATCTCGCCGCCATGGTGGGCCACACGCCGGTGCGTCTCTACGTGATGGGCGAAGAGGCGACCGAGCGCGAAGCCACCTCCGAGGAAGTCGCGGAGATGAGCCGCATCGTCGCCGAGGCACTCGCGGCGGGCGCGGTCGGCTTCGCGACCTCGAAGGCACCGACTCACGTCGGCTACGCGGGGAAGCCCGTCCCGAGCCGTGTCGCGGCCCACGAGGAAGTCGAGGCGCTCGCTGGCTGCCTCGCCGACGTCGACCACGGCGTCTTCCAGGCGACCGCCGGGCGGGGCCTCTTCCTGGAGCAGTTTGGCGCGCTCGCCCGTGCGACGGGGAAGCCCGTGACGTGGACGGCCCTGCTCGGTGGCATGTTCGGGCCCGAAGGCCACCGCGGCATCCTGGAACAGTGCGACAAGTTGCAAGAGGGCGGCGCCGCGGTCTGGCCCCAGGTCTCCTGCCGGCCGTTGATGACCGAGTACCAGATGAAGGCGCCCTTCACCTTCCAGAGCCTGGGGCTGTTCGAGCCGGTTTCCGCGGCGGACCATGAAGGCAAGAAGCGCATCTACGGCGAGGCCGACTTCCGAGCGGCCTTCCGGGAGAAGGCCTCCGAGGGTTTGCTCTCGGGCGGTTGGGATCGCACGGTCGTGTCCGAGGTGCCCGGTCAGCCCGAGCTGGCCGAGCGCAACGTCGCCGAGCTCGCCGAGGAGCGCGGCGTTCACCCCGCCGACCTGATGCTCGACCTCTCGTTGGCGACCGATCTCGAGGCGCGTTTCCGAGTCGCGGTTGCGAACACGGACGAGGACGTCGTCGGCGAGCTGCTCTCGGCGCCGGGTGCGATGCTGGGGCTCTCGGATGCCGGTGCCCACGCGAGCCAACTCTGCGACGCCTGTGCACCGACCCATCTGCTCGGCCACTGGGTTCGGGAGCTCGGGGTGCTCACGGTCGAGGAAGGTGTGCGCAAGCTGACCTCGGAGCCCGCGGCGATCTTCGGCCTCGACGACCGCGGCCGGCTCGCCCCGGGCATGGCAGCCGACGTCACGGTTTTCGACCCCGCCACGGTGGGTTGCTCGCCGCTACGGCGGGTGCGCGACCTCCCGGAGGGTGCCGACCGGCTGGTCTCGGACGCCAAGGGGATCCGCGCCGTCGTCGTGAACGGCACGGTGTTGCGCGAGGACGGTGCGGACCAGATCGCCGAGGACGGCACGCTCCCGGGCCGCGTGCTGCGCGGCGGCCAGCTCGCGCCCACAGCATGAGCGACTACGAGACGATCCTCTACGAAGTTCGCGACGGGGTCGGCCTCATCACGCTGAATCGCCCCGATCGGCTGAACGCCTGGCTCCCCCAGATGAGCGTCGACTCGGCCCATGCGATCGAAGCGGCGAACGCCGACCCCGCCGTGGGTGCAATCGTGATGACGGGCGCGGGGCGCGGCTTTTGCGCCGGCGCGGACATGTCCGAGACGTTCCAGAGCCGCATCGATGGCGTCGACCCCGGCGCGAACACGGCCGGCGGCAGCGGTGGATTGCCCGAGGGCCTCGACTGGGTGGCGCTCGTGCGCGAAGCGAAGCCGCTCGTCGCGGCGGTGAACGGTGCCGCCGTGGGGATCGGCCTGACCCAGATCCTCCCCTTCGACGTGATCGTGGTTTCAGAGAAGGCGAAGCTCTCGATGGCGTTCATCAAGGTGGGCCTCGTCCCCGAGCTCGCGAGCACGCACTACCTCGTGCAGCGCATGGGCTTCGGCCGCGCGAGCGAGATGTGCCTCTCGGGGCGGCTCTACTCGGGCCAGGAGGCCTACGACCTGCGGCTCGCCGACCATGTGACGGCGCCCGACGCGACCCTCGACCGAGCCCTCGAGATTGCGGGCGACATCGGCGCGAACCCCGCCCCGCAACTCCGGATGACGAAGCGCCTGCTGACGGAGAACTGCGCCGAGACCGACCTCACCCTCGTCCAGGCGCGCGAGTCGGCTTTGTTGCGGGAGTGCTGGAAGACGCCCGAGCACCACGAAGCGGTGAAGGCCTTCCTCGACAAGCAGAAGGGCTAGGCCCGGCCCGCTAGGTCGTGGTGTCGCCGCGGGCCATCAGGATCTTGCCCGAGCGAACGAGCTCGACGATCCCGAAGCTTCGTAGCAGTCCGATGAATGAGTCGAGCTTGTCGCTCTGTCCGTAGACGCGCAGGATCAGCTGCTCGGCCCCGTAGTCCACGACCTTCGCCTTGTAGTGCTCGGCGATTTGCAGGATCTGGGTGCGTGCGTCGAGCGCCACGTCGAGCTTCACCAACGCGACCTCGGTCTCGTAGGACTCGTCGCCCGTGTGGTCGATGGCGTGGACCACGTCGACGAGCTTCGCCAGCTGCTTGATGATCTGCTCCAGAGTCGAGTGAGCACCCGAACAGGTGATGGTCATGCGCGAGAAGCCACCATGGGCCGACGGGCTCACCACCAGGCTCTCGATGTTGTAGCCCCGACGGGAGAAGACGAGCGCGACGCGCACGAGCACGCCCGGCTTGTCGTTCACGAACAGCGAGATGGTGTGGAGCTCTCGGGCCGGCGTTGCGGCCAGAGCCGTCGGGTCATCCGGGCTGGCGAAGGGTTCGGCGCTCACGATCAAGTACTCCCCACGGGCTTCTCGAGCTTCTCTTTCGGCCGTTCGGTCAATATCTCGTCGAGCGAGGCGCCGGCCGGGATCATCGGGAAGACGTTGTCCTCCTTCATCACCTCGGCCACCACGACACAGGGCCCGCCATCGTATTCGTGCGCCTGGGTCAGGATGCGGTCCACGTCGCCGGCGCGCTTGATGCGGAAGGCCTTCACGCCGTAGGCCTCGGCCAGCTTCGCGAAGTCGGGGTTGCCTTCGAGGTCCACGCCAGACAGGCGGTTCTCGAAGAACATCTCCTGCCACTGGCGCACCATGCCCAGGAAGTTGTTGTTGATGATCAGGCACTTCGTGCGGCGCTCGTGGATCTTCGCCGTCGCCAGCTCCATGAGGGTCATCTGGAAGCCGCCGTCGCCGACCACGGCCCAGATGTCCCGGTCGGGCCGCCCGAACGAGGCGCCGATGGCCGCCGGGAAGCCGTAGCCCATGGTCCCCGCGCCGCCCGATGAGAGCCAGTGGCGGTTCGACTTCGACAGCAGGAACTGAGCGGCCCACATCTGGTGCTGGCCCACGTCGGTGGTGATGACGGCGTCGCCGCCGGTCACGTGGTGCAGCCGGTCGAGCACGTGCTGCGCTCGGAGCCCGCCCTGCTTCGGGTACTTCAGCGGGAAGCGCTTGCGCCACTCGGCGCACTGCTTCAGCCACGGCGCGGTGTCGGCCATCTCGACGCGCGGGACGAGATCCTCGACCACGAGCCGCGCATCGCCATGCAGGCAGACGTCGGGCTGGATGATCTTGTTGAACTCCGACTCGTCCACATCGACGTGGATCTTCTTCGCGTCCACGCAAAATCGATCGACGTCGCCGGTGATTCGGTCGTCCCAGCGGGCGCCGATGGCCATGATGAGGTCGCAGCCCGCAACGGCCTTGTTCGCGTAGGCCGTGCCGTGCATCCCGAGCATGCCGAGGTGGAGCGGATGGTTCTCGTCCGCGGCGCCCTTGCCGAGCAGACCGGCCTGCGCGCCTTGGCCAGCAGCCGTGCCGCCGCGGCGAGGGCCTGTTCGTCGGCGTGGGCCGGGACGCTGTAGCCGGGCAGATCCAGCTCGTCGACGAACTCGGCGTCGCATTCGCCCTGGCTCACGTCCTTGGGCACGTCGATCAACACCGGGCCGGGTCGGCCCGTGGTGGCGATGTGGAA
>JAFDDA010000193.1 GCA_019311105.1 Deltaproteobacteria bacterium
AGCCCAACGGCGACGGCCCCTACGGGGTCGGCTCTGGCGAGAACGACGAGGACGAACTCCAGCAGTTCGAGGCGCCGGAGCTGGAGCCCATCGAGATCGACTAGGGAGACGCCGACCGACCGTGAAGCCCTACGCCGTCGGCGTGCGCGCTTCGAGCAACTCGCGCATCCGGCGCGAGAGCGTCTGGCACATGATGATCGGGATCGTCGGGAACTCCTCCATCAGCCGGAACAAGTCCGTGCGCTGAAGGCAGAGGAGACGGGACTCTTCGAGGGTCACGACATCGGCCGACGGCGGCGCCCGCTCGAGCAGCGACATCTCGCCGAAGAACTCGTTGGGGCCGAGCTTCGCGACCGGGTGGCCATTCTTCCGGACCTCGACCTCGCCATCGACCAGCAGGAACATGCTCTCGTTCAGGCCGCCCTCTTCGATGATGGGCGTGTCGGGCGGGTGGGTCACCTCGCTCACCACCTGGGCCAGATCCATCAACTGCCGCGTGGTCAGCCCATCGAACATGGGCAGGGCCTTCAGCTGCAACGCGATCTCCGTGGGGCTCAGCACGCCCGGATGATCCTCCAGATCCTCGGGAGGGGCCAGATCCGTCCCGCCGAGGGTGACGAGGGAGCCCTCGACCAGGGTTCGCGAAAGCTCGTCGGAACTCTTGCGAATCTGGCGGATGACCTCCTCCTCGGCCGGGACCTCGATGCCGAGGGTCCGTGCAGCTCGGGCGCAGCGGCGCGGCCGGTCCTCGTCCAACAACGGAAGCAGGTCGTCCTTCTCCCGGGCGTCGGCGATCTCCTCGAGCACCACGACCAGCGTCGCGCGCCGGCGCCCGCTGGGGGTGCCCGGAAGGCTCTCGGCGAGGTCCTCGAACTCTTCGCTGTAGCGAGTCCGAAGGCCCGCAAGGAGCATGAGTGCCGTGTGCAGGCCTTCGTCCACGCGCTCGTCGAGGCGTTGGACCACGAGGTCAAAGCCCAGGGAGTCGGACATCACGTGGTGTTGGATGATCTGCCGTCGCACGTTCTTGAGTTCGCGGTCGTACATCTCCCACAGCTCGTCGTGATCGACGCGCAGCTCGCGCAGCAGGGGCAGGATGGCGTTGCGTGTGCTGCGGCGGCCGTGGGCGGCCTCCTTCATCAGGACGTCGGCGGCCTGGGGGCCCATGGCCATCAGCCCCTCGCGGGCGGCCGCGGCCGTGGCGGGCTCGACCGAGGTGAGGTGACCGATCAGGGCGTTGATGTGTTCGGTGCAGCCGGCGTGGCCCGTGAAGCGGAGCAGATGCGCGCGCGTCTCCGCGTCGGGGTTGCGCAGGTGAACCAACGCATCGTCACTGATGCCGCGAACGCGTTCGCCATGGCGGGCGGCCACGTCGGCCAACAGTGCGGCGGCCTCGCGGCGGCCGGCCTCGACGTCGAGCATGCGAACGAGCAGCGCCAGGCCGGGCTCCCAGTCGGGATGGTCCGGGTCGCACAACAAGCGGACGCGCAGGGCGCGACGCACGATCGCATGCTCGCCGGCGTCGTCGCCCGCAACGGCGGCCGCCAGGCGATCGTGCAAGTCTGCGCCTTCGAGAGAAGCCGCGGTCGCGAGCCGGACGGCCGGGGTCGGGTCTTCGGCCGAGCGTTCGAACAGCGGGATGCGTTCGAGGTCAGCCTTCGGAACCAGCCGGCCGTAGCACTGGACCAGCCGTGCCCGGTCGAGGGGCGGAAGGGCGCCGTCTGCCGCGATCGCGGCTTCGACGTCCGCCGCGGCCCCGGCGTTCCGGTATTCCGTCGTCACGGCGCGATCGATGGCGTCTTCGAGCGCCTTCAGCAGCAGCGCTCGGGTGCTCTCGGGCGCCTCCCGGAGGGCCCCCGTGATGGCCGGGATCGAGAGGTCAGGCCGCGCCTCCTCGATGAGTTCGATCCCCGCGGCACAGCGCTCCGGGTCGGAGTCGAGCATCTGCTGGCCGAGCACCCGCACGGTGGAGGCGTCGAGCAACTCCTCGTCCCAATCCGAAGCCCCGAGGTTGCGCTGGTGCTTCGACGTCGCGGCCAACAGGAGACGCGGATACTCGCGCCACAGCACCAGCGAGGCAAACAGCCAGATGAGCGCGAGGCCCATCCCCGAGTAGCCGACCCACACCTGAGAGGCCCCCGAGAGGGCCGCGATGATCACGAGGTTCCCGAGCGCCCCGGCGCCGCGCTTGACGGGCCCATCCAGGAAAGAGCCCGCCCGAGAGCGGTGGCGGTCAGGGAAGAGGTTGTAGAGCACGCGCGAGGCCGGCTCGAAGATCGCGTTGTCCTGGAGCTTCGTCGCCGACATGGCGCCGATGCCGACGGGCAGCGCGAGGCGCACCGTCAGGCCCGCAAAGCCCAGCAGGTAGACCACCGGCGAGAGCGCCAAGGACAATGGGATCCCGATCCAGCGATACAGGCTCGAAGCGAACAGCAGCTGGGCGATCAGCACGCCCAGGTTCACCCAGCCGCGGAAGACGGAGTAGAGGTTGAGGAGCTTGTTCACGGCCTCCTCCCCGCCGGTCGTAGCCGCGTGCGCCACGAACTGGAACTGGAAGTAGAGCATCGGGCCAAGCATCCCCGACAGCATGACCGTGACGAGCAGCAGTCGGAAGAGCCGACTCTCACCCCAGAGCGTCCGCACGCTGGCCGGGGCCTCGTGGGGCACGGCGCTCTCGGCGGCGCCCGAGTCGCGCACGGCGCGGAGCATGCGACGCAGCCCGCCCTGCTGGAGCCCGGACGTGACGCCGCGCCGCAGCGGGTAGGTGGTGAGCGCCGCCAACACGAGGAATCCGCTCGAAATCGGAACCAGGGTGGCCACCCCCACCATGCCGGCGAGCGGGTGCGACGCGAAGCTTCCAAAGATGGTGCCGAGCGTCCAACCCGCCATCAGGGGTGCGAAGACGCGCTTCGCCTGACGCCCGTTCACGAGGTCGTTCATCGCGGCCCAGAAGACCAGGAGCGCGATGGATTGGACCTGCTTCGAGGCAATCAGCAGCATCCCGAACGCCGTCTTCAGGCTCTGGGAGGGTTCGTTCAGCGGGTCGTCGGAGCTGGCGATCAGCCACCAGAGGGGAAGGATCGCCACCGCGAGAAAGACCAGGACCCGAGGCAGCAGCCGGAGCCGTTGGGCCCGAGCTGCCCAATGGCCCATGCCCCACGTACTGACGAACAGGAGGGCCGAGCTGGCCAGGAAGACGTACGGGAGCCTTTCCGGACCTACTTGGCTGACGAAGTAGGTTTCCGAGACGTTTTTGAGGGAGACGTCCGCCCAGCCGGTGAGGAAGAGCGTCGCCGCCCCCCAAACCAGTACGCGGCTCTCCTGCCGATCGAAGCCGAACTGCTTCAACATTTTGCCGTTCGGCACGATATCACCGGGCGGGTTGGATCACCCGGTTTTCGGCCCCCAGCCGGGCAGCCGCAGGCTTTGGGGCGGCGGCGCAGACCGCCGGGCTGCTCGCGAAAGCGGCCCGCAAGTGGAGCCGATCGGCTATTCTGCGCCCGATGGCGACGCCGTTCCGCCGGCTCCCCCTGTTCCTTGCTCTGGCGCTCTTGCTGCTGCCGGCGGCACTCGCCGTTTCGGTCGACGTTCGGGCCGCGGGCGGCAAGGCCCAATTCAAGAACGCCTCCAAGTATTCCGGTTGGGTCAAGGAGATGAAGCAGGCCCCCAAGGGCCCCTTCAAGCGGATCCGCTGGTACTGCGCCGACGGCACCGTCCACCCGCCCAAGGCCTATGCCTGCGCGAAGCGCGGCGGCGGCATCCAGCACGGCGAGTGGAACGACCGCACCGTCGCCATGCGGCGCGACGGCTACTACGTCGGCAACGTGATCGCCGAACTCGAGCCCGGCGACTTCACCGGCTCGAAGGCCGACCTCGATCAGCTGAGCCAGGTGCTCGTCGAACGCTTCCTGCGCGTGGCCGACCAGGGCTGGATCTTCCGGGGCGCCCGCGGCTACCGGGGCGCGCTCCAGGCCGAGGACGAGGAGGCCACAGCTCGCAAGGTCATGCTGGCGATGCTCGGGGATTCGCGCTGGCGCGACCCGGCCCGCTTCGCCCTCATTCGCGAGGCCGCACGCCTGCTGCCCCTCCAGGCCGACGCCGTCTCGGCCCTCGAGGTCCGTCAGCTCGCCGTGGTGATCGCCAACGCCGACCCGGGCTTCAAAAACCTTCGCGCCAAGATCCACGGCTTCCCGGACGCCGAGGATGCGGGGCGTGTGCGCGACCACGCCAGCCGCAAGGGCAAGGCCGCCATGAAGGCCCAGTACGCGAAGCTGGCCGCGGACATCGACCGGATGTACGCGCCGCAGGCCGCACCCGCTCTCTTGCGGTTGGCCACCGCGACGAAGAGCGCGGCCTTCGCGAAGAGTCTCCGCCAGGGCGCGAAGCTCCTGGGTGCGGGCGCATCCGAGACCCAGCGGGTCAAGATCGCGAGCCGGGCCATGGCCCAGTTGCGCGACCAGTTCCCCAACGAGAAGAGCCCCGAGACGGCGCTACTGCTGCTCCTGACGAGCCTCCAGCTCGAGGCCGAGGCCTACGCCGCGGGCAACGTGCTCGTCTCGAAGATCTCGGGCACCAAGCGGAAGGAGCGGCTCGAATGGCTCGGTGAGGGCGCCTCGGGCCTCTACGGGGCGGGTTTCATCACGCAGCGCCATCGCCAGGGTGTCGTGGAGAGCCTGAAGCGGCTGACCAAGGGTGGGAGCGTCTCGGTCAACACCTACCGCGAGGAGCT
>JAFDDA010000102.1 GCA_019311105.1 Deltaproteobacteria bacterium
GCGACGTCGATCTCGCGATCGTACTCGCGGATCTCGCGCTTCAGGATGTCGGTGATCTCGCCGGGCTTGATGTCCATCGCTTTTCCTTCGTTCGGCTCCGCCTCACTGCGCGCCATCGGGCGTGCTGGGTCGGAGTCGATTCGGACCGTTCTAATCCTTGGTCAGATTCGTGCGGAGCTGCTCGAGCTGGGTGCGCAGGCTTCCGTCAAACACGAGACCGCCCACCTGGGCCACGACCCCACCGATGAGGCTCGGGTCGACGTTCACCTCGACGTGGACCTTCTTGCCGGTGCGTTGGGAGAGCGCTTCGACGAGGCGCTCGCGGGTCGCGTCGTCGAGCGGGCGCGCCGAGGTGATGCGGGCGTCGGTGCGGCCCTCGGCCTCGGCCGCCAGCCGGGCGAACTCGGCGCAGATCGTGGGGAAGTCGATCAGGCGGCGCTGATCGACCAGGAAGGCGTAGAAGTTCTGCAGCGTGGCGCTCGAGCCGAGCCGCTCGGCGACGGCACGCAGTGCGGCGCGACGCTCGGCCACCGGGTGGAGCGGGCGGAAGAGCACGTTCTGCAACTCGGGGCTCGAGTCGAACAAGGCGGCGAGGGCCGAGAGTTCGTTGCCCGTGGCCTCGATGGAGTCGTCTTCCTTCGCGATGCCGAAGAGCGCCTTGGCGTAGCGACGCCCGGCTGCGGTGGAGCTCGCCATGGCTAGTTGGCCCTCCCGTCAGCGGAGCCGGAGCTTTCGACCCGCGCGACGAACTCGTCCACCAGCTTCGTTTGGTCCTCGTCGGTGACGTGGCTCTGCAGCAGGTCGGCGGCGAGCTTCGTCGCCAGCTCGCCCGCCTCGGCGCGCAGCTCGGAGCGGGCGCGGGCGACCTCCTGATCGATGGCGGTCTTGGCGTCGTTGCGGAGGCGTTCGGCGGAGGCCTCGGCATCGGCGAGGATGTGCTCGCTCTCGGTGTTCGCGCGCTGGCGCGCCGCTTCCTTGATCTCTTCCACCTCGGCGTCGAGGCGATCGGCGCGGGCCTGCCACTCGGCCAGGCGAGTCTCGGCGTCGGACAGGACGCTCGCGGCGGAGTCGAGCCCACCCTTCACCTCGTCGCGACGGCTGCTGAAGAACTCCTGGATCGGCTTGCGCGTGTAGTAGACGAGCACGGCGAACAGGATGATGAGGTTCACACCCTGCCAGAAGAGCGTCCAAGCCTCGTTGCCAGCGTCGCCGCCGCCGGATGCGGAGGCGGCAACGGGTGCGAGCAGGATCGCGAGGGCGAGGGCGAACCTCACAGGCTTCTCCCGAGCATTCGCTCCGCAGCCTGCTTTGCAAGGTCTCCCGCCTGGGCTTCGAGTTGGGTTCGAGCCTGCTCGAGGGCGGTGGCGACTTCGGCGCGGGCCTCGGCCACGCGGGTCTCGCCGACGCCGCGCTCTTCGGCCACGCGCTCGGCATGGCGACCGCGGGCCTGCTCGAGGGTGCCGCGGCGTTCGAGCTCGGACTCGGCGCGGGCCGTGGCGATGTGGGCCTCGTAGCTGGCAAGCGTTTCGTCCGCGCGCTTGGCGATCTGCTCGGCCCGCGCGCGCGCGCCGGCGATGCGCTCGTCGCGCTCATCGAGAACAGCCAACAGGGGCTGCAGGATCAGCCGGTTCACCGGGGCGATCATCAGCACGAAGAGGATCATCAGCGGGATGAGCTTCGCCGGGTCCGGCACGATCACGAGGCCGTCCGAAGCGTGGGCCGGCCCGGCCCCGAGGAGCAGGGCTGCCAACAAGGCGGCAGAGGTGGCGGCAAGGGCTCGGCTCAACTTCGCGCTTCTCCAAGACGGGGAGAGCACGGCGCACTCGGTGCCCGCGGCACCCGCCGTTCTCTCGAACCCTGTGTTCCTTCAGCGTGGCCAAGGACCGCGCCGCGGTAGGCGGCTGGACCCAACGGATCCGATGCGGGGCCTCGGGGGCATTTGCCTCGCTGGCCGGCGGAGCCGGCGCAAGGCGGCGGAAGTTTCGCAGAATCGGCGCGAGTTTCAAGCTCGCGGACGGGGGTTTCCGGGCCTCTGGCGCCGCCACGAAGGGGCCGGGGGCCAGGCGGTCAGCGGGTCGCCGCGACCTCGGACAAGCCCGTCAGCATCTCGCATTGGCCTTCGAGGACCGAGCCGTCGGCAAGGGCGAGGCGGCCCGTACGCACGTTGCCCACGAGCCGGGCTCCGGCCAGCAGCGCCACGCGTCGCGGCGCCACGACATCGCCCTCCACGACCCCGGCCACCACCAGCTCCTCGGTCTCGATCCGGGCCCGGACGACCGCGCCCGGGGCAACGCGGAGCGTGCCTCGGCCGAGGATGACGCCTTCGAACTCGCCCTCGACGCGGGCCTCGCCCTGGAAGGCGAGCGTGCCCTCGAAGCGTGCCCCCGGCCCGACCACGGGCTCCCTGTCCGCCGGCGCCGCCATGGTCAGCGGGGGTCGAGCATCGCGGAGGCGATCCGGCCGAGATCCTCCGCGCCGAAGTATTCGATCTCGATCCGGCCGCGCCCCGGGCCCCCGACGATCCGGACCCGGGTCTTCAGGCGATCACGGAGCAGGTCGAGGATCTGCTGCTGCTGCGGGTCAGCGACCTGAACGGCGCCGTTCTTGCGCCGCCCCCCGGGCGCCGCGCCTGCCGAGCGGGCGAGGCGCTCAGCCTCGCGCACGGAGAGGCCCTCGTCGACGATGCGCCGCCGCAGGTGCCGCCGCCGCTCCGGGTTCGTGACACCGAGCAGTGCGCGCGCGTGGCCGAAGGAGAGGCGGCCCTCTTCGACGTCCTTCTGGATCTCGCGCGGGAGTTCGAGCAAGCGGATGTGGTTCGCCACCGAGGATCGATCGAGGCCCACGCGTTCGCCGATCTGTTCCTGGGTCGCGCCGCCTTCGGCCAGGGTGTGGAAGGCCAGGCCGAGTTCGATGGCGTTCAGGTCGGCGCGCTGGACGTTCTCGACCAGCGCGACCTCGAGCAGCGCCGGCTCGGCGATGTCGGCAACGACCGCAGGGATGGTCTCGCGGCCCGCGCGTCGCGAGGCGCGCCAGCGACGTTCGCCCACGACGAGTTCGAAGCGTTCGCCGCCCGGGTCCTCGCGCCCGGCGACCCGCCGCACCACGACGGGCTGGAGCACGCCGTGCCGCTCGATCGAGCCTTGCAAACGCGCGAGCTCGGCGTCGTCGAACTCGCGTCGAGGCTGCTGGGGGTTCGGGGCGATCCGCGCGACGGGGATCTCGTGTGGCGCGGCCTGCACCTTCGGGGTGTCACTGCTTGGTGTCACTTCCGTCGCTGTGGGCTCTCCCGTCGACGGTTCCGGCCGCCGCGCTGCCGGCGGGGGAGACGACGGGATCAGGGCACCAAGGCCTCGACCCAGAGCGTTACGACGTGCCATGGCTTCCTCCGTCGGAGGGCGCGGCGTCGGGCAACGCGCTCCCCGTGTCTTCGCGGTTGGCGAGTCGGCCGAGCAATTCGTCGGCCAGCTTCAGGTACGCGGTGGCTCCGCGTGAACGGACGTCATAGAGCAGCACGGGCTTGCCGTGGCTCGGCGCCTCGGAGAGCCGCACGTTGCGCGGGATCATGGTCTCGAAGACCCGGTCGCCGAAGTGATCGCGCACTTCGCGTTCGACCTGACGCGCGAGGTTGTTGCGCCGGTCGAGCATGGTGAGGACGATGCCCTCGATCTCGAGCTCCGGGTTCAACGATTCGCGCACGCGCCCGACGGTGTCCGTGAGCCGCGCCAGCCCTTCGAGCGCGTAGTACTCGCACTGCAGCGGGATCAACACCGAGTCCGCCGCGGTCAATGCATTCAAGGTCAGCAGGCCGAGGGACGGCGGGCAATCGATCAGAACGAACTCGTAGCTCTCGCGCAGGTCGGCGAGGGCGAGTTCGAGGCGACGCTCTCTTGCGTCGGTGCCGACGAGTTCGATCTCGGCGCCCACGAGGTCCTGGCCCGCGGGCACGACCTGGAGGTGCGGGAGTTCGGTCGGGTGGACCGCGTCCTTCATGACGCATTCGCCGACGAGCGCATCGTAGACATGGACTTCGGGGTCGAGGATTGCGAACGCGCTCGACGCGTTGCCCTGCGGGTCGAGGTCGACGAGCAGCGTCGACCGCTCCGAAGCCGCGAGCGAGGCGGCGAGATTCACCGCCGTGGTGGTCTTGCCGACGCCGCCCTTCTGGTTGGCCACGGCCAGGACGAGCGCCGACGCTCGCGTTGAACGCGCAGCGCCTGATCCGGTCGGCTCGATAGCCGGCATGATGGAACCCCTCATTCCCCCCGGGGGATTCAATCCGTTCTTCGAACATAACAGATCCCGCCCCACGATTGGGCGCAGCGGCTCGGCAAGAACGCGCGGGAGCGGAACTCGCCAAGAGCTTTCGAGAAGGCCCTCAGCCGAACCTCAGTCAGACTTGCGGGCAATCCAGAGCGTGCGGGCGGGGCCGTCTAGGGGGACGCGGTAGTGCACGACCGACGGCGGGTCGAGGCCGGCAACCGTCCCCACCTGAGGCGGGGCTTCCGCGCCAGGGATCACCAGAAGACCTCCCGGCGCAACCCAGGGCACGAGCCAGCGCGCCACCTGATCCGGCGTTCCCATGGCCTGGGCGACAGCGATGGCCTGGGGCCGGGGTTCCAGTGCTTCCGCGCGCCCGCGGATCGCCTCGGTGTTCGCGAGCCCGAGCGCGCGAACCGCAGCGCGTTGGAAGTGGACCCGGCGTTCGCGCGATTCCACCAAGGCGACCCGGCAGGCCGGCCGTGCCACCGCGATCGGAAGCCCCGGGAAGCCCGCTCCGGCCCCCAAGTCGGCGAGGGTGTCGGCTTCCGGAAGTTGGCGCTCCAGAGCCAGGGCATCCAGAACCAGGCGGCGGGCAATGATCTCCGGGGATCGGTGCCCCGTCAGACTGATGCGCTGGGCCCAGGCGTGGAGCAGCTCGGACAGGCGCGCCAAGTCGGCTGCAAGGCCGCCCTCCAGGCCCAGCTCGTCCAGGCCTTCTTGAATCAGGCGTTCGAGGCTGGGGTCGGGGGCTTCGGGGGGCACGGAGGTTCCACGTGGAACGCTCGGCGTCGCCCAGGCTGGGCGGTGTTCCACGTGGAACGGCGGGCGCGGTGGAACGAGTCGAGCGGACGGTAGGAGGAGAAGAGGCGAGCAGGGGGCGGGCGTTCCACGTGGAACGCCCGCCCGGCAGAATCAGTCGTCGTCGCGGGCGGCCTCTTCGGCCTTCCGCACGGCTTCCTCGTACTCGTCGGCGCCTTCGGGCACCACGACCACCTGGCGGTACTGGCCCTCGCCAACGCTCATGGTGGCCATGCCTTCCTCGCCGCGCAGGGCGACGTGGATGGCGCGGCGATCCTTGCCGTTCATCGGGGCCAGGGCCACGGCCTCGTTCGTGCTGCTGGCGCGGTCCGCGGCGCGGCGGGCCAGCTGCTCGAGGTCGGCATCCCGGCGGGTCTGATCGCCCGCGACATCCACGACGACCCGCGGGCCGTCCTTGCCGCCCTTGATGGCGACCTGGTTGGCCAGGAGCTGGATGGCTTCGCCCACCCGGATCTCGGCGGTGGAGAGCTGCATGGCGGCGTTCCCGGTCAGGTGGATGACCACGAGGCCTTCCTCGCTGGATTCGGAGATGCCGAAGCTGCCGACCTTCATGCGCTCGACGACGCCCTGGACGAAGGTGCCCATGATGCCGAGCTCGCCCTCGACGGTGGCCTCGGAGGGCTCGTCGGGCGCCAGCGGCGCTGCAGCGACCCGCTCTTCTCGAGGACCCCGGTCGCCATCGTCCCGGTCACGGCCACCGCCACCGCCACCGCCACGAGGGCCACGGTCGCCGCGATCGCGGTCACGCCCGCCATCGCCTCGAGGACCCCGGTCTCCACGGTCCCGGTCTCGGCCGCCGCGATCCCCGCGGCCGCCCCGGTCCCCTCGATCGCCTCGGTCTCCTCGGTCTCCTCGATCGCGGCCACGCGGGCCCCGATCGCGGTCGCGGTCGCGCCCGCCGCGGTCGTCGCTGTCGTCGCGGCGCGGCGTCCGCTGGGATTCCGGCGGCGCTGCGACGATGAGAGTGCGGCCGGCGAGGCCGTTGACCGTCTCGGCTGCGGGCTCGGTGATGGTGAGCTCCGACTCCTCCATCCCGAAGAATCGGACGGCGGATGCCACAGCGTCGGCGCGGCCGGCGCCGATGAACTCCTTGGGCTCTGCTTTGAGATCGAACAAGTGCGTAGTCCTTTCGAATGGGCCTGCGGCTCGGTGGTCCGCGGCCGGCTAAGCGGGCGTCCGGTTGATCCAGAACTGGTGTGCGATGGCGAGAAAGTTGCTGACCATCCAGTACAGCACGAGGCCCGACGGGAACTGATAGAAGAGAACCGTGAACATGATGGGCATGAGCGTCATCATCATCTGCTGCTGCGCAGGGTCCATGGAAGTCTGCGGCGTCAGCTTCTGCTGAAGCCACATGCTCCCCCCCATGACGAGCGGCAGGACGCGTAGGGGCAGGTCGAGCCCGGGGATCACGAACAAGGACTCGGGCACCGAGAGGTCCGTGATCCAACCGATGAAGGGCGCCTGGCGCAGCTCGATCGCGCTCTGAAGAGCGTAGAAAAGTCCAATGAAAACAGGGAATTGCAGGAATAGAGGCAGGCAGCCGCTGAGCATTCCGAGCGGGTTCACGCCGGCCTCTTTGTAGGCCTTCATGGTCTCTTCGCTCATCTTCTGCTTGTCGTCGCCGAACTTCTCCTTCACCGCGTCGAGCCTCGGCTTCAGCGCCTGCATCTGCGTCGACATCTTCTTCATCGAGCGCATCTGGCGGCCGAGCAGAGGGGCGGTCACCAGCCGCACGAGGATCGTGATGAGGATGATCACGAAGCCATAGTTCGGGATGACGCCGTAGCCCTCGGCCAGCGCCCAGGAGAAGAAGCCCGTGAGTGGCGCAACCCAGCTCCAGCCGAGCGGGATGGCGGAGTCGAGGCGGCGCGCGCCGAGCACGTCGCCCGTCAGGCGGTCGCGCTCCTTCGGGCCGATGTAGACGCGATACTCGTAGCTGTGGCTCGCACCGGGCCCGAGCTGGATCGGGTTCTGCCCGACCGTGGCGACTGCGACTTCACCTTCCTGCTGCGGGAGGAAGCGTGCCGATGCCACCTCGGCGACCTCGGGAATCAACGCCGCCAGGAAGTAACGCGTCTGCGCGCCGACCCATTCGACGTTTCCCGTCCAGGTCTTCGCTTCGTCGCCGCCGCCACCGAAGCCACCGCCGCAACCCGCGCCGCCGCTGCGCCCAGCGACGAGAACCAGCCGTTCGAGTTCGTCGCCTTGCAGCGCGACGAGGGAGAACTCCGAGTAGTCCCCGCTGTCTTGAAGCACCGCCGGCCAGACCGCCTCGAAGATCGGCGTGAGCGTGCGCCCGGTGCCGTTCTCGAGCTCGAGCACCATGCGGAAGTCGTAGCGCCCGTCCTCGAACAGGAAGGTCTTGCGCAGCGTTACACCTTCGTGTGTACGGCTGAAGACCACCGTGCGCCCATCCGGTTGGTCGACGGAGAACGGCGCCTGGGCCCAATCTCCCGCCTGCAGTTCGCTGAAGGGCGTCGCGAGGGCGGCGGGGAGGCCCGGGGTGTTCGTGACGAGCCCGACGGGCGGCCGCCCCTCTCGCGACGCATCGTCGTATTCGCGCAGGTCAAAGGCCGCGAGCACACCACCCAGCACCGACAACCGCGCGTCGAAGAGGTCGGTCCGCACCGACACCGTGCGGCCCTCGGGCAGCGCGGCAGGGGCCGCGGCCGTCGGTTCTGCGAAGGGGGAGGCCTGGCCCGGGGACACCGGCGCCGAAGGCTCCCAGCTCGGGAACTCACCCGGCTCCGCGGCGGGCGCCTCGGGCGGCGGCGCCTCGGAGATGACCCCCGCGGGGGCCTCGTCCAGAGGTTCGGGCTGCGGCTGCAGGGACATCCACAACGTGATGACCAGCAGCGATAGGCCGAATGCGAGGAGGAAGTTGCGATCCACGGGTTCTCGCTACGGGACGGGGTCGAGCCCGCCCTCGTGGAAGGGGTGGCAGCGGGAAAGGCGCCGCACGGTCAGCCGGCTGCCGCGCCAGGCGCCATGACGTTCGAGGGCCTCGGCAGCGTAGGCCGAGCAGGACGGGTGGAAGCGGCAGCTCGAACCGAGGAACGGCGACAGGCCGACCTGCCAGGCACGAACGAGCCAGATCATAACCTGCGCGAGAGCCCGGGAGAAGGCCATTTGCGGCACTTCCGCGTTCGCTGCGCTTTGCGGCACTTCCGCGTTCACGACGTTCATCGGGCGGCCCCGAGCGCGCGCTCGCACAGTGCCTCGACTTCATGACACAGCACCGAGCTCGGAAGCGCCGCCGCTGCCGGCCGCGCGATCACGACCCAGTCGAACGCACCCGCAGACCGCAGCGCGCTCTTGCGAAACCACTCCCGGAGGCGCCGCTTCACGCGGTTGCGCACCACGGCCCCGCCGACCTTTCGGCTGACGGTCAGGCCGATCCGAGCTGACGCCTCCTCGGTGCCCCCTTCTCGCGGGGCCACGAGCACGACGAAGCTCCCCGACGCGGCGCGCTGGCCCCGACGGGAAACGTTCTGGAACTCACGAGAGGTCCGCAGTCGATCTGCCCGGCCAAGCGTGCGCCCGGGCTGCTCCGACGACACGGCTACTTCGACGCGACGGTGACTGCGAGCCGCTTCCGGCCCTTCGCACGACGCCGCTTCAGAACCGCGCGGCCAGCCTTCGTCTTCATGCGGGCCCGGAAGCCGTGGGTCCGCTTTCGCCGAATTCGACTCGGCTGATAGGTTCGTTTCATCGCTGGATCCGTCCCGAGGATGGTGGGAGAGGTCCGCCGGAAGGGGCGCAAACTGCGACCCGTGACGACGGGAAATGCCGGGGCCCTGGGCCTCCGAGGCGCGCGAGAATAGCTAGGGGCTGCGAGCGATGTCAACTGTAGCGGAACGACTTCAAACAACCGTTTCAGCAGCGATAAATACGAGCGAATGAACCTCGCAAATCACGCGACCGAAGCGTTTCGCCGGGTTCTGACGGCAGCGACCCATGGTAAGATCCACCCTGTTCCAGCGAGAGCCTCGCCCCCCTCCCGCCGTCGAGTTGTGGTGGTCTTGCAGACAACAGAAAAGCCGAGTTCTTTCGGAACGCTGACTGGTTTTTGTCGGTGTGGAGCCAGACTACTACTCCCACTGAACTCCTTCAAAACCAAAGAAGACGGAGTAAGAGGGAGATGAATCTTTCGATTAGCAAGTCTGAACTCCAGCGCGGCCTCGCACGCATCCAGACGATCGTCGAGAAGCGGAACTCGATGCCGATCCTTTCCAACGTTCGGATGGAAGCGGTGAAGGGAAAGTCGGGTAGTGAGCTCAAGCTCGCAGCGACAGACCTCGAGGTCGGCATTCATGGTAGCCACGAAGCCAAGGTCAAGAAGGCCGGTGGGGTGACCGTCGGCGCACGCAAGTTGCACGAGATCATTCGTGAGCTTCCCGACGAAGACGTTCAACTCTCGACCACTGACAACAACTACCTTGAAGTGAACTGTGCGCGTTCGCACTTCACGTTGGCTGGGACGGCCGTGGAGGAGTATCCGACGCTGCCGGGGGCTTCGCCGAAGAAGCTCGTGCCGATGCAGGCTGTGGTGTTGTCGCAGATGATCGAGCGCACGATGTATGCGACGTGTGCGGATGAGACCCGATACAACCTGAACGGCGTCTACGTCGAGGTGCTTCCCGACGTCGGGAAGCTTCGAATGGTTGCCACCGACGGGCATCGCCTGGCGTGCGTCGATCGCACCATCGCCGAAGGCCTCGAAGACTTGCCGGCGGGGATCATCATTCCTCGAAAGGGTCTTGCTGAACTCAAGCGCCTCGTCGATGAAGACGACGCCGATGAGATCGAGCTCGGGTTCGAAGGCAACAGTGGCCTCGCTCGAAAGGGTGACGTGACGCTCGCCATGCGACTCATCGAGGGCGAGTTCCCGAACTACCGACAGGTGATTCCCAAGGAGCCTGGACGACGGCTCTCTGTGGCTTCCGAGCCCTTCACGAAGGCGCTCCGTCGGGTGCATCTGCTCTCGAGCCAGCAAAGCCACTCAGTGAAGCTCGAAGTGAAAGAAGGCCAGGCCGTGATTTCCACACGAAACCCCGACCTGGGAGAGGCCCGTGAGGAGATGGACGTGGATTACGCCGGCGAGGAAATGGAGATCGGCTTCAACGCGAAGTACTTGATCGAAGCCCTCCAAGCCTTGAATGCCAAGGACATCATCCTGGGTCTTCAGGACAATCTGTCGCCGGTTCAGGTGCGCCCCGCAGACGACGACGAGTCGCTCGCGGTCGTGATGCCGATGCGCCTGTGAGCGAGGCCCTGGAGGCGAGCCGAGAACGCCGGGGCTCGAAGGGCCAAAAACCAGGAACCCGCCGCCTTTACGCGCACTTAGAGTTCGATTACTCTCCCTGCCGAGCCTGGGCGCAACGCCCGGGCCGACGCCCTCACCCCTTGGGCAGAGCGATCTTCGATTGAGCTATGACGCAGCCTCCATTGAGGTCCTAGAAGGCCTCGATCCGGTCCGAAAACGGCCGGCGATGTACATCGGCTCGACCGGCGTCGATGGCCTCCACCACCTGGTCTACGAGGTCGTCGACAACGCCGTCGACGAAGCCGTGGCCGGTTTCTGCAAGCTCATCGAGGTCACCCTCCACGAGGACGGCGGCGTCACCGTCGTGGATGACGGCCGCGGCATCCCCACCGGCGAGCACGCGAAGGAGAAGCGCTCGGCCGCCGAGGTCGTGATGACGACCCTCCACGCGGGCGGGAAGTTCAACGACGCGAGCTACAAGGTCTCAGGCGGCCTCCACGGCGTCGGCGTTTCCGTCGTGAACGCGCTGTCGATCCACCTCGAGCTGGAGATCAAGCGCGAGGGCAAGGTCTGGCGTCAGGAGTACGAGCGCGGCGTCCCGAAGGGCGACCTCGAGCAGATCGGCACCAGCGAGAAGACCGGCACCAAGGTCACCTTCCGCGCCGACCCCGAGGTCTTCGCCATCACCGAGTACAGCTTCGACACGCTCTCCCAACGATTGCGGGAGCTCTCGTTCCTGAACGCCGGGCTGCGCATCGTGATCAAGGATGAGCGCACCGCCAAAGACCACGACTTCTGTTACGAGGGCGGGATCGTCTCCTTCGTCCAGCACCTGAACCGCTCGAAGACTGCGCTGCACCCTCAGCCGCTCATGCTCTCCGGAACGCGCGAGTTCCAGCAGAAGGGCGAGGCGGTGCCGGTGATCATCGAGATCGCCCTCCAGTACAACGACAGCTACAACGAGAACGTGTTCGCATTTGCGAACAACATCAACACCATCGAGGGCGGCACCCACCTCATCGGTTTCCGTACGGCACTCACCCGAACCCTCAACCGCTACATCGCCACCGTGATGAAGAATGGCAAGGATACTCAGCAAGTCAGCGGCGATGACGTGCGCGAGGGCTTGACCGCGGTGATCTCGGTGAAGCTGCCGCAGCCGGAGTTCGAGGGGCAGACGAAGACGAAGCTCGGCACGAGCGAGGTGCGCGGCCTCGTCGAGGCGCTCGTCTACGAACAGCTCGGCGACCAGCTGGAAGAGAACCCGAACGTCGCGAAGGCGATCCTCCAGAAGGCCGTCGACGCGAGCCGGGCGCGCAGCGCCGCGAGAAAGGCCCGCGACCTCGCCCGCCGGAAGGGCGCGCTCGGCGACCACAGCCTCCCGGGCAAGCTCGCCGATTGCCAGGAGCGCGACCCCGCGATCTGCGAGATCTACATCGTCGAGGGCGAGAGCGCGGGGGGCTCGGCGAAGCAGGGCCGGGCCCGCGAGACCCAGGCCATCCTCCCGATCAAGGGCAAGATCCTGAACGTCGAGCGCGCGCGCCTCGACAAGATGCTGACCAGCCAGGAGATCCAGGCCCTGATCGCGGCCATCGGCTGCGGCATCGGTGACGACTTCGACGCGGACAAGGCCCGCTACCACAAGATCATCATCATGACCGACGCCGACGTGGACGGGAGCCACATCCGCACCCTGCTGCTGACGTTCTTCTACCGGCGCATGCAGGGGCTGATCGAGCGCGGCTACATCTACATTGCGCAGCCGCCGCTCTTCAAGGTCAAGAAGGGTCGGAGCGAGCGCTTCGTGAAGGACGAGGCCGAGCTCCAGAGCTACCTGCTCGACCTGGCCCTCGATGCCGTCGTCGTCACGCCCGACGGGGGCGACTCGGCGCTGGGCGCGGGCGAGCTGCGCGAACTCCTCGAGCTTGCGTCCGAATATCGGAAGATCCTCGACAGCCTCGTCCGCCGGCGACTCGACGAACGGGTGGTCGACGCGGCCATCTGGGCCGGTGCGCCAAGGGAAGAAGACCTCCAGGACGAGGGCCGGCTGCGGGGCGAAGTGGCCGCAAGTATCGAGACGCAGCTACAGGCCGTCGGCAACGAGGTCGGGCCGGTCAGCTGGAACATCGCGGCCGACCCCGAGCACGGTGGTTTCCGTCTCGACGGCGTGACGCGCCGCGCGGGCGTGGTGTTGACCACACGCTTCGACTCTGACTTCGTGCGCTCCTCGGATTTCACCCGCCTGGCCGACCTCTCGGGCCGAATCTCCGCCATCAGCCCCGGGCCCTACCGGCTCTCCGCAGCCCGCGACGAAGACGCGGCCACCGAAATCGCCGACCCCGTCACCCTGTTGGCCGAGATCCTGAAGCGCGGCGAGAAGGGCCTCTCGATCCAGCGCTACAAGGGCCTCGGCGAGATGAACCCCGACCAGCTCTTCGATACGACCATGGACCCGGCGCGCCGCACGCTTCTGCAGGTGCGCGCCGAGGACACCATCGAAGCCGACTCGGTCTTCAGCGACCTCATGGGCGACGACGTCGAGCCGCGCCGGCTCTTCATCGAGCGCAACGCCCTGAACGTCCAGAACCTCGACGTATAGGGCCCGCGAGACTCCGAATGTCCGAAGACAACCCCGACATCGAAGAGCTCGAGCCCGAAGGCAACGCCGGCTCGCCCGGCGGCCCGGGTGACGGTGGCCCGGGTGGCAGCGGCCCGGGTGGTGACGACGGCCCGCCCGAGAACCCGCCGATCGCCATCGAGGACGAGGTCCGCAAATCATTCCTCGACTACTCGATGTCGGTCATCGTCTCGCGCGCCTTGCCCGACGTGCGCGACGGCCTGAAGCCCGTTCACCGCCGCATCCTCTACGCCATGAACCAGGAGGGTCTGGCGAGCAACCGGCCCTACAGCAAGTGCGCAGGTGTCGTCGGTGAGGTGCTGAAGCACTACCACCCCCACGGTGACTCCGCGGTCTACGACTCGCTCGTGCGCATGGTCCAGGATTTCTCGCTCCGTTATCCGCTCATCGACGGTCAAGGGAACTTCGGCTCCATCGACGGCGATCCAGCCGCGGCCTACCGCTACACCGAGAGCCGCCTGCGCCCCATCGCCGAGGAGATGCTGCGCGACATCGACCGCGAGACGGTCGACTTCGCGGACAACTTCGACGGCAGCGTCCAGGAGCCGACGGTGCTCCCCGCCCGGGTCCCCAACCTGCTGGCCAACGGGTCGTCGGGCATCGCGGTCGGGATGGCGACCAATGTCCCGCCCCACAACATGCGCGAGCTGATCGACGCGCTGATGGTCGAAGCGAACGACGCGAACTGCACGCTCGACGATCTGCTCGAGAAGATGCCCGGCCCCGACTTCCCGACGGGCGCCTCGATCTG
>JAFDDA010000028.1 GCA_019311105.1 Deltaproteobacteria bacterium
GTAGCCGGGCAGATCCAGCTCGTCGACGAACTCGGCGTCGCATTCGCCCTGGCTCACGTCCTTGGGCACGTCGATCAACACCGGGCCGGGTCGGCCCGTGGTGGCGATGTGGAACGCCTCGCGCACCACGCGCGGGATGTCCGCGGCATCGCGCACGAGATAGCTGTGCTTCACGACGGGGTAGGTGATGCCGGTGACGTCGGCCTCCTGGAAGGCGTCGAGGCCGAGGTTGCCACTGATGGTCTGGCCGGTGATGACCACCATCGGCACGGAATCCATCAAGGCGGTCAGGAGGCCGGTCACGGTGTTGGTGGCGCCCGGGCCCGAGGTCACGAGCACGACGCCGGGCTTGCCCGTGGCGCGGGCATAGCCGTCGGCCATGTGGGTGCCGCCCTGCTCGTGGCGCACCAGGATGAGCTTCACGGTGGAGTCGACCAGGGCGTCGAAGATCGGCATCGCCGCGCCGCCCGAGAGGCCGAAGACGTACTCCACGCCCTCGCGCTCCAGGCATTGGATGATCTTCTCGCCACCGGTCGGGAGCCGGTCGGGGCTCGGGTCGCTCATGCTCGTTCCCTGCTAGGGGCCTCGTTCGGGCAGTTTCCTGCCCAGAGGCCTGCTGTTCGACGGAGAGGCAACTTGGGGGGCTGCCGTGGAACCCGGGACCGACCCTGGAACCATGGTCGGTACAATCGTCCGATTCGACCCAAAAGTCCAGACTTAGTCGAGAATGAGTTCCTGAAAACTCCATTCTATCGACCTATATCGAGTGCCCCGGGGGGAGTTTCAGGTAAGTCGGCTAGTTCGGCCGAGCATTCTCCGAGTTCGAACTCCTGCCCGGCCTGGTTTCGAGGTCTTGCACTGAGCCGGGTCCCGGTGCTATCCAGAAACCGAATCGGATTCTGATTCAGCCCCCCATGAGGGCCCGAAGCGAACCCATGCCCCGAAGCGCCGGCCGAAAGCCCCCCCGCCTCCGCAGCGTCGCGCACCCCAAGCAGGCGCGTAGCGAGGCGACCCTTCACCGGCTGCTCGATGCGGCGGAGTTGCTGATCCAGGACAAGGGCCTCGCCGACGTCTCGATCCCCGACATCGTTGCTCGCGCGGGCTCTTCGGTCGGCGGGTTCTACGCACGCTTCAAGGACAAGGACGAACTGCTGCGCGCCCTCGAGGAGCGCTTCCTGGCCCAGATGCGCGACCTGGTCGACGGCCTCTCGGCGCCCGCTCGTTGGGAAGACGCCAGCATTGCGGACATCGTTCGCACGGGCGTGGCCACGTTGTTGGCCGTGTTCCAGGAACATCGGCCGCTGCTGGCCGCCTTCATGGAGCGGGCTGCCCACGGGCAAGGGCCCGAGCTCCAGGACATCCTGGGCTTCCGCCGCGAAGTGTCGGCGCGCTTCGTCGAGCTTCTCCACTCGCGCCACGAAGAACTCGCGCACCCCGATCCCGAGGTCGCCATCGACCTCGCCATCCAGGTGCTCTTCGGCTTGATGCAGCAACTGATCGTGTTCGGTGAGGTGCGCGTCGGCGAGCGTCGCCTCGGCGAAGACGAACTCGCAACCGAACTCGCACGGATCGTCCTCCACTACATCGGCTACTCCGAAGGGGCAGCCGTCCACCCAGATCAAACCAAATGATCGCGAACCGAATGATCGCGCCCCAAGGAGCCTTCACACGATGAAGTACGAACAGCGAAACCCTCTCCCGATGCCGGACAGCGGTCCCTATCACGCAGTGAAGGGCACGATCGAGACGATCTTCGATTGGGAGTACGCGCTCAAGAAGCAGAACCTGATGGCCCTCTACGAGAAGGGCAAGGAGCTCTCCTGGAACGCCAAGGATCTCGACTGGTCGACGGAGGTCGACATCGAGAAGATGATGAAGGACCGGCAGGCGATGGGCATGGGCGGCATGCTCAACAACGTCCTGAACCCGCCCAAGACCCTCGACGACAAGGAGCTGATCGAGCTCAACCTGAACATGAACTCGTTCATGCTCTCGCAGTTCCTGCACGGCGAACAGGGCGCCCTGGTGGCGACCGCCAAGATTGTCCAGGCCGCGCCAAACGCGGAGGCGAAGTTCTACGCCGCCAACCAGGTTGCGGACGAGGCACGCCACGTCGAGGTGTACCACCGCTATCTCACGGAGAAGCTCGGCATCTCCTACGAGGTGCACCCGGCGCTCCGTTCTCTGCTCGACGACATCATGACCGACACCCGTTGGGACATGACGTACCTCGGGATGCAGATCATGGTGGAGGGCCTCGCCCTGGCCGCCTTCGGCATGCAGAAGCTCATGATGCAGGACGAGCCGCTGATCCAGGACCTCACGACCCGGATCATGGGCGACGAGTCGCGCCACGTGGCCTTTGGTGTCCTGTCCCTCGAGGGCCTCTACGACGACATGACCGAGAGCGAGCTTCGCGAGCGTGAGGATTTCATCATCGAGGCCACGCACCTGATGCGCGAGCGTCTGCTCATGCACCAGGTGTTCGACCGGATGGGTTGGGACAAGAAGGTCTGGATCCCCTGGATGGACACGACGCCGTTCATGCAGGGTTTCCGCCAGATGCTCTTCTCGAAGATCGTCCCGAACCTGAAGCGGCTCGGGCTGCTCACGCCGCGCGTGCGCGAGGCCTACGCCAAGTTCGGCATTCTCCAGTACGAGCACCTGAAGGATTCGGTCGAAGACCCGGACGTTGCGCCGCCCGAGGAGCTGGTGAAGCTCCTCATGCAGTTCATGGCCGACGGGGGCAACGCCGCGGCAGCGCCCACCGCCGCCAGCTAGGCGCGCGTCGTCAGCTCGCGCCCTTCAAGCGGGCCATGTCCTCGACCAGGGAGTCGCGGATGTGGCCCGCGGTTGCATTGCGGGCCTGGCGCTTCGTGCCGGCGTAGGCGCCGCGCGGCAGCTCAGCGAGGGTTGCGGCCGTGCTCATGACTTCGCCTACGAGGGCGTCCGCGTCGACGGCCCGGTCGGCGTAGCCGGCCGCGACGGCACCCTCCGCGTCGTAGAGGGTCGCCTGCACCACGGCCGCCGTGAAGTGTCGCTTCGAGAGCCGGTCGCGGGCGAGCTCGGTGCCGAAGACGGGGAGCGTCATTCCGATCGCCACCTCGTTCAGGCCGATCTTGAAGTCGCCGCGTGTGGCGATGCGGGTGTCGGCGGCGCACAGGATCAGCGCGCCCGCCGCGAGCGCGTGGCCCGTCACGCCGACCACCGTCGGGCGCGGAAATTCGTAGATCCGGAGCAGGAGTTCCGCGCCCGCGCCGACCATGGCGGCGGCTGCATCGGCACCGGCGCTCATCGTCTTCAGGTCGAAGCCCGCCGAGAAGCGGCCCGGTCGCCCGAAGAACGCCACGGCGCCCGCCTCGCTCTCGGCGCGATCCAGGGCCTTCGAGAGCGCATCGATCATGTCCGGGGCGAGGGCGTTGGCCTTGCCGTCGTCGAGAGTGAGGACGGCGACGTCACCTTCCAGGGCGTAGGTCAGTTTTTCGCTCATGCGGGCGATCCTATCACCTTCGTTTGCGTGCGCAGGCCGACGCATGCGACCCTCGCTTCGGGAGGCCGCTCTGCCATGCCGGACGTCGACTTCGAGAAGCACCACGCCCTGATCCAAGAGCAGGGGTACACGATCCTCGAGAACGCGATCGAGCCCGAGCTCGTCGCCGCCATCGCAGCAGACCTCGAGCGCTTGGAGAAGGAACTCGCGATCGACGAAGGGAAGAACCCGTTCGAGGGGTTCAAGACCGTCCGGATCTACAACCTGCTGGTTCACGGCGAGACCTTCGAAAGCGTGCCGGTCCACGCGAACGTGCTGCCTCTGGCCGAGCGCGTGCTCGACCCGGGCCTGCTGGTCTCGAGCCTTTCGAGCATTGCCATCGGCGCCGACGAGGCGCCGCAGCCGCTCCACGCCGACGATCAGCTGATCCCGCTCCCGAAGCCCCATGTGCCTCTGGTCTGCAACTCGATCTGGGCCATCACCGACTTCACCGATGCCAACGGTGCGACCCGCGTGGTGCCGCGCTCCCACCGCGCCGAGAAGTCGCCGAACCCGTTCGAAGCCCATGACACGATCCCGGCCGAGATGCCGGCGGGGAGCGTCCTCGTCTACCACGGGAGCCTATGGCACGGCGGCGGCGCCAACCGCACGGCGGCGCGGCGCGTCGGCCTCGCCATGAACTACTGCGTGGGCTGGGTCCGGCAGCAGGAAAACCAGCAGCTCGGTATTCCGCGTGACATCGCGCGGGGCTTCGCCCCACGCCTTCGCGAGCTCGTCGGCTACGGCGTCTACAACCATCTCATCGGCCACATCGACAAGCAGAGCCCCGTGGCCCTGCTCGACGCCGGCGCCGACGTCCGAATGGTCTGGGACATCAAGAAACCCTGACGGAGGGTGACGAAGGGGACGGTTCTATTTGATGACGAAACCACCGAGGCCGCGGCGTTCTGGCCGGTCCCTGGTTTCGTCATCAAATAGAACCGTCCCCTTCGTCACCTTCCCCTCCGTCAGGGGGTTGAGGGCTCGAAGATTAGGAAGCTCTGGCGCTCTAGGAAGTCGTGGTCGGCTTCGAGGCGGTAGCCGGCGGCGACGATGGCGGCGACGATCTGGGCCTTCGGGGTCGCGTGGCCGAAGGTCCGCGCGAACCAGCCCGCCTTCGATGGCTCGTATTCCACCACGGCCAGGCGCGCACCCGGCGCAAGGTAGGGGCGGAGGCCTGCAAAGTAGGCCCGCTGGTTCGGCAGGTGGTGATACGTGTTGCTGGTGAAGACGAGGTCGATAGAACCCTCGACGAGGCCGGGGTCGCCCGGCTCGGCGAGCACGACCGTCACGTTCTCGATGCCCTCTTCCGCGAGGCGTGCTTCGAGGTAGGCATTCATCTCCGGGTCGACGTCGACGGCGAAGACGCGGCCACCGGGCGCCACGGCGGGTGCCAGGTGGCGCGTGAAGTAGCCGCTGCCGGACCCGATGTCGGCGACCTGCTGGCCCGCCGAGAGGCCCAGGGTCTCGATCACGCGGTCGATCTGTTGCCAGGATTCGCGGTCGTCGCCCTCGTAGCCGGCGACCTTCATTTCCGTGCCGCAGTCGGCGCCGGCGAGGCCGAAGATCAGACCGAGGAGAACGGGGAGTCGGAGGGCTCGTTGTCGCATCGGAAGAGGGTAGGGCGGCCGAGGGCAGCCCTTCCACTGCACGCCGGCCCAGTGGCTCCGGCCGCCATCCGAGGATTGGCCCTGGCCCGTCGCCCGGTTGCCGCCGACTCTTCCCTTACGTCACCGCGCCCCGGAGACCCGACATGAAGCTCTACAGCGGCCCCCTTTCGCTCTTCACCGCCAAGGTCCGGATCGCCCTGCGCGAGAAGGGCGTCGAAGCCGAGATCATCGACGTGCCCTTCGGGCGCCAGGGCTACCAGCCCAAACACCCCGAAGTCGAAGCGCGCAATCCGAAGGCGCAGGTCCCCGTCCTGGTGGATGGCGACGTCGAGCTCTGGGATTCCACAGTGATCCTCGAGTACCTGGAGGATCTCCACCCCGAGCCCGCGCTCTACCCGCGCGACCCGGCCGAGAAGGCCACCTGTCGCCAACTCGAGCACTACGCGGACGAGGTGCTCTTCGCATCGATCTTCCCGCTCGTCCAGGAGGTCTTCTACAAGACCGACCCGGCCGCGCGCGACGCGGTGCGGGTTGCCGAGTCGACCGCCACCCTGCGCGAATGCTACGCCGAGCTCGACGCCCGGCTAGCAGGGCGCGAGTGGTTCTGCGGCGACTATGGCGTGGCCGACATCACGATCTTCCTGTGCTGCATGTTCGGCGCGACCCTGGGCGTGCCCGTAGAGGACACGACGCCGCACCTCGCCACATGGATCGAGCGCATGAACGGACGCCCGGCGGTGGCCGCAGAGGCGGCAGAGATGATGCGTTTCGCTGCAACGTTGCCACCCCAGCCGGCGGCCGCCGCATAGCCCCGCCCCTCAGGTTTCCGAATCCGGCGTCGCCTCCGGGAGCCCCGCGCTGCGCACCAACGCGAAAATCACCGGGATCACGACCAAGGTCAGCACCGTCGCCGAGACGAGCCCCCCGACCATCGGTGCAGCGATCCGGCGCATGGTCTCCGAGCCCGTTCCCGACCCCCACATGATCGGCAGAAGGCCCACGATCGTGGAGGTGACGGTCATCATGATGGGCCGCACGCGGAGCCCCGCGCCCTCTCGCACCGCCTCGAACAGGTCAGCCTTCGTATGGAGCCGGCCCTCGCTCTGGTAGCGGGACACGGCCTCCTCGAGGAACACCAGCAGGATCACACCGAGCTCCGCCGAGACCCCGGCGAGAGCGATGAAGCCGACGCCCACCGCGACGCTGAGGTCGTAGTCCAGCAGCCAGAGCAGCCAGACGCCCCCGACCAGCCCGAATGGGAGCGACAGCATGACGATCAAGGTGTCCGACAGCCTTCGGAAGTTGAGGTACAGGAGCAGGAAGATGAGCCCCAGCGCGATCGGGACGACCACTCGCAGCCGCTCCGCGGCGCGCTCCATGTATTCGTATTGCCCGCTCCAGATGAGGCTGTAGCCGGCCGGAAGTTTGAACTCGCTCGCGAGGGTTTTCTTGGCTCGGTTGACCCATGTCCCGACGTCCACGCCGTCGAGGTCGATGAAGATCCAGGCGTTGAGCCGTGCGTTCTCACTCTTGATCGACGGCGGGCCCTTCCGGATCTCGAGCTTCGCGAGCTGGGAGAGCGGAACCTGGGCACCGGTGGGCGTCGTCACGAGCACACGCCGCAGCGCCGGCAGGTTGTCGCGCAGCTCTCGCGAATACCGGAGGTTCACGGGGTAGCGCTCGAGCCCCTCGACGGTGAAGGTGACGTTCTGGCCGCCGATGGCCGACTGGATGACGTCCTGCACGTCGCCGATCGTCAGGCCGTAGCGCGCGATCTCGTGGCGGTCGATGTCGAAATCCAGGTAGTTGCCCCCTACGACGCGCTCGGCGAAGACACTGAGCGTCCCGGGCTCGTTCTGGAGGATCGCCTCGATCTGCTCGCCCAGCTCTTGCAGCAGCTCCAGATCGGGGCCTGCGACCTTGATGCCCACCGGCGTCTTGATCCCCGTCGAGAGCATGTCGATGCGGGTCTTGATCGGCATCGTCCACACGTTCGTCAAACCCGGCAGGCGGACGGCCTGGTCGAGCTCGGAGATGAGCTTCTGGATCGTCATGCCCGGTCGCCACTCTTCGGGTGGCTTCAGCGTGATGGTGGTTTCGATCATCGACAGCGGCGCCGGATCCGTGGCGGTCTCGGCCCGACCGATCTTGCCGAAGACTTGGTCCACCTCGGGGAACTGACGGATCATGCGATCGGTCTGCTGAAGAATCTCGCGTGCCTTCGTGATCGAGACGCCCGGCAAGGTCGTCGGCATGTAGAGGAGGTCGCCCTCGTTGAGCGGCGGCATGAACTCCGAGCCCAGCTGCTGGAGAGGGAACACCGTCGCGACCAGCACCGCGGCGGCCCCCGCGAGCACCAAGACCTTGCGGCGCAGCACGAAACGGATGACGGGCGCATAGAGCCACAGGAGGAAACGATTCAGCGGGTTGCGCTGCTCGGGAACGATCTTCCCGCGGATGAACAGGATCATCAGCACAGGCACGATCGTGATGGCGAGAAACGCGGACCCCGCCATGGCGTAGGTCTTGGTGAAGGCGAGCGGAGAGAAGAGACGGCCCTCTTGCGCCTGGAGGCTGAACACCGGGAGGAACGAGACCGTGATGATCAGCAGCGAGAAGAAGAGTGCCGGGCCCACCTCGCTCGCGGCGTCGATCAGGATCTCGGTTCGAGGTTTCTTGCCCTCGTCGCGCTCCAGGTGTTTGTGTGCGTTCTCGACCATCACGACCGCGGCATCCACCATCGCGCCGATCGCGATGGCGATGCCACCGAGCGACATGATGTTCGCGTTGAGGCCCTGGTGGTACATGATGATGAAGGAGACCAGGATGCCGAGTGGCAGGATCAGGATCGCGACGAAGGCGCTGCGCAGGTGGACCAGGAAGACCACACACACCAGGGCGACGATGGCGATCTCTTCGAGGAGCTTCTCCTGGAGGTTGTCGATGGCCCCCTCGATCAGCTTCGAGCGGTCGTAGACGGGGACGATTTCGACGCCGGGAGGCAGGCCGGCCTTCAGGGTTTCGAGCTTGGCCTTCACGTTCTGGAGGACTTCGAGCGCGTTCTCACCGAAGCGGATGATCACGATGCCCGAGGCGACCTCGCCCTCGCCGTTCAGGTCCGTGACGCCGCGCCGCAGCTCCGGTCCGAAATGGATCTGCGCCACGTCACGGAGCAGGACCGGCGTGCCGCGCCCGTCGGTCCCGATGGCGATCTGCTCGAGATCGTCGATCGATTGGATGTAACCCCGTCCGCGGACCATGAACTCCGACTCGGCCATCTCGATCAGACGCCCGCCGACGTCCATGTTGCTGCGCTGGATCGCGTGGCTCACCTGGGAGAGCGGGATGTTGTAGGCGGCGAGGGCGTTGGGCTCGACCTCGACCTGGTACTGCCGGACCATGCCGCCGAGGGAGGCGACCTCGGCTACACCGGGGACGGTCTGGAGCTCGTAGCGCAGGTACCAGTCCTGGATCGAGCGCAGATCGGCGAGGTCGTGCTCGCCCGTGCGATCGACCAGGGCGTACTCGTAGACCCAACCGACTCCCGTGGCATCGGGCCCCAGGGTCGGCGTGACGCCGGGCGGCAGGCGCCCCGAGACGAAGTTCAAGTACTCGAGCACGCGCGAGCGCGCCCAGTAGAGATCGGTCCCGTCCTCGAAGATCACGTATACGAAGGAGAAGCCGAAGAACGAGTAGCCACGCACGGTCTTGGCGAAGGGGACCGCGAGCATCGACGTGGTGAGCGGGTAGGTGACCTGGTCTTCGACGACCTGAGGGGCCTGGCCCGGATACTCGGTGAAGACGATCACCTGGACGTCGGAGAGGTCGGGGATCGCGTCGAGGGGCATGTTGTAGGTGGCGTAGCCACCCCACGCGATCAGCACGACCGTGGCGAAACCGACGAGCAGCGGGTTGCGCGCGGAGCCGGCGATGATCCGTCGAAGCATCGGTTAGTTGCCCCCCTGCCCGTCGTGGGAATCCATTTCTCCGTCCGTCTCGGGCATCGGATCCCCCTCGTCGGGCATTGGCATGGCGTGCTCCTCGGGCATCTCCTCCTCGTCGGGCTCTGCCGCGAGCATCTTCTGCGCGGCCTCCTGGAGCTTGCTCTCGCTATCGATCAGGAACTGCCC
The DNA here is from genome assembly GCA_019311105.1 of Deltaproteobacteria bacterium. Lineage (GTDB taxonomy): Bacteria > Myxococcota_A > UBA9160 > UBA9160 > JAFDDA01 > JAFDDA01. The sequence goes on from JAFDDA010000028.1 coordinate 9,270, forward strand.
GGAGGTGACGATGCGGTCCCCTTCGGCGAGCCCTTCGATCACCTCGATCCAGCCGTCGCCGGAGTTGATCCCGAGCATCACTTCGCGCGGTGAGAAACGTCCCTCGCCCAGCGCCACCACGGCAAGCGAGCGGCGCCCGGAGCGGATCACCGCTTCTTCCGGAATCACGATCACGTCTTCGAGGGGTTCCGTCTCGATCGTCACGTTGGCGAACATGTCGGGCTTGAGGGTCAGGTCCGGGTTCTCGAGCTCGACGCGGACGCGGGCGGTGCGCGTCTTCGGGTCGAGAAAGGGGTAGACGTAGGTCACGGCCCCCTCGAAGCTGCGGCCGGGCAGATAGCTCAAGTCGACGATGGCGTTCTGCCCCGTTCGCACCCACGGCAGCTCGTACTCGTAGACGTCCGCATAGACCCAGACGCGGGAGAGGTCTGCGATCGTGTAGAGATTGCTGTTGGGCCCGACCTCCATGCCTTTGCGCACCATCATGTGGGTGACCACGCCTTCGGTCGGCGCATAGAGCGTGAGGTTCTTTCGCACCTCTCCGGTTTCGAGCAGGCGTTCGATGTCACGCTTCGGGACGTCCCAGAGTTCGAGGCGGCGACGCGTGGCGCGGAACAGATCCTCGCCGCCCCGCGAGACGTCCTCGAAGCGGCTGTTGCGGGTCGTGTCGCGGTAGCGCGCAGCGAGCAGCAGCTCTTCCTGGGTCGAGACGAGCTCGGGCGAGTAGAGCTCGAGCAGGGGCTGCCCTCGACGGACGGCTTCCCCCTCGTACTCGACGTACAGGCGCTCGATCCAACCTTGGACCTTGGTGTGCACGTGGTCGACACGGCGCTCGTCGTAGACCACCCGGCCTACCGTGCGAAGGTTGCGGGAAAGATCTCGACGCTCGACCGGCGCCGTCCGGACGCCCATGTTTTGGACGAGCCCCGGGTCGATCCGAACCTCGCTCCCGCCGACCACGGCGCCCTCGCCCACGCAGACGGGCACCAGGTCCATGTCCATCGGACTCTTGCCGGGCCCGTCTCGCACGTAGGTCGGGTCCATCGGCGCCTTCCAGTAGGCGGCGTCGGCGCCTCCCGGGCAGGGGCCGTCCCCTGCGCTGGCCTCGCCCGAGGAGGCGGCTCCGCCTGGCGCGGTCCGGGCCCCGGCCCACCAACCACCCGCCGCGGCCGCGGCAGCCAGGGCGATCACCAGAATCCAGTTTCCGATTTTCATCGCAGCGATGCTCCCACGCTGGCTTCGACCGCCGCGAAGGCCGCCCGGCGGTCGGCGATCGCCCGCTCGAGTCGGAGCTGCGCGTTCAGCAGTCTCACCTGGCTGTCGATCAGGCTCAAGAAATCCACCTTGTCCACCTCGTAGCCCGAGCGGCTCGAATCGAGCGACTGACGTGCCTGGGGCAGGAGGCCGCCTTCGAGCAGCGCGATCTGTTGGTCCGCGCGGTCGAGGTCGGCGTAGCGAGCCCGCACGGCGTTGCGGAGCGCCGCGCGGAACCGTCGATAGTTGGCCTGGCTCCGGCGAAGCAGGGCGTCCTGCTCCACGACCTTCGCTCGCCACTTCCGGCGATCGACGGGCAAGCGGATGGTGACGCTGGCCTCGAGAAAGTCGTCGCCGTTCACTGCGTCTCCCAGGACGCGCTGCCGGATGCGGTAGCCGAGGCCGAGATCGAAGTCCGGGTAGCCCTCGAACTTCGCCACCCGCTTTCGATGCTCGGCTTCTTCGATACGCCGGGCCAGGGCGCGCAGTCGCGGGCTCGTCGACTCGAGCTCTTGGAGGAGCGCCGCTACGTCCGGGAGCGAGGCCGCCTCGCGCAAAGACGTCGTCCGGGGAAAGGGCGCCTCGGGGTGCAAGTCGAGCAGGTTCGCGAGCCGCGCCTCGGCGGAACGGATCGACGCTTCGCGCCCGATCCTCTCGTCGATGAGCTCGGTGAGGGTGACCTGGGCGCGGATCACATCCTGCTGGAGGCCCCGCCCGACGCGGTACTTCGCTTCGGCGATCTTCGCGAGCTGCCGCACGAGGTCGATGTTCTCCAGCGTGACGTCGAGCGCACGCTGGGCAAAGCCGAGCTCCACCCATGCGCGTTCGACCGCGGCCGTGACGCGACGGGATTCGTCGCCGAGTTCCTCTTGCGAGGCGTCTGCCGCGAAGCGCGCCGCATCGCGCTGGTTCCCGAGCAGGCCGGGGAACGGGAGCCGCTGGGCGAGGCCTAGCTGCTGGCCCGAGAGAGGTGTCGAGTCGAGGTCGAGGTCGCCCGTCGGGACGTTGCTCAGCTCGTAGCGGAAGCGGGGGTCGGGGAGCGCGCCGGCTGGATAGACGCGCGCCTCGGCTGCCTCGGCGGTGCTGCGGGCCACGTCGAGGTCCGGGTTGGTCACCTCGGCGCGCTCGAGGCACCAGGCCAGGGAAAGGGGGTCCGGCAGCGTCTCGGGCGGCGGACTCGCCGCGCCGAGCAGTGCGAGGCTTGCGCCGAGCAGGACCCCGAGCCGGGAGCCCCTTTCGCGCCAGGCGGGCGAGCATTTCATCGAGGTTCGAAGGCCGCCGCTCGCGCGACGCTCCATTTGCTCAGCATGTTTGGTGTCCGACATCCCTCTTGACTCCTTGCACGGGTGCTCTTTCCCAACTGGCCGCGCTTCGCGCGATCAGCCGAGCCTGAGCATCCGTGTAGAACCCGAATACAGAAGCAGGCATGAGTCGATCCGCAGGCTTGGGCGCCGCGGATCTTGGAGGGGGTCGTCTAGACCAGGAGCGGAGGATTGGAGAGGCGGTATGGCGCGCGGGAGACCACAGGCCCCGCGGCAGCGCCGCCGAAAGCAATTCTCTCCGGGTCGGCGGATGGGACGACCCGAGCCACTGTCGGGAGCGAAGCCACGGGCAGGGTCGAGCTGGAGTCCCGGGTCGTCGCGAGCTGGAGGCTCGCTCCACTACACGGACACGCGTGGGGCCCATCAACGCACGTTTCGGGCGTCGGCTCCAAGCCACTCGCAGAGCCCGGTTCCAGGCTCACGGCCTGTGGCTGACCGGCGCAGCCCGAATGGCCCCCTTCCGGAAGGGGGTCCGCCTGGACCGAAGAGCCATGATCCATGTCCCCGGCGCAGGCGGCGGCGCAAACTGCGGGGGCGAGCAAGGCCCAGATCGGCACGACGACGAACAGGGGCCGAAGCCACCGGGAGGACCGAGTTGCGACTCTACCGACTCGCGAGAGTGTCACTGCGGTGCGCCGTTCATGGCCGGCTGTATAGCAGATGCCCTGTTTGCGACCCCGCCCGGCCGAGGAGTGACCTCGATCGTCGCCGGCTTCATTGCCCTCATGAGCCGTATCTCGACCGGACGTCCCGTGAGCTTGATGGCAGGCCATGGCTCCGACGCCGTGGGCGTCCATCGAGTCTTGTCATATACCCATACCGGGTATATGATCCTAGCCATGAATCCCGAGACCCAGGACCCCGTCCGGAAACGAATCCGCCGGATCGCCGGCCAGGTGGCCGGCATCGAGCGGATGATCGACGAAGACCGCTACTGCGTGGACATCCTGCTCCAGGTGGCCGCCGTGCGAGGTGCACTGGACGGAGTGGGGAAGCTCCTCTTGAGCTCCCACGTCGAAACCTGTGTGGCCGACGCATTCGCGTCCGGCCGGCCCAAGGATCGCAGGGAGAAGGCCGCAGAGCTGATGGAGGTCTTCTCGAAGTTCGCCCACATCGGAGGGCGCTAGCGTGACGTCTGTCGAGGCGCAGGAGTTGGATCCGGTCTGCGGCATGACGGTCGACCCGTCCGGTCCTCACCGCCACTCGTTCGACGGCAAGACCTACCATTTCTGCTCGGCGCGGTGCGTGTCCCGCTTCCAGGAGGAGCCCGATCGCTTCACCGGCGCGGCTCCGCGAGGACGGGAAGAGGCGCCTGCGCCGCCGGGCGCACTCTGGACCTGCCCGATGGATCCGGAAATCATCCGCGAGGAGCCCGGGTCGTGCCCGATCTGCGGCATGGCCCTCGAGGCGATGAGTCCCGGCGAGGAGGACGACAACCCGGAGCTCGCGGACATGTCGCGCCGCTTCGCGTTCAGTCTCCTGCTCACCCTTCCGGTCTTCGCCATCGCGATGGGCGAGATGCTCGACGGCAACCCGATCGCGGCGCGATTCAGCGGGCAGACGCTCGCCTGGGTGCAGCTCGCGCTCGGCACGCCCGTCGTCCTCTGGGCTGGCTGGCCGTTCTTCGTTCGCGGCTGGGTGTCTCTTCGGACCGGGCACCTCAACATGTTCACCCTGGTCGCGATCGGGACGGGTGCCGCATGGGTCTACAGCGCCGTCGCTACGCTCCTCCCGGGTGTCTTCCCGGGCTCATTTCGGGGGCCGGACGGCGAGGTGGCGGTCTACTTCGAGGCCGCGGCGGTGATCGTGACGCTCGTGTTGCTGGGGCAGGTGCTCGAGCTTCGCGCGCGCAGCCAGACGGGCGCCGCCATCCGCTCACTTCTCGGCCTTGCGCCCAAGACGGCGCGGCGGCTCAACGACGACGGTTCGGGGCTCAACGACGCCAGTTCGGAAGAGGACGTCCCGCTCGACGCCGTTCGGGTCGGCGATCGTCTGCGCGTGCGGCCCGGGGAGAAGCTGCCGGTCGACGGGGTCGTCCTCGAGGGTCAGAGCGCCGTCGATGAATCCATGATCACCGGCGAGCCCCTGCCGGTGACCAAGCGCGACGGCGATCCGGTGACCGGCGCCACCATCAACGGCACGGGCTCTCTCGTGATCCGGGCTGAACGGGTCGGCGCGGAGACGCTGCTTGCCCAGATCGTCCAGATGGTGGCGGAGGCACAGCGCAGCCGGGCGCCGATCCAGCGCCTGGCCGACGTCGTGGCCGGCTACTTCGTTCCGACGGTGATCGGGATCGCGGCTCTGACCTCCTTCGTGTGGGGTGTCTACGGCCCGGAGCCGCGGATGGCCTACGCCGTCATCAACGCCGTGGCGGTGCTCATCATCGCGTGCCCCTGTGCTCTGGGCCTCGCGACGCCCATGTCGATCATGGTGGCGACCGGGAAAGCGGCGACCGTCGGCGTGCTGTTCCGGAACGCCGAAGCGATCGAGCTGCTGCGCGACGTGGATACGATCGTCGTCGACAAGACGGGCACGCTCACGGAAGGGAAGCCGCGGCTCGTGCGGGTCGTGCCGGCGGAGCCCTTTGCCGAAGACGAGATCGTCCGCTTCGCCGCCTCCCTGGAGCGTGCCAGCGAGCACCCGTTGGCTCAGGCCGTCGTGCGGGGCGCAGCGGAGCGCGGGGTCGCGCCGCCGGCTGCGACCGACTTCGACTCGCGAACCGGCCGCGGCGTGGTGGGTCGTGTAGAGGGTCGCGAAGCGGGAATCGGGAACCGCAAGCTCATGGAGGAGTTGGGGGCCGAGATCGGGGCGTTGGCCGAGACGGCCGATGCCATGCGCTCCGAAGCCCAGACCGTGATGTTCCTGGCCGTGGATGGGAAGCTGGCTGGCCTTCTCGGAGTCGCCGACCCCATCAAGGAAACGACGGCGGCCGCAGTGCAGAGCCTCCACACGGAAGGCTTGCGCGTCGTGATGCTCACGGGAGACAACGAGACGACGGCCCGAGCCGTGGCGAAGCGGCTCGGCCTCGACGAGGTGGTGGCCGACGTGCTCCCGGACGAGAAGGCCGCGGTGGTCCGCAAGCTCCAGGACGAGGGCCGCATCGTCGCCATGGCCGGGGATGGAGTGAACGATGCTCCGGCGCTCGCCCAGGCGCATGTCGGCGTCGCCATGGGCACGGGCACGGACGTTGCGATGGAGAGCGCCGGCGTGACCCTCGTGCGCGGTGACCTCCGAGGGATCCTGCGCGCACTGAGACTCAGCCGGCAGACGATGCGGAACATCCGCCAGAACCTTTTCTTCGCCTTCGTCTACAACGCCCTCGGCATCCCTTTGGCCGCGGGCATCCTCTATCCGACGTTCGGGCTGCTGCTGAGCCCGATGATCGCCGCCGCCGCCATGAGCCTCAGCTCGGTTTCGGTAATCGGAAACTCGTTGCGGCTGCGGTCGTTGAAGATCTAGCCCGAGGTGCTGCGCTTGCGTGCGGCGCGCCAATCCTCGACGAGCAAGGCGTAGCGTTCGTGGTCGCGCCAGCGGCCGCTGATCTTGAGATAGCGCCGCGAGAGCCCTTCGTGACGGAAGCCGAGGCGTCGCGCCAGCGCGATCGATGCCGCGTTGGTCGGCTGGATGTTCGCCTCGACCCGGTGCAGCTTCAGCTTGCCGAAGGCCTCGCGCAGGACGAGGTCGAGCCCGTCGGTCATGTAGCCCTGGCGCGCGAAGGGCCCGCCCACCCAGTACCCGAGGTAGGCGCTGTGGAACGCGCCTAGCACGATCTCGTTCATGTTCACGAGGCCCACGAAGGCGTCGTCCTCGAGCCGGCGGACGAGGAAGCCGGCGTGCCGGTCGTCGCGCATCCGCTGGAGGTAGGCGGCGTAGTGGGCACTCGTGTCGCCGGGCGTCATCCACCCGCGATGGAGCGTCCGGCTGCGGCGAACCACGTCGAGCACCTCGTCGCGGTCGCGCCGACGCGGCGGGTGGATCCGGACCCGAGGCTTCGGTCTGCGCGTGGCCATGGGTCGATCCTAGGAGATCGACCGAAGCCGGTCACTGCGCGATCGCCCGCGGATGCTCGGCTTCCGTCGACTTCGGGTTGACGGCCCCCGGGCGGACGCCCGAACATGGGTGTCCGCCCGGGTCCCAGCGAGGAACCGCGCGTTGGAGGGGCCGATGATCCAGTGGAAGATGCGGGCGAGGGCGGGCTTCGTGTTGGCAGCGGCGGTGCTGCTCTCGAGCGGTTGCGGCGACCACGAGGGCCCCGGCGAGATCGTCGGCGAAACGACCCCGCCCGAGGCTCTCGGCGCGCGCGTCGCACGCCAGGCCATCGCCACCGACGGCATCTTCCGCGGCGTCGGCTACGACCAACGCCCGCGCAAGCAGATCCTGTTCGGCGACTTCCACGTCCACACGACCTACAGCGCGGACGCCTTCATCACGAGCCTCGCCGTCTACAACGGCGATGGCACCCACCCCATGGCCGATGCCTGCGACTACGCTCGCTACTGCTCGGCGCTCGACTTCTGGAGCATCAACGACCACGCCGAGGCGATGACCCCCGCCCACTGGGACGAGACCAAGGAATCGATCCGCGAGTGCAACGATCGCGCCGGCGACCCGTTGAACCCGGACATGGTGTCCTTCCTGGGTTGGGAGTGGTCGCACATCCGACCCACCGCGGAAGAGCATTTCGGCCACAAGAACGTGATCGTCTACGAGACCGACGAAGACAAGGTGCCCAAGCGGGTCATCAGCTCCCTCGACCCCGAAAAGCCGCGGCCCGACATCGAGATCAGCCTCCTGGCTCGGCTGGCGTTCCCGATCGTTGCCCCGGACACCCAGCGCGTGCTCGACATGCAGAAGTACGAGCGTGAGGTCACGTCGGTGCCGATGTGCGAGGTCGGCGTCGACACGCGCGAGCTCCCGGACGATTGCCACGAAACCGCCCCGACTCCCGACATCCTGTTCGAGAAGCTCGCCCAGGGCGGTTGGGAGAGCGTCGTCATTCCGCACGGGAACACATGGGGCTTCTACTCACCGGTTGGCACGAGCTGGGACAAGCAGCTCGTGGGCGAGATGCACGACCCGAACTACCAGACGATGGTCGAGATGTACTCCGGCCACGGGAACTCCGAGGAATATCGTGGCTGGCGCGACGTGGCCTACGACTCCGCGGGCGCGGCCACCTGCCCGGACCCCTCGGAGGACTACCTCGCATGCTGCCACCAGGCCGGGGAGATCATCCGCGACCGCTGCGCAGAGGACGTGTCCGATGAGGCCTGCGAGGCGCGGGTCGAGACCGCGCGCCAGAACTATGTCGACGCAGGTATCCTGGGTTGGGAGACCGTCCCCGGCGCCAGCGTCGAAGACTGGCTCGACTGCGGCCAGTGCCGCGATTGCTTCAACCCCTCCTTCGCCTATCGCCCCAAGGGTTCGACCCAGTACGCCATGGCGCTGTCGAACTTCGACGAGGCCGGCGAGCCCAAGCGCTTCCGCTTCGGCTTCATCGGCTCGAGCGACAACCATCTCGCGCGGCCGGGCACGGGCTACAAGGAGATCGACCGCCACGACACCACCGAGGCCAATGGCCCGATGGACGAGACCTGGGCCGGTCGCCTCCGCACGGTGTCGGCAGATCCGACGCCGGAGTCCACCCCGGTCGCACCCTTCAAGCATCTCGGGGAGTTCCTGCGTCGCACCCATGCGGAGCGGCAGATGTCGTTCTTCATGACCGGTGGCCTGGTGGCCGTGCACGCCGAGGGTCGCCACCGTCGCGCGATCTGGGATGCCATGGGCCGCCGCGAGGTCTATGGCACCTCGGGCGAGCGCATGCTCCTCTGGTTCGACCTTGCGAACGGAAGCGACGGCCGTGTCGCCATGGGATCCGAAGCCACCGTCTCCGCGCCGCCGCGCTTCCGCGTCCGTGCCGTCGGGTCGCCCAAGCAGCAGGACGGCTGCCCCGACTACGCGGTGCGCGGCCTCGGGGCCGAACGGCTCGAGTCGCTCTGCCGCAGCGAGTGCCACAACCCGAGCGACGAGCGGCACCTGATCTCGCGCATCGAGGTCGTACGCATCCGGCCGCAGGTGCGCCCCGGTGAGCCCGTGGAGGATCTGATCGAAGACCCGTGGCGGCGCTTCGCTTGCGCCCCCGACACCGACGGCTGTGCCGTCGAGTTCGACGACCCCGACTTTCTGGCCGGCGGGCGCGAAGCCATCTACTACGTGCGCGCGGTCCAGGAGCCGACGCCGGCGATCAACGCCGGCAACCTGCGCTGCAAGTACGACGGCGAGGGCAACTGCATCGAGGTCGACCCCTGCTACGGCGGCTACCAGACCGACAAGAGCGACGACTGTCTGTCGCCGAACGAGGAGCGCGCCTGGTCCTCCCCGATCTTCGTGAGCCCGGCGGGCTGAGCGCGACCCGCCCAGGCCGCTAGCGGACGGCGGCGATGTAGGCGACGAAGGCCGGGTCGTCGTCGGCGCTCTTGCGATGGGTGAAGACGCCGTTGCCTTCCCAGGTCGACGTGTCCGTGCCTTCCCAGTAGACCTCGGTCTTCGAGAAGCCCGCTTCCGTGAGCAGCTCACGCAGCTCGCGGATCGACCACAGACGCCAGTCGTAGGTGAAGGCCTTCTTCAGCCGGCTCCCATCCGCGAACTCGAAGTGGATGTGGCAGAGCAGTTCGTTCGAGATCGGCTCGTAGCGCGCCTGCTCCCAGCAATACGTGAAGTCGCCGTGATCGGTCGTTTCTTCCATGGCGCGGTAGGCCTCGGAGCCGCCGAAGACATCCAGGACGAAGAGCCCCTCGTCCTTCAGGGTCGTGCGAGCCTTGCGGAAGTAACGCACGAGCTCGGGCCGCGTCTTGAAGAGGAAGAAGGAGAAGTTGAACGCCACGGTGACGTCGACCTTCTCGTGGGAAACCTCGAGCACGTCGCCCTCGAAGAGTTCGACCCGGCGCTCGTCCTTCTTTCGCAACAGTTCGAGGTTGTTCTCGCGGCCCCAGTTGAGCGGCTCGGGGTCGAGGTCGACGCCGAACGCCAGATTCTTCGAATGCGCCTCGACCCACGAGCAGCAGAGTGCTGCGGTGCCGCAGAAATCCTCGCGAAGGGATCGGGCGGGTCGGCCGAAGCGGCGCTTGAAGATGCGCCGCAGGAAGCTGACGTCGGACTCCGGCACCTGGACGGCGCGCTGATACAGGGCGTACTTGTCGGCGCGTCGCGCCTCGTTCCGCGACTTCTTCTTCCGGCCCATGGAACCTTGGCCCCCCTCGGCGGCGGAAGTTGGCCCATGACGCCGCGTCGAGCCAGGGGATTTCGACAGGCGCGGAGCGCTAAGACCGCTAGGCGCGCAGGCCCAGGACCACTCCCATGATGCCGAGTGCCGACCAGCTCGCGGTCCGGAAGCGTTCGGGCGAGACGCGGCGGCCGAGGGCCAGGCCCGTGGCCGCGCCGACGACGACCAAGGGCGCCAGCAGGAGCGCGGTCCGAACGATCTCTTGGTTCACCAACCCGATGGTCGAGGCAGCCGACAGGCGTACGACGGTGAAGATCAGAAAGTTCATCTGGACCGTGGCCTTCAAGACCTCGGGCGGGTCGGGGCGCCGGTAGAGGTAGGCCACGATCGGTGGCCCGCCCGTGTTGAAGGCGCCGCCGATGGCGCCCGACGAGAACCCGACCCCGAAATCCCAGAGGGGGGAGCCCTCGTCATGGCCGCGGTGGGTCGAGAGATTCCAGATCGCGATCCCGGTGATCGTCACGCCGAGGGCGCGGATCAGCCACGTCGGGTCGGCGTTCTTCAAGGTGAAGAGGCCCAGTGCCAGGCCGCACATCACGCCGGGAATGAGGCGCACGATGTAATCCCAGCGGATGTGCTGCCGCAGGGCCCACGCCACCCAGCCGACCTGGATCATGCCCGTGATGTTCACGATGCCCGAAGCCGTGGGCACGCCGAGATTCAGGGTGAGCACCGCCATGGCGATGATCCCGTAGCCGAAGCCGAGGAAGCTCTGCAGGGTGGAGGCGAAGAAGAGGAAGGCGCCGATCACGGCCCATTCGAGGCCGCTCAGGACTCGCCGCCCGCGCCCGCGCGCTCACGCTCGGCCAGGAAGGCCTCGAGCGTCTGCTTCACCCGCATCGACTGCGGGCCCTGCCAGCCGCGCACGGCGGTCAGCAGGTAGAAAGCCTGGAGGGGCAGGGCATCGGCGCCTTCCCGCGCCACGGCATCGAGGGCCTGGCGCGCGACCTTTTGGACGGCGCCGCTCGGGCACTGGTCGCGCACGACGGTGAAGGCTTCGGTCACCCCGAGCGGTCGCTCGGCCTCGCTCACGATTCCTCTCCCAGTGCGAATCCGAGCACGTTGGCGAGTTCGGCCAGGGCGGCGCCGGGATCGTCCACCTTGATCGTCGTCATGCCGAGCGCGCGGGCGGGTTTGAGGTTCGCGCCGATGTCGTCGAGGAAGATCGCCTCGTCGGGCGTGACGCCGGTGAGCTCGCAGGCGTGGTGGTAGATGCGCGGGTCGGGCTTGCGCAGGCCGACCACGCTCGACTCGACGAAGAAGTCGAAGTGGGGCCGCAGCACGCTGCCGGTGCCGCCGCCGTCGTCCTCGGAGGCCCAGTTGTTGGTCAGGGCCGTGGCGAAGAGCGAGCGTTCGCGGATGCGACGCACGGCCTCGAGCATGGCGGGCCGCGGGGCCGTCGCGGCGTGCATCCGGCCCATCATGTCGGCGGCGGAGAGCGTGTGGCCGCGTGTCTCGCAGTCGGCCTCGAAGGCGGGGAAGAACGCCTCCATCGAGAGCTCGCCCCGTTCGAGCCGCGACCACGCGCCGCCGGGCCCGCTGTCGACCACGACGCGATTGACGACGCCCGAGGGCAGGCCGATCTCGCGCTCGTAAGCTGCGATGGCGTGGAGGGGGGAGCCGAGCACCACCCCGCCGAGGTCGAAGAGGACGGCGCGGAATCCCATTGCGGCACAGTTCTAGCAAAGCCTTACTCTGGGGCCGCACGGACGTGCCGAGAGCAGCCGCAGCGAGGCCAGGCGAACCATGGGCGACACCCCCGATCTTTCCGCAGTGCGAGAGTTCCTCGTCGGGCTTCAGACCCGCATCTGCGACGCGCTGGAGGCCGAGGATGGCGAGGCGCGCTTCCGAGGCGAGGAGATCGAGCGCGAGGGCGGGGGCCGCTCGCGGCCGCGGGTGCTCGAAGGTGGGCCCGTCATCGAGAAGGCCGCCGTGAACTTCAGCCATACGGTCGGCACGCGGCTGCCGCCCGCAGCCACCGAGCGTCGGCCCGAGCTCACCGGTGGGCGCTTCGAGGCGGCGTCGGTCTCGCTGATCGTCCACCCGCGCAACCCCTACGCGCCGACTTCACATGCGAACACGCGTTTCTTCGTCGCCAGCAAGGACGGGGTGGAGCCGGTCTGGTGGTTCGGGGGTGGGTTCGACCTCACGCCCTTCTATCCCTTCGACGAAGACGTCCTCCACTGGCACCGCGTGGCCCGCGACCTCTGCGAGCCTTTCGGCGCCGACCGCTACGACCACTTCAAGAAGGGCTGCGACGAATACTTCTTCCTGCCCCACCGCGGCGAGCCGCGCGGGGTCGGCGGGCTCTTCTACGACGACCTCGACGAGGGGGGCTTCGACCGCTGCTTCGACTTCCACCGGGCCGTGGGCGAGGGCTTCCTCGACGCCTACGTCCCGATCCTGGCGCGCCGCAAGGGCCACGACTACGGCGAACGCGAGCGCGAGTTCCAGCTGTACCGGCGCGGGCGCTACGTCGAGTTCAATCTGCTCCAGGACCGGGGGACGCGTTTCGGCCTGCAGGCCGGGGCGCGAACGGAATCGGTTCTCGCCTCCATGCCGCCCCACGCCACCTGGCGCTACGACTGGAGCCCCGAGCCGGGCAGCCCCGAGGCGCGGCTCTACGACGATTTCCTTCGCCCCCGTGACTGGCTGACGGAGCTCGTCGAGGGCTAGGCGACCGGCGCGCGCCCTGGGCGGTCGCGTTCGTAGGTCTGCTTCACCCACGCCGCGCCCGGATGGTCGGCCCAGCGAGCCATCCACTCCTGGACTCCCGGGGGTTTCGGGTCGGGCTTCAGCATGTCGACGTGGCGCACGTCCACGGCCGGCGCGAGCAGGGCCGCCGCGGTGAGATCCGCCACCGAGAAGCGATCGCCCACGAGGTAGCCCGACGGGCCCGCGTGCTTCTCCACGAAGTCGAGGCCCTGGCGCGTGCCCTCGAAGGCTTCGCCGATGTAGGGCTCCACGATCTGCATCTCGCTCTTCATCTTGTTCTTCACGAAGGGGACGATGCCGCCGTAGAGCGTGCGCACGAAGGCGCTCTTGTGGCCGGCGAATACGGCGGCGAGGTAGCTCGGGGTGTCGAGCATGATCGAGAAGAGCGCGCGGCGGACCTTCGGCCCGATCTCGTCGTCGAAGAACTTCTGGATTCCGAGGGCGCGCTCGCGCTCGGCGGGGTCAGCGGGGTAGAGCGGCGGGTCGGGGTGGCTGCGCTCGAGGGTGTCGAGGATCCGGGCAGACCCGTGGATCGGCTCGCCGTCTACGATCAAGACCGGCACGGCGGTCTGACCCGTGAGCTTCTTCACCGGGCCGCCGTGGGGGCCCGGCAGCAGCGGCGTCCGCCGGTGCGGTACACCCTTCCAGTCGAGGGCCCAGCGCGCCTTCTCGTTGAAGTGGCTGCGCATGAACATGAGGAGTTCGTACCGGGGTGTGTCGGCCATGGGATGTTCCTCGAACTATTGGAGGTCTTCTGAAGTCCCATCGCAGTATATCTCGCAAGGCCGGACGGGCGTCAGGCGTGCCGGACTCGTACTTTCCCTAGATGACGGACACGGGCCGCTTCGCGCCCTCGACCACAGGCCCTGCCCACCCCGGCACGTTGCTGGCTGCGCTGCTCTGTTGGCTCGACGCGCGTTCGCGCGGTGGCCGCGTGGTGCTGCGACTCGAAGACCTCGACCCCGAGCGCAGCACGCCCGAGCTCACGAGTGCGATGGAGGACGGGCTCTCATGGCTAGGGCTCGATTGGGACGAGACCGTGCGCCAATCTGCAAACCGTGAGGCGCACGAGGACGCCCTCGACCGGTTCGCCGCGGCGGGCCTCCTCTACCCCTGTGCCTGCTCGCGGGCCACGCACAAATCCCACGGGCTGCGATCGCCCGACGGTGGCTTCCGCTACCTCGGGACATGTCGTGGCCGCGCCCTTCCCGCGGGTGGCTGGCGCGAATGCGAAGAGCCCCTGCGCGTCGAACTTCCGAGCGGCGTCGTCCCCTGCGTGGACGAGAGCGGACTCGATCTCTCCCAGGACCCCGCCGCTCAGTTTGGCGACCCCGTCGTGCGCCGACGCGACGGCGCGATCGCATACCACCTAGCCTCCGTCGTGGACGATTCACTCCAGGACGTGACCCGCGTCGTGCGCGGCCGCGATCTCGCGGCGACCACCGGCGTCCAGCTCCGCCTGCGCGCGATGCTCGAGCTGCCCCGCCCCGTCTACCGCCACCACCTGCTCCTGCTCGAGCAGCGCGGCGACAAGCTCGCGAAGCTCCATGGCGCCGTGGGGCTGCCAAGGCTGCGCGAGCACTATGGCGCGAGCGGGCTCTGCGGCTTCCTGGCTCATGCGGCGGGTCTGTCTCCCGACCCGGCGCCAAGAACACCGCGAGACCTGCTGGCCGATTTCGATTGGCGCCGCGTGCATGCCCAAGACCGTGTGATTCATTGGGACGGAACTCAGCTTCGGGTTGATGCGGTCCGGTTACTGGATGTGTAGCGGGCCGGGGCGGACGGGACTCGAACCCGCCCCGAAACGACGCAACCCCTCGAAAACGCAAGCGTTGATGTCGCTGAGATTTGTCGCTCACTTGTCGCTCGCCGACCCAAAAACCCCAACGGGGTTCGAACCTTTGGGGTGGGTACGGGATTCCGGGCACTTAGCACGCTCGTTCAACGGTTTTCGTTGGGTGCGTGATGGGTGCCAGCAGCATTCTGGGTTCGGCTGCGTGCGGTCCAACGACTGTATGCCCCGCCCGCCGCGGGGCTCCCCCCTAGGGCTTGTCATAACGCCCATACCCGGTCCTCGAGCGAAAACGCAGCTTGAATGCCCTATCCGCTACGTTCGGACCGCTTACTCGAAGTGGTCTTGTGGCCGCGGGATCGACCGCGGACTGCGTCTTCTCGTCCCATTGGCGGCGCGGGGGCTGCGCCGAAGTCGAATCGACGGCGCCGGACCGATCTGAGCGTTCGTTGGGCGCATGCCACATCCGTTAGGATGGAGAGCCGTGCGGCGCCTCAAGGTCTGGCTCCTGCTTCCCCCTCTGGCACTCGTCGGCTGCGCCGCGTTCATGCGCCCGGCCACGAGCGGTTTTGCCGGCGACCTCTCCAACGCGATCCTCGACCAGAACGATCTCGCCACGGTCCGCGACGGTGCACCGGCGTATCTGATCGCCGTCGACGCCCTGATCGAGGGCGACCCACGGAACTCCGAGCTGCTCCTCACCGGGGCGCGACTCTACGGAGCCTACGCCTCGGCCTTCGTGGACGACGCCGGCCGGCGGCAGCGCCTTGCGGATCGCGGGCTCGACTACGGGCGGCGCGCGCTCTGCGTGGAGTGCCCGGAGGTGTGCGGGACACTGGGTCGTCCCTTCGACGAGTTCGTCGCGACCCTCGCGTCGGTGAACACGGGGGACGCTGCGACCCTCTACGGCTTCGGCGCTGCATGGGCAGGTTGGGTGGAGGCCCGCACGGGCGACTGGAGCGCGGTGGCCGAGCTTCCCAAGATCGAAGCGGTGATGCAGCGCGTGCTGGAGCTCGACGAATCGCACGAGCGCGGCGGCGCGCATCTCTATCTCGGCGTGTTGCTCACGCAGCGTCCGGCGAGCCTCGGGGGCCAGCCGGAGCGGGCGCGGGCGCACTTTGAACGCGCGGTGGCGCTCTCCGAGGGGCACAACCTGATGGCCAAGGTGCTATACGCCCGGCAATACGCTCGGCTGGTGTTCGACCGAGCGCTCCACGATCGCCTGCTCGAAGAGGTCGTGGCGGCGGATCCCGAGGCCCCCGGCCTGACGCTCGGCAACACGCTGGCCCAGGACCAGGCGCGTCTGCTTCTCGCGGACGCGGACGAGTACTTCTAGACCCCGGAGCCCTGCATGCCGCTGCGTCTCGTCCTTCTCACGCTCGCACTCGCCGCGCCGCTCGCCTTCGTCGACTCGGCGGCGGCGCGAACTCTCAAGATCGCGACCGTCCTCCCGGAGGGGAGCGCGTGGATGCAGGACATGCGCGCCGTCGGCAAGACGATCGACGAGAAGACCGAGGGACGCGTCCGCTTCAAGTTCTATCCCGGCGGGATCATGGGCAACGACAAGACCGTCCTTCGCAAGATCCGCGCGGGTCAGCTCCACGGCGGCGGCTTCACGAGCGGCGCCCTGGCGCAGGTCTACCCCGACATCGAGATCTACGGCTTGCCCCTCATGCTCCGCTCCTACGCCGAGGCGGACTACGTGCGCGCGCGCATGGACGACGCGCTGATCGCCGGGCTCGAGAAGGCAGGATTCGTCGCGCTCGCGATCAACGACGGCGGCTTCGCCTACATGATGTCCAAGCGGCCGATGCGCCAGGTGGGCGATCTCGCCGGCGCGAAGGTCTGGACCCGCGAAGGCGACGTGATGAGCCAGACGGCCTTCGAGATCGCGGGCGTGTCGCCCGTTCAGCTCTCCTTGTCGGACGTCTACACGGCGCTCCAGACGGGCCTCATCGACACCGTGGCGGCCCCCGCCATGGGCGCCATCGCCCTCCAATGGCACACCAAGCTGAAGTACCTGACCGACGTGCCCCTCACCTTTCTGACCGGCGCCTTCGTGATCGACCGCAGTGTCTTCCGCGGACTCGAGGCCGAGGACCAGAACGTGATCCGGGAGGAGATGCGCGCGGCGGCGCGACGGCTCGACGCGGCCAACCGGGACGGCGAGCAGAGCGCGCGGCAGGCACTTCGAGCCCAGGGGGTCGAGTTCGTCACGGCTCCGGATTCCGAGGAGATCGACCGCTGGCACGACATCGCGCGGCAGGCGCTCGTCGAGCTGCGCCGCAAGGGGATCTATTCCAAGGCGCTGATCGACGAGCTGCAGGCGCACCTCGCCGAGTACCGGCGCACGCCCTCGGCGCCCCGTGGCGAGTAGCGCGCCGCCGAGCGGCCCGGAAGCCCCGACTGGCGCGTTGCAGCGGGCCGAGGACATCGTGCTCGCGCTGCTGCTGGGAGCGATGATCCTCCTGGCGCCCGTCCAGATCCTGCTCCGCGGTGCGCTGGGCAGCGGAATCGCGTGGGTGGACCCGCTCTTGCGCGTGCTGGTGCTGTGGGTCGGCCTCCTGGGTGCGGTCGCAGCGAGCTTCGAAGGGCGGCACATCACCATCGACGTGCTCTCGCGCGCGCTGCCCGAGCGGGCACGCGCGGCTGCCGGCGCCGTGACCAGCCTCTTCACCGCGGCGGTCACCACGCTCCTCGCCTACCACGGGGCGCGTTTCGTGGCCTCGGAGTTCCACTACGACAGCGTGGCGTTCTCCGGGATCCCCGCGTGGGGGCTCGAATCGGTGATCCCCCTGTCCTTTGGCCTGATCGCGCTGCGCTATCTGCGACTCGCCGTCTCGGATCTGCTCGCCCTCTTCCGGAGCGACGACGCCGACGAAGGGACGAGCGCCGGGGTCGGGTCGTCATGATCGCGACGGCGCTCGTACTCCTCGTGCTGGCGTTGCTCGGCGCGCCGCTGTTCGCCGTGATCGCCGCCAGTGCGTTGCTCGGCTTCCACCGCGAGGGGATCGACCTCTCGGTGGCGGCCATCGAGATCTATCGCCTGGCCGAGATCCCGGCGATGGTGGCGATCCCGCTCTTCACCTTCGCCGGCTACCTGCTGGGCGAGACCGGGGCGCCCGATCGCCTGGTGCGCCTCACGCGCGCATGGCTCGGTGGGCTGCGCGGCGGCCTGGCCATCGTGTCGCTCGTCAGCTGCGCGCTGTTCACCGCGTTCACGGGCGCTTCGGGGGTGACCATCGTCGCGCTCGGCGCACTGCTCTACCCGGCGCTGGTGCGCGCGGACTACCCCGAGCGCTTCAGCCTCGGACTCGTCACCACGTCGGGCAGCCTGGGTCTGCTGTTCGCGCCGGCGCTTCCACTCATCCTCTACGGCGTCGTGGCGCAGCAGATGGGTCTCGATCAGCCCGTCCGGATCGACGACATCTTCGCCGCCGGGCTCCTCCCCGGGCTCCTCATGGTGGTGGCACTCTCCCTGTGGAGCGTGTGGCAGGCTCGTGGAAGCAGCGAGGAGCGGCGCGTCTTTTCGTGGCAAGAGGCGCGCGCAGCGTTGCGCGACTCGATCTGGGAGATTCCGCTCCCCATCGTGGTGCTGGGCGGGATCTACGGCGGGGCCTTCGCGCTCACGGAGGCGGCCGCGGTCGCAGCGCTCTACGTGCTGGTGGTGGAGGTCGGAATCCGCCGCGAGATCCCGCTCTCGCGGCTCCCCGCCGTGATGCGCGAATCGATGGTGCTGGTCGGCGCCATCCTCATCATCCTCGGCGCGTCGTTGGCCTCCACGAACTACATGATCGACACGGAAGTCCCGATGCGGCTGTTCGAGTTCATCCGCGCCCACATCGACAGCCGCCTCACCTTCCTCATCCTGCTGAACCTCTTCCTGCTCGCACTGGGGATGATGCTCGACATCTTCTCGGCGCTCGTGATCGTCGTGCCGATCATCCTGCCCGTGGCCGTCAGCTATGGGATCCACCCCGTGCATCTGGGGATCATCTTCCTGGCCAACATGCAGATCGGCTACATCACGCCGCCCGTGGGCATGAACCTCTTCATCGCGAGCTACCGCTTCGAGCGGCCGGTGATCGAGGTCTATCGCGCCACGGTGCCCTTCTTCCTGATCCTGCTGGCCACGGTGCTCCTGATCACATATTGGCCCGCGCTGAGCCTCGCATTGATCGGCGGCGGGGGCTGAGTCGGGCGAGAGCGACGGGCGAAGGCATCTACGTAATCCCAAGTAGTCCCGTCCGGGATCTCTCCGCTCCATCTCGTCGCGGGCGTTCAACTTCGACCCGAAATCGGTCGAAGAGAAGGCGACTTCACGAGAGGTTCCGATGGAAGCGCGACAGCCCTGCCAGCTCTCTGATCGCATCGGGGATCTGATGACTCCGAGCCCGTTGGTCGCGACCGCCGACCGTCTGGCCGCGGACGTCTTCGAGATGATGAACGAGCGTCGCATCCGCCACGTGCCCATCGTGAACGAGAAGGACGAGCTCGAAGGGCTCGTCTCCCGGTGGTATCTCCTGGGCCACGCCGGATCGGGCGCAGGCTCGGGGAGCACGCCCGAGGGGGACGTCACCGTGGGTGAGCTCATGAGCGAGCGCGTCGACACGGTCTCGGCCGACTGCTGTGCCGCCGAGGCGGCCCGCCACATGCTCCGTACGAAGCGCAGCTCGCTGGTCGTCGTGGACGAGAAGCGACGGGTGATCGGCATCCTCACCGAGGCCGACTTCCTGCGCCTCGCCGTGCGGGGCGAGGCGCCGTGCTCCTGCGTGGGTGTCCCGCCCGCCGCGTAGGCGTCGAAGCCCCGGTGATCCGTCTTCTCGACGGGTTGCGAAGCGAGGCGAGTGAC
The DNA here is from genome assembly GCA_019311105.1 of Deltaproteobacteria bacterium. GTDB lineage: Bacteria > Myxococcota_A > UBA9160 > UBA9160 > JAFDDA01 > JAFDDA01. Next base: position 28,487 of record JAFDDA010000028.1, read on the forward strand.
CTCGTCGCCGCGAGGCGGCCTCATGTGAAGTTTCCCATGCCGGCACTTCATCACTGTGAGCTGCCAGCGGGCCGGCCATTTCCGGCCCGACTCAGGGCTCGCGCCGTTGCTCTCGGAATCGGCTTTCGTCCGCTCACCCCTGCCATCCGCTGGGAGCGGGCCTATGGTTGCGCCATGCCTCCCGAGCTTCGCAGACGGGTCGTGATCCTGGGCGCCGCCGGCCGCGACTTTCATGACTTCAACGTCTTGTATCGGGAGGACCCCCTCGTGGAGGTCCTAGCCTTCACCAGGACCCAGATCCCCGGGATCGAGGGTCGGCGGTATCCCACAGAGCTCGCGGGCCCGCTCTATCCCGATGGCATCCCCATCCTGCCCGAATCGGATCTCGAAGCCTTCTGCGCTCGTGAGCAGGTCGACGAGGTGGTGCTGGCCTACAGCGATCTGCCCCATGCGGAGGCCATGCATCTCGCCTCCCGTGCGCTCGCGAGCGGCGCGGACTTCTCCATGCCCGGGCCGCGGCGCACGATGCTCGCCTCGCGGCTCCCGGTGATCGCGGTCTCGGCGGTCCGAACGGGTTGCGGGAAGTCGCAGACGGCCCGTTTCGTGGCTCGGCGTCTGGCCGAGCGCGGCCTGCGCGCCGCGGTCTTGCGCCACCCGATGCCCTACGGAGACCTCGCGCGCCAGCGGGTCCAGCGCTTCGCGACCGGAGCCGATCTCGACGCAGCCGACTGCACGGCCGAGGAGCGCGAGGAGTACGAGCCCTACGTCGAAGCAGGCGGGGTCATCTTCGCCGGCGTCGACTACGCCGCCATCCTGGTCGAGGCCGAAAAGGAAGGGCAGTTGGTCCTCTGGGACGGGGGCAACAACGACTTCCCGTTCCTGCGCCCCGATCTGCACATCGTGCTGGTGGACGCGCTACGGCCCGATCAGGTGGCTACCCATCATCCGGGCGAGGCGTGCCTGCGGATGGCGGACCTCGTGGTCGTCAACAAGGTCCACGCCGCGGGCGAAGCGGACGTCGACCGGGTGATCGAGGGCGTGCGCGCCCTCCGCCCCGAGGTCGAGATCGTCCGGGCGGCTTCTCCCGTCGTGCTCGAGGATCCCGGGGCGGTGCGCGGGAGGCGAACCGTCGTGGTGGACGACGGTCCGACCCTCACTCACGGCGGCATGGCGTACGGCGCGGGCTTCGTGGCGGCCAGCGCCGCCGGGGCGGAGATCCTCGATCCGCGGCCGACGGCGGCGCCGGCCATCCAGCGCGTCTACGACGCGTACCCCCACCTCGGCCGTGTGCTCCCGGCGGTCGGCTACGGTCCCGAGCAGCGGGCCGCCCTGCGCGACACCATCGAGGCGAGCGGCGCCGAGGTCGTGGTCTCGGGCTCACCGCTCGACCTGGCCGCACTGCTCTCGCTCGCGATTCCGGTGGTCCGCGCTCGCTACGAGTATCGCGACGCGACGTCGCCCGGCCTCGCCGATCGCATCGATGCGTTCCTGGCCGAGCGCGGCTTGGGCTAGGGGGAGCCGTGCGGGTTGTGGCGGCGCTCGGAGGCAACGCAGTCGCGCGGCCTGACGAGCCGCTCGACGTCGAGCACCAGCGTGCAGCCGTGCGGCGCGCAGCCGAAGCGCTGGCCGCCATCGCGAGCCAGCACGACCTGGTGGTCACCCACGGCAACGGTCCGCAGGTGGGTCTGCTGGCGCTCCAGTCCGGAGGCACGATGCCGCTCGACGTCCTCGACGCCGAGACCGAGGGCATGATCGGATACTGGATCGACCAGGAGCTCGGCAATCGGCTGCCCGGGCGCGAGGTCGCAACGCTACTCACCCAGGTGTTGGTGGACCCGGATGACCCGGCCTTCGCGAGCCCGTCGAAGCCGATCGGGCCCGTCTATCCCGAGGCCGAAGCGCGGCGCCTTTCGGACGAGCGCGGCTGGGAGCTGAGAGAAGATCGCGGCGGCTTCCGTCGCGTCGTGCCCTCACCGGACCCGCGCGAGATCCGGGAGCTGCGCACGATCGAGATCCTGGTGAATCTGGGCGTGGTGGTGATCTGCGCTGGGGGTGGCGGCATCCCCGTCGTCGAGGATGCGAGCGGGGCGCTTCACGGGGTCGAAGCCGTGATCGATAAGGATCTCGCGACTGAGCTGCTGGCGACCCGCCTCGGCGCCGACGCGCTGCTTCTGCTGACCGACGTCCCAGGGGTCTACGAAGACTGGCCCGAGCCCGCGCGCCGCTTGATCCGGGCGATCCCGCCGCGCGAGTGCGACGCGCTCTCGCTCCACCCCGGGACGATGGGCCCGAAGGTGCGCGCCGCGCAACGCTTCGCCCTCACGCCCGGGCGCTTCGCGGCCATCGGTAGCCTCGAGGACGCCGAGCGGCTGCTGCGGCGCGAGGCCGGGACGGTGGTGTCGTCGGACGTCGCGAAGCGGGAGGTCGAGGAACGCTGACCGGGCTCGGACTCGCCAGTCGGCGACCGGCCTGATGGGGCCTCGGAAGCCCCCAAGGCGCTGGCGATTTCGGCCTCGAACCCGCCCGGACAGCCTTCTATGCGACGCTCTGCCACAGTGTGAAGCGCCGATCTGGGCTCTGAGGCGGGCAGAATCCAACAACGCGATGGTCGCGCGGGCAGCGTGTCGGTAGGCTGGGGAGACGCGGAGGACGGGCCATTTCCTACTCGCACTACGAACGGCTGAGTGCGGTCGACGCGACCTTCCTCGAGATCGAGGACGCCAACGTCCACATGCACGTGGGCGCGGTGGCGCGCTTCGAGGCCGAGCCGCTGCGCGGGCCGAGCGGCGGCGTCGACATCGATCGCATCCGCAGCTACGTCGAGATCAGCCTCCACGAGAGCCCGCGCTTCCGCCAGCGCCTCGAGCGCATGGCCGTCTTCGACCACCCGGTCTGGGTGGACGACCCGCGCTTCAACCTCGTCTACCACGTGCGGCACACTGCGCTTCCGCCGCCGGGCGACGAGCGTCAGCTCAAGCGTCTGGCCGGCCGGATCCTCTCCCAGAAGCTCGACCGCGGGAAGGCGCTCTGGGAGATGTGGGTGGTCGAGGGTCTCGAGGACGACCAGTTCGCCCTGATCGTGAAGGCACACCACGCGATGGTCGACGGCATCGCGGGCGTGGACCTGATGGGTGCGCTGCTCCGGCTCGAGCCCGACGCGCCGCGGCCCGAGCCGCACGAGTGGATTCCGCGCCCGCCGCCGCCGGACAGCCGGCTGGTCGCCGACGAGATCTGGCGGCGTGCATCGCTGCCCCTCGCGGCCATCCGCGGAGCGCCCGGCGCCTTGCGCCACCCGGTCGAGACCCTCGAGAACGCGCGAGAGACTCTCGCCGCCGTGGGCGAAGCGATCGGCGGTGGCCTCTCCGGCACCACAGACACGCCGCTGAACCCCGAGCTCGGCCCGTATCGCCGCTTCGACTGGACGCGGACGTCGATCGAGGAGGTGAGCGCGATCCGCAAGCACCTCGGCGGCACCTTGAACGACGTCGTGCTCACCACGGTGGCCGGCGCGGTCGGCCGCTTCCTCGTCCGCCGCGGCATGCATGTAGACGAGGACACGCGCTTTCGCGTGATGGTGCCGGTCAGCATCCGCCAGCGCAGCGAGCAGGGCGTGCCCGGCAACCGCGTGGTGAACTTCCTCGCGAAGATCCCCATCCACGAGACCGATCCGGTCCGCCGGCTCGAGGCGACGCGCGAGAGCCTCGGCGAGCTCAAGGGCTCGCGCCTCGTGAAGGGCGCCGAGATCATCGAGGAGCTCGGCGACCACACCTTCACCAGCCTGATCGTGAGCTTCGTGCAGCTCGGGGCGAGTCAGCGCGCCTACAACATGGTCGTGACCAACGTCCCGGGCCCGCCGCGCCCGCTCTATCTGCTCGAGTCGCGCATGACCGACATCTACCCCGTGGTGCCGCTCTTCCGCGGCCAGGGGCTCGGGATCGCGCTGTTCAGCTATGCCGGAGATCTGTGCTGGGGATTGAACGCCTGCTGGGACGGCGTGCCCGACCTCCACGACCTGATCGAGGATCTGGCCGAGAGCTTCGCCGAGCTGCGCCACGCCGCCGAGCGCGCAGCGGACACCCAGAAGAGTCACTGACGGCCGAGAAGCCGAGAGGATGCGGATGCGCTGGATCACGCAGCGGGTGATGAACATCCTGATGAGCACCTTCGTGGATACGGGTGTTACCATCGATGACGCGGGCCGGCTCTGTCTGCCCGACGGGCTCACGCCCCGTCGCGGGGCTCCCCGTAAGGGTTTGACATAACGCCCATACCCGGTCCTCGAGCGAAAACTCAGCTTGAATGCCCTATCTGCCACAAGCGCCTTCGACTCGGGCTCGCCAAGTGGCTTCGCAAGAGCGAGTTCAGGAACCTGCTTTCTGCTCCGGTGATTTACGCGATGGTCCTGCCCATCGCGCTCTTGGACCTTTCGCTATCGGCCTACCAGGCACTCTGCTTCCCTCTCTACCGAATCTCCAAAGTGGACCGTTCGGCGTTCATCGCAGTTGACCGGCACTGCCTGGCCTATCTGAACGCCGTCGAGAAGCTGAACTGCGCATTCTGCGGCTACGCAAACGGCGTCCTGGCCTACGCGCGCGAGGTCGCCGCCAGGTCCGAGCAGTACTGGTGCCCTATCAAACACGCCAGACGCACTCTCGGGACGCATGCTCGCTACTCCAACTTCCTTGACTATGGAGACCCCACCGGGTTCCATCAGGCTCAAGCATGACTGCGCACCGAGCTCGCCTGCAGCAGTTGCGAGGCCCGAGACGAGTAACGTCACAACACATGGAGCAACCCAAGTGAAGGTCGATACGATTCTAGTTCCCACCGACTTCTCAGCCGATGCAGAGAAGGCCCTTGATACGGCTACCGATGTCGCCAAAGCCTTTGGTGGCGCAAAGATCGTCGTCCTCCATGCCTACCACGTGGACGTCCCGGTCGTCTCGCCGATGGCGGGCGGCTACTCGCTCCCCACAGGCTTCTACGAAGAACTCCGCGCTCAGGCCAGGGCTCGCGTGGACGAAGCCGTCAAGAAGCTCTCTGCGGGAGGCGTGGAGGCGACCGGCGTGGTTCTGCAAGAACCGGCTGCGCTTGCCGTCGTGGACCAGGCCGAGAAGCTCTCGGCCGACCTCATCATCATGGGAACCCGGGGCAATACGGGGCTCAAGCACGTAGTGCTCGGGAGCGTCGCGGAGCGGGTGGTACGAACCGCCCCGTGTTCGGTGCTCACGGTCAAGGCAACCTAGGCGCGCCACCGAAGACGAAGAAGTTGGAGTGGACATCAGGCCGATCGAGGGGTCGACAGCGTTCGCCGTGGACCTTCGACGA
>JAFDDA010000103.1 GCA_019311105.1 Deltaproteobacteria bacterium
CGGAAGACGCTCATGAATGAGATCCACGAGAACGTGCATGCGGCGGCGCCGGTCGCTGCGGTCTTCGGGTCGCAGCGGAACGCTGCGCTGGACCTCGCCCTGGCCCCGTCGGCGGCGCAACGCCACGAGCAGCGGCCGCCAGGCGTGGCGAAGCTGGCGATAGCCGTAACGGAGGGGGCGCATGGCGTCGATTCTTGCACATCGACCCGGCGCCTGGGTAGACGCCAGCGGCTAGGCGCTCAGTCGGTAGCGGATCGGGACGCGCTTGATCCCGCCCACGAAGCTCGAGCGCAGCCGCTCGACCTCGCCCGCGAGTTCCACGTGCTCGAGGCGCGCCACCAGATGGCGGAAGGCAACGTCCATCCGGGCCAGGTTGGCCCCGAGGCAGAAGTGCTCGCCGATCCCGAACGCCAGGTGAGGGTTCGGCTGACGGTCCACGCGGAAGGCGTCGCCGTCGGGGAAGACCTCCTCGTCCCGGTTCGCCGAGGGATAGAAGAGGCACAGGTTGTCGCCCGCACGGATCTTCTTGCCGCGCAGCTCGACATCGTCCGTGGCGGTGCGGCAGAACTGGATCACGGGCGAAGTCCAGCGAAGGATCTCCTCCACCGCCGGGTCCACCAGCGCCCGGTTCGCTCGCAGCTTCTCCAACTCGGCCGGGTTCTCGAGCAAAGCCAACAACCCGCCCGAGAGTGCATTGCGGGTCGTCTCGTTCCCCGCGACCACGAGCAGGAAGTAGTAGGAAAGCAGCTCCAGCGGCGGGAGGTGCTCGCCCTCGATCTTCGCGTTCGCAATGACACTCACGAGGTCATCTCGGGGGCTCGCGCGCCGCTTCTCCGCCAGCTCCCAGAAGTATTGGAAGAGCGCGTTGCGGGCCTCGTTGGCCGCATCGCCCGCCTCGCCCGTGTCCTGGAATTCGGGGTCGGTGGAGCCGATGGTCCGGTTCGTCCAGCGGAACATCTGGTCCCAATCTTCGCGGGGGACGCCGAGCAGGTCGGCCAACACGATCAGGGGGAGCTTCGCTGCGAACAGGCTCACGAAGTCGCCGTCGCGGGTTTCGCCCCCGGCGGCCGCCTCATCGAGGAGCTCCTTCGTGATGCTCTCGACGCTCGGCAACAGACGCTTCACCGTGCGTGGCGTGAACCGGAATGCCGTGACCTTGCGGAAGGCCGCATGGTCGGGCGGGTCCATGTTGAGCAGATGCCGGGCGAACGGGTCGTCCCCGTTGGAGTTGGGCTCGTTCGTGAAGTCGGGGAAGACGGCGAGCCGCGGGCCGTTCAGGAAGGCCTTCGGCTGGCGCGACAGCCAGATGAGGTCGGCGTGCTTGGTGATCGCCCAGAACGGCCTGTCGATGCCGCGCTCGACCCAGTGCACCGGGTCTTCCCGGCGCAGCCGCGCCCAGGCCGCGTGGGGGTAGCCGTCGGCCGCGTAGGTGGCGGGCCCGACGATGTCCAACTCATCAAGAGGAACCGAGGCGACGTCCTGCATGGCGCTCCAGCATAGGCGAGGGGCCCGGAGTCGAAACAGACACGGCCCGGGTCCGCCATCGCGGACCCGGGCCGTTAAAAGTGTGGCCCGTGCGCAACCGAGACCCGAGCCACCCCTGGAGAGTCTCGGCCCGCGCACGGGCCGCCATCGTCACGTCGTTGCTTGCTTTTCTGAACTCACCTTCCCAGGTTTTCGTTCTCGGGCTCCTTCGCCCGACGTTGTGGTGATAGAGCAACACTCGTGCCAGCCCGCTGTCGGATCTGAAATCGAGCAATTTCAATGGGTTAGGAGATCGGCACCGCCCTGCGAAAGCGACGATCTTCGGCACCCCTCTCGGCAAGGGCCCGGCAGGTGGCACCCGCAAGCCCGCGGGAACACAAGGCCCTGGGTGCCGGAAGCCGGGTTTGCACCCCAGGTGGCAACGCGGCATCCGCATGGCGTCGAGCGCGGGCTGTTGCGGCGGGCCACGCCCGCGCTTGAATCCAGCCGTGCCCGCCCGCCCCCTCCTGCCCGTCGAAGTCGCCCGGAAAATGCTGCTCGGCGGCCAGGGCCTTCTGGCCGACCCCGCGCGCCGCGCGACGAAGGCCAGCGTGCTGCGCCAGATCGAAGCCATGGGCTTCGTTCAGGTCGACAGCATCAACATCGTCGAGCGGGCGCACCATCACATCCTGGCGAGCCGCTTCGACGGCTACCGCCCCGCCCTGCTCACACGCCTCGTCGAGCGCGATCGAAGCCTCTTCGAACACTGGACTCACGATGCATCGATCATTCCCGTCGCGTGGTTCGCGCACTGGAAGCCGCGCTTCGCGAGCTACCACCGGCCCGACCGACCCTGGGGGCGTTGGCTCGCAAGACGTACGAAGCCCAGGCCACGGGAGGTGATCGCGCAGGTGCGCAGCCGCATCGAACGCGAAGGCCCGCTCATGAGCCGCGACTTCGAGCACGCCAGCCCACGCAAGAACCAGGGGTGGTGGGATTGGAAACCCCAGAAGCAGGCGCTCGAATTCCTGTGGCGCACGGGCGAGCTGTCCATCGCAAAGCGGGTGAGCTTCGCCAAGGTCTACGACCTGACCGAGCGCTGGCTGCCCGAGGTGGCCTCGGTGGCGACGCCGGCGCCCGAGGCCCAGCTCGACTGGGCTTGCCGCAACGGCCTCGAACGGCTCGGTTTCGCAACGGCATCAGAGATCCAGCACTTCTTCGACGCCGTGCCGCTCGCCGACGTACGTGCCTGGTGTCGCGATGCAGCGGCACACGGCGAGATCGTCGAAGTCGAGGTCGCGGGTGCCGACGGCTCCAAGCCGCGGTGCGGGTTCGCCTTCGCCGATTGGGAGCGGCGTGCGAGACGCCTGCCCGATGCGCCCGAGCGAATGCGGCTCCTCTCGCCGTTCGACCCGGTGATTCGCGACCGCAAACGCGCCCTGCGCCTCTTCGGTTTCGAGTACAGCTTCGAGGCCTTCGTCCCCGCGCCGAAGCGGCGTTTCGGCTACTACGTCCTGCCGCTGCTCGAGGGCGACCGCTTCGTGGGCCGGCTCGACCCGAAGTTCGAGCGCGACCACGGCGAGCTCGTGGTGCGCCGGGTCTGGTGGGAGCCGGGCGTTCAGCCGACCCGTGCGCGAAAGCGTGCCCTGGCCGATGCCGCGGATCGGTTCGCGGAACAGATCGGCGCCGAAACGTGCCGCCTTCCCGCCGTATCGAGCCGGACCGAGAGCTAGAGACCGAGCCGGCGCAGCCTCGTCTCGGGGGGAACATCGCGCCTGGGTTCAGTGGACCTCGTCGAGGCCGTGGCGTCGGAGCTTGTTGCGTAGCCCGACGCGCGAGAGGCCGAGGGCCTCGGCCATCCGCGTCCGGTTGCCGTGGAAGCGGTCGAGAGCGTCGCGCAGGGCATCGCGCTCGACGGCATCGAGCCGCTCGCGAAGCGTCCCCGCCTGGGTCGTTTCGGGCGGCACGTGCTCGGCCTCACGCATCAGGTGCGTCTCGCCCACCAGCTCGCCCGGAGCCGTCAACGCGATCGCTCGCTCCACGGCATTGCGCAGCTCTCGCACGTTACCGGGGAACTCCTGGCGGGCGAGGCCGTCGAGGAAGGATTCGTCGAGCAGGATCTTGCGCGCGTGCTCGTCTCCGAATTCCTCGGCGAAGTGCTGGGCCAGGAACGGGATGTCGACACGCCTTCGGCGAAGCGGTGGGACATAGAGGACCGCGGTGTTCAGCCGATAGAGGAGATCCTGACGAAACGTCCCTTCGGTCACCATCTCGGCGAGGTCACGGTGGGTCGCCGAGACGACCCGCACGTCGACGCGGCGGGTTTCCGTGCCGCCCACCGGCCGGATCTCCCGTTCCTCGAGGACGCGCAACAGTTTGGTCTGGAAGGCCGGCGAGGTGTCGCCCACTTCGTCGAGCAAAAGGGTCCCGCCTTCGGCCTCTTCGAACAGGCCGCGCTTGTCGCGATCGGCGCCGGTGAAGGCTCCGCGCACGTGGCCGAAGAGTTCGCTCTCCAGCAGGGTGTCGGGTAGCGCGCCACAGTTGACCGCAACGAAGTTACGGCCGGCGCGCGGACTCTGCTCGTGGATGGCGCGCGCGACGAGCTCCTTGCCCGTCCCGGTCTCGCCCAGGATCAGGACCTGGATGTTCGATGCGGCGAGGCGGCGCACCTCCTCCATGAGGTCGCGAATGGCTTGGCTGACACCGAGCAGCGCGGGTGCGCGCCGGTGGTTTTGGCGCGCCCCTTCCCCGGCGTTCTCCGAAGGCAGGGCGTTGCCGAGCGAGAGCCGGAGCGCCGCCGCCGGAGCATCCGTCGAGAGCACGGTCTGGGGTCGCAGGGTTTCGATGGCGAGATCGAGGCGATCTTCGTCCTCGTCCTCCATCAACAGAATGAGGGCGCGGCCAGCCGGCAGGTCACGCAGGGCCGAGAGCTCGCGGGCATCGTGGCCGGGCTCGAGCCACACCACGGCGCCGTGCGCGTCCACCCAGCTGTCGGCGCCACCGAGGTCCGCCGACGAAGCCGGCCGCACGGCGAACTCCGGCGCAAGGCGCGCAGCAATCGCCTGCTGACGTCGCTCATCGGGGGCGACGGCGAGGATCAGCGCGCGGGGCGGGTTCGAGGCGGGCTTTCCCATGCCCGCTCCATCGGCCGTTCGCTGGCTCGAGCTGAATAGTTGCCGGTTGCTGAGGGCGCCCGGGCACTAGAACCCATCTCATAAACCCCGACCGAGCCAGACGCTCGAATTCGGCACGAGATCAAGGCGCGAAATCGCAGCCCTGGCCAGCCACGGCGAGATTTCGCAACGCAGAGATCGGGGCGAAGGCGAGTGTCTGGCGACCAAGGGGTTTGTGAGATGGGTTCTAGTGCAGCGAGGTGGGTTCGCTCAGGTGGAAGCGGCCGATCCGCGCCTCGAAGGAGCTGCCGTCCTCGCGGACCATCTGGTAGGTGCCTTCCATCTCGCCGAAAGGCGTTTCGAGCGGGCACCCCGAGGTGTATTCGAAAGCCTCGCCCGGCTGGATCAGCGGCTGCTTTCCCACCACTCCCTCGCCCTGGACCTCACGAACCTCGCCCGTGGCATCGGTGATGACCCAGTGCCGCGACAACAACTGCACCTGTTCGGGGCGGTCGTTGCGGATGCGGATCGTGTAGAGAAAGAACCAATGGTTCGAGAGCGGGCTCGAGTGTTCGTCGGAATAGCGCGCGGAGACGTGGATGTGCACGCCTTCGGTCGTCGCCTCCGATGTCGATTCCGCGGTCGTCACGCCGGGAGCGTAGACGCGTCGGGCGCATGCGTCGAGATGATCGATGCATGCGCCCGAGGGAAACCGAGTTGCGCGAGGCGGCCGTGCGGGCTAAGAGCCCGGCGGTCCGGTAGGCACGTCGCGGAACGCAATCTTCTTGTCGACCCGCATCTCCGGCGGCATGCGCAGCACCCGCTCGGCGATGATGTTCCGCAGGATCTCGTCCGTCCCGCCGGCGATCCGCATGCCCGGCGACGACAGGTACGCGTTCTGCCACATCCCCTCCATGGGCGTGGAGCCCTCGTCCAGCAACCCGCCCGCCGCACCCTGCATCTCGATGGCGAAACTCGCGATCTCCTGGGCGAGCGGCCCACCGACGGCCTTGCCGATCGAACCCTCCGGGCCCGGCGTCGCACCCTGGGACAGCGCGGAGAGCGTCCGCATCCCGGTGTACTGCAGGCCCTTCGAGCGAATGTAGATGCTCGCGAGCTTTTGCCGCACGGCGCTGTCCTCGATGGCCGGCTTTCCGTTCATGCGGCTCTGCCGCGCCAGGCGCAGCAGATCCTTGAAACGGCCGGCACCCGCGCCGGCGCCGATCGCCACGCGCTCGTTCATGAGGGTCGTCAACGACACGCTCCAGCCGTCGCCCTCGGCGCCGAGCCGATTCTCGGCCGGGACCCGGACATCCGTGAAGAACACCTCGTTGAACGCCGAACCGCCGTTGATCTGCTTGATCGGGCGGACTTCGACGCCCGGCGAGCGCATGTCCACGATGAAGTACGTCAGGCCCGCGTGCTTGACGACGTTCGGGTCCGTGCGGACCACGACCATCCCCCAGTCGCAGTAGTGGGCGCCCGTGCTCCAGATCTTCTGCCCGTTCAGCACCCACTCGTCGCCGTCGCGCACGGCGGTCGAACGCAGGCCTGCCAGGTCGGAACCGGCGGCCGGCTCGCTGAAGAGCTGGCACCAGACCTCCTGGCCGCGTGCCATGTTCGGGATGTAGCGCTTCTGCTGCTCGGGCGTTCCGTGAGCCATGATTGTTGGCCCGAGCATCCCGTGGCCGATCGTGTAGATGTTCGTCGGCGTCGCGAACTTCGCGTCCTCCTGGTTCCAGATGACGTTCTCCATCCGGCCCAGGCCCTGCCCACCGAATTCCTTCGGCCAGGTCAGGACGGCCCAACCCTCGTCGTACTTCTTGCTCTGCCAGTCCTTGGCAGCCTGAATGGCAGCGTCGTCCTCGCGCTCGCCGAGCATGTCGACGTACTCGTTCGGATCGCGCAGCTTGGCGTTCGCCGAAAGCCATGCGTAGGCCTTGGTTCGGAACGCGGCTTCTTCGGGTGTGTCGTTGAAATCCATGACGTCTTCCTTTTCGGGAACGCTCCGCGCGCTCCGGGAATGCGTTGAAGGTGGGCCTGCCTCTTCCTCGCGGCTACTGCGCCTCGCGGGCTTCGAGCCGGGCGACGAGCTTCTCGCGCCAGGCGGCGGGGCTGCCGAGCGCCACCGAGAGCGCCTTCGCGCGCCGGTAGAAGAGATGGCAGTCGTACTCCCAGGTGAAGCCGACACCACCGTGGAACTGGATCATCTCCTGCCCCGCAAGGTCGAAGGCGTCGCTCGCAGCCGAACGCGCCGACGGCGCTGCCACGGCCAGCTCCTCAGCCAGGTCGTTGCTCAGGGCATAGGCACCGTAGTAGGCGTTGCTGCGCGCGATCTCGATGGCGCAGTAAAGGTCGGCCATCCGGTGCTTGATCGCCTGGAATGACGCGACCGGCCGCCCGAAGGCGTAGCGACCCATGGTCTGTTCCTTGGTGATCTCGAGCGCACGCTCGGCACCACCGATCTGCTCGAAGGCCAGCAGCAGGGCGGCCCGGTCGAGCAGCGCCTCGGTCTGATCCCAGCCGTGTCCAGCCTCGCCCAGCACCTCGGCGGGCGCCGCCTCGAAGCGGAGCTTGGCCTGGGAGCGGCTCGGATCGATCGACCCGAGCGACGTCTTCGTCACGCCGTCGCCTTCGAGGTCGACCAGCACCATGGAGAGACGACCCTGCCCGTCCTGGGCGAGGGCCACCGCGAGGCCCGCAACGTCGCCGTCGGGGACCGGCCACTTCTCGCCGTCGAGCTTGCCGTCCTGGAGCTTCAGCTCGATGGTCGAGGCGTCGAGGTCGCCGGGGCCTTCGAAGAAGGCGCCGGTCCCAATCACTTCGCCTGCGGCCAGACGCGGCAGGTACTTCTTCTGCTGCTCGGGGCTGCCGAAGCGCTGGATGGCCTCGGTGCAGAGGTAGACCGACGAGGCGAAGGGGATGGGCGCGAGCGCGCGGCCCACTTCCTCTGCGATCAGGACGAGCTCGAGGTAGCCCATGCCGGCGCCGCCGTGCACTTCGTCGACGGCCACACCGAGCCATCCCATCTCCGCGATCCCCTTCCAGAGATCGGTGTCATAGGGCTTGCCGGATTCGAGCACGGCGCGACAGACGTCGAGCCCGCTCTGCTCGTCGAGGTAGTCGCGCGCCGTCTTCTGGACGAGCTTCTGATCCTCGGAAAAATCGAAATTCATGGCTGGGGGGCTCCCAATTGATTGATGTGTCAGTCGATGGCCCATTATAGGAGGCGCCGGGGTCGTGACAAACGAGACGCCGCGTTCCGTTACCCTCGGCCGCTCTAGTGAGATGGGAGCCCCCATGAAGATCGGGATCACACTTCGGAACATGGGCCCGCAATCGCAGCCCGAGACCCTCGTGGCTTGCGCCGAGGCCGCGGATGCCGCAGGGCTCGAGTCGCTCTGGATCACCGACCATCTGGCCATCCCACCGGACGACGCCGAGGGCTCCGGCGGCCGCTACACCGACCCGCTGACGACGCTCGCCTACCTGGCCGGGCGCACCGAACGCATCCGGCTCGGCACGGGCGTGCTGATCCTCCCCTACCGGCGCCCCCTTCCCACGGCCAAGGCCGTGGCCACGGTCCAGGAGTTCTCCGGCGGGCGGCTGCTGCTCGGTGTCGGGGTGGGATGGATGGAGCCAGAGTTCCGCGCCGTAGGTGCCGACCGGCGGCGGCGCGGACGCGACACCGACGCGAGCCTCGACCTGTTGCACCGCTGCTTCGCCGCGGACGAGGTCGAGGAGAACGGTCAGCCCCTGCTCTTCTTGCCGCGCCCCCCGCGGCCACCGATCTACGTGGGTGGCGCCGGCGAGCACGCGCTGCGCCGGACGGTTCGCTTCGGCGACGGCTGGCTGCCGATGACCTCGGACCCGGCGAAGCTCGCACCGGCGGCGGGCCGCTTGCGTGCGCTCGCCGAGGAAGCCGGAAAGCCCATGCCCGAGATCGTCGCCTTCGGAGGCGTCGCACTCGACGACCCCGCCCGGGCCCGCGATCAGCTCGACGAACTCGCGGCCCTCGGCGTAACGCGCTTCATCCAAGGCGTTCGCTACGACGACGTGGCGAGCTACCGGCGCGTCGTCGACCCGCTGGCGACTCTCCTCTGAGGCGTCACGAACGCGGCGGGATGCAGAAGAGCTGCGAGCCGCCGCTCGCGCACAGCCTTCCGTCGGGCGTCCAGACGCGGCCGTGTGTGCCCATCAGCCCGCCGTGTCCGATGGGCGCAACGTGGTCGGCCATCAGCCAGGGCTCGGTGGGCGCGACGTCGTGGAACCAGACCATCACGTCGAGGCTCGGCGCGGTGAACTCCGTGGGGAAGTGCGGCTGAACCGCTGCGGGCCACGACAGCGTGTCGACGATGACGACGTAGCGGCCTGCGTCGACCCAAGGGTCGTCGAACGTCGCGCGCGGTCGGAAGCGATACCACTCGGAAAGGCGCGGCGGGCCCGGCTCGCGCGGCCTGCCGACCCGGCTCGGGTCCGACTCGCGGCCCTCGATGTTGTCCCAGAACGGGAAGCTCGGACCGTCGCGCTCGACGCCCTTCTCCGCCGCGATCTCGGCCCAGGTCTTCAAGGTCTCGGGATGCGGAAGGTCCGGCGGGCTGCAGTCGAGGTGGTCGAGCCCCTGGGCCTCGGCGGCGGTGCGAACCATGCCTTCGAACACGGGCTTGCCCGCCTGGGTGAGCGAGACGCGGAACGCTTCGGAGCGTCGTCCGATGCGGACCGGCACGACCTCGAGATCCACGTCACCGAAGTCGGCCACCGACAGGAAATGGCCATAGAAGCTCGCCGGCCGCGCGACCTTCGCCTCCTGGCCCACCGCCCGCAGGGCGATACTGGCCAGGTAGCCGCCGTTGGGCCCCCAGATTTCCCAATCCTTGGAGAGCGTGGCCTGGTAGCGGCCGTCGCCGCCACGCACCCGAGTGTCGTGCTCGAAGTCGCCCATGTTTCGTTCGGATCCCCGCGCGCTCGGACACCCTAGCAGCCGCGGTAGACTCGTGGCGCATGAAGAGACACGTCGGATCGTCGGCGCGGGCCGTCGCGCTCGCACTCGGTGCAGGCCTGCTCGGTGCGTCGGCCCATGCCGAGGCGCCCTTCGCGCTCAGCGAGCTTCCGGTGAAGGGCCGAACCGTCGCCGCCAGGCTGGCGGAGCTCGACGGCGATGGGCGCACGGACCTGCTGGCGGTGATCTTCCGCGGCATCCCGCCCGACGAAAGGCGCGAGATCCACGTCCGCTACCAGCGTGCGGATGGGGGGTTCGGCCTCGCCGCGGACGCAGTGCTGCCCCTGCCGCCTGACGCCGCCGCCTACGACGTGGCGACCCTGGAGCCCGGTGGGCCCGAAGAGTTGTTGTTGCTGCGACGCGACCGGGTGTCGCGGTTGTCGTTTCGTGGCCGCACCGCGACCTGGCGCCACGTCGATGCCGGCGGGCCGACTGCGGCCATCGCTCCGGACGAGCGCGGCCTCGATCCGATGATCCTGGCCCGCACCGGCCTCGCTGGGGGGCCACATCTCACGATCCCCGGGTTGTCGGAGTTGATCGTGGCGCTCCCGTCGGGCGCGATCGTGGCGCGGCTCGAGCTCGATGCGCGCGCCAACTACTTCATCCCGCCTCGGCCGGGCCCGCTCATCGGCGAGAACGAGTTCGAGGTCTATCTCGACCAGCCGCGCATCGAGTTCGGCGACGTCGATGGCGACGGGTTGGCCGACGTCATCGCGACCCAGCGCCATGCGATCCACATCTTCCGGCAACGCGCCGGAGGCGAGCTGCCGCCTCGGCCCGACCAGGTGGTGGCGTTGCGGCGTCTTTCTCCCGGCGATCACGTGCGCGGCTCGGGTTCGGTGCGTGCCACGACCGGCGACCTCGACGGCGACGGCCGCGCCGATCTCTTGCTCGCCCACGCCAGCGAAGGCCTGCTCGACGCCCGGGCCGAGACCTCGATCCACCTGAACCGCGGGGGCGAGTGGAACCTCGCCGAGGCCGACCAGCGCTTCGTCACCGAGGGAGGCTTCGTCACCGAGGAACTCGTCGACCTGGACGGCGACGGTGCGGTCGAGTTGATCTCGGCCCGCATTCCCCTGAGCGCGCTGGAGCTCGCGGAGATCTTCCTCACGCGGTCCGTCGACGTCCACGTGGCGATCCGGCGCCGCGCCGAAGGCGGGCCCTTCGCCGAGCGCGCGAGCTATGAGAGGAAGTTTTCCATCCCGTTCAGCTTCGAGACGTTTCGTCCGCGCGGGTTCCTCGGCAACGTCGCGGCGGATTGGAACGGCGACGGCCTGCGTGACTTGCTGCTCTCCGGCAACGGCAAGGCCCTCGAGGTCTATCTCGGTGCCGAAGACGCACCTTTCGCGAAACGCGTCGCACGCCAAAGATTCGACACGAACGGACGGATCCAGGCGGGTGATCTCGACGACGACGGGTTGCCGGACTTCGTGCTCTTCGACCCGCGCCGCCCGGATGTCCCGATCCGGCTGGGCCGGAACCTCGGCACCCTGCCCGGAACTCCGGCGCGCAGTGAGATTCGCGCCGCGCCCTAGCCCTCTTCGCCTACCACGCGCAGCACCGGGCGCCGCAACGCGCCGCGGGCCCAGACCTCGGCGGCGTGGGTCACGGCCTCCTGGCGCGAGAGCCCGAGGCGATCGCAACGACGCGGGTCCGCCGCGTGGTCGATGGCGGCGAAGAGCAGGGAGAGTGCGAGGTCGGGCGGCAGATCCTCTCGCAGGTCCAGCAGCACCCGTTCTCGTGCCGTTGCGAGCAGCACACGCTGAGTCGCCCGCCAGACGGCGACGGCCTCCGGGTATTGCTGGTGCGCCTCCTTCCAGAAGACGGCGGAAAAGCGAGCCCGGTCGTCGAGCCAGCCATAGGCCGTCTCCAAGATCCGCTCGCGGGGTTTCAGGTTTCGGGCGAAGCGCGACTCCTGCTTCTTCGTCGCGTCTTCGGCGAACCGCGTGATCACCTCGGTCATGAGGTCGGACTTCGACCGGAAGTGCCGATAGAGGGTCCGGGTGCTGATGCCGAGCTCCGTGGCCAGCTCGGCCATCACCACCGAACGCGGCCCGAGCAGGCCCGCGCGCTCGGTGAAGGCCTCGACGATTCGCTCGCGTGCCGGGTCGCTGTTCTGGCCCGCGTCCTCGGCGCTCATGGCCGGACCGCGACGCGTCCGACGATGCGGCCCGCGCGCAGGTCTTCGAGGGTGCGCGTGACGTCCGCGATCGGGCGCGTCTCGACGGGGATCGGCGGGATCCGGCCCGAGCGCACGAGTTCCATCAGCTCGCCCATCTCGCCGGGGCTTCCCACGTAGCTCCCCTGCACGGTCACCGACTTGATCGGGAAGAAGGGCAACGGCGCGGAAAACGAGCCGCCGAACAGCCCGACGATGACGAGCTTCCCACCGCGCGCCAGCGTGTTCCAACCAAACGCGGCGGACGACTCTGCGCCCACGAAGTCGACCGCAGCCGCTGCGCCACCACCCGTGCCCTTCATGACGCTCTTCACCGCTTCGGCGTCGCGGGTGTCGACGACGTGGTCGGCACCGGCCTCTCGCGCGGCGTCGAGCTTCTGCGGGTCGATGTCCGCCACCCAGATCTCGGCGTCGATGATCTCGCGGGCGATGGCGAGACCCGCCATCCCGACGCCGCCGGCACCGATGATGAGCAACTGGCGCCCCGTGGCCCGCGACTCCGCCTTGCGGAGCGCGCTGTAGGCGGTGACGCCAGAGCAGGCGTAGGTGCCCGCCAATCCGACCGGGACATCGCCCGCGTCGAACAGGTAACGCGCATCGGGCACGACGACGTGGTCGGCGTAGCCACCCGCGCGGCCGACACCCAGGGCCTGGGAAGCCGGACACAGATGCTCCTCGCCCGACGAGCACGTCGCGCAGGCGCCGCAGCCGATCCAGGGGTAGACGACCCGCCGCTCGCCCGGCGTCGCGCCTTGCGCATCGGGGCCAAGCGCCACGACCTCCCCCACGATCTCGTGACCGAAGGTGAAGGGCAGCGTGCGGCCGCGCGTCACATCGAGCCGGTTGCCGCCACCGAGGTCGAAGGAGCCCTCCCAGAGGTGGACGTCACTGTGGCAGACGCCACAAGCCTCCACGCGCACCAGGACCTCTGAGCCTTGGGGCTCCGGCGTCGCGGTTTCGATGAGTTCGAGGGGCTTGCCGTACTCGACGGCCTGATGGCTCTTCATGGCGTCTCCAGCGGAGCGTCGGCCCCGCGTTTCGCAGCGGGGCCCATGATACGATCGCTGGCGAAGGGTTGGAAGGGCGCTGTTCGGTGCCGCGCTAACGTGCGCGGCATGACGCACGTGACCCCGATCCTTCTGGCCCTCGCGCTCTTCTCGCTCCCCACACTCGGCTGCCGCCCCGCGGAACTCACGGGCCACCTCGAGGACGAGACGCTTCGCACGCTCGCTCAGGGGGCCGTCCAGGGCTTCGCCCACACCGAAGCCGACGCCCACGTCTGGCTCGGCATCCCCTTCGCCCAGGCCCCGGTCGGCGAACTCCGCTGGCGCGCGCCCCGGCCGCCCGAACCGAGCGACGAGACGCTGGAAGCCGTGGCCTTCGGCCCCTCGTGCGTCCAGTTCGCCGGCCCCGCCGGGGCCCGGGACGGCGCCGACTCCGGTGAACGCAGCGGCAGCGAAGATTGCCTCACGCTGAACGTGTTCGCGCCCGCGATCGCCGCCGATGCCGTGCCCACCGCAAGCGGGCGCTTCCCCGTGATGCTCTGGATCCACGGCGGAGGCAACACCGTCGGCGACACCGTTCTGTACGACGCCAGCCGTCTGGCCGTCGAGGGCCAGGTGATCGTCGTGACGGCGCAATACCGGCTCGGGGTGTTCGGCTGGTTCTCGCACCCGGCCCTGCGCGACGATGGCACCACGGCCGACGACCGCTCGGGGAACTATGGAACCCTCGACCTCGTCCGTGCTCTGGAATGGGTCGAGCGCAACATCGGCGCGTTCGGCGGCGACCCGCGCAACGTGACGATCTTCGGCGAGTCGGCCGGCGGCTCGAACGTCTTCAGCCTGATGCTTTCGCCCCGGGCCGCAGGCCTCTTCCAACGCGCCATCGTGCAGAGCGGTGGCCTCGGAACGGACACCCGCGCCAAGGCCGAGAACTGGCATGACGACCCGGAACCCGGCAACGCGCACAGCTCCCACGAGGTGTTGGCCCATCTGCTGGTCCGCGAGGGACGCGCGGCAGATCGCAAGGCGGCACGGG
>JAFDDA010000194.1 GCA_019311105.1 Deltaproteobacteria bacterium
GCGAGCCTCGATGGCGACCTGGCGTGTGCGATTGCGGGCATCCCCGCGGTCGACTTCTCGCGGCTCATGTGGCGCCACGGCGCGCCGCTCGAGCTGATGAGCGTCGAGCATGCCGGGATGGAACAGTCCATCGCCGAAGACGTGTTGAAGGTGATCTCGCCCCTGTCTCTCGAGCCGCGCGTCCCCAAGGAGCACCGCGCGATCTTCGCCGGGACGGCCGATCGGCTCGTGCCGCCCGACCAGGTCGCCGACCTCTGGCGTCACTGGGGCGAGCCGCGCATCCACTGGTATCACGGCGCGCACATGACGTTCATGCTCGACCCGGGCGTGGGGCAGCTGATCGGCGAGACGTTCTCGGGGGCCGGGCTCGGTTAGACCGCGCGATCCTGAGCGTTGCGCGCTTCGAGCAGGGCCACGATTTCGTCGTGGCGCTTGCGTGTCAGCGGGTAGCCGCGCGCGATGAAGACCGCCGAGAGCACCAGCACGCTCGTGCCGACCGACGCCAGCCAGCGGATTGCAGTGACCGCGGATTCGGGGGCGGCGACGCCACGGCCTTCCGGGAGGCCAGCCGCGTCGAGAACCAGGCCCGCCATGAAGACGGCCAACGCGCCGGCGAGCTTTCGCAGGAACGTGAAGAATCCGTTGTAGATGCCCTCGCGGCGCTCCCCGGTGTTCAGGTCGTCCTCGTCCACGACGTCGCCCACCATCGCCCAGGGCATGAGGTCGGCGGCCGAGTAGCCGATGGCGACCAGGGGCGCGAGGCCGATCATGACCCAGCGTGGCCAATCGGGTTGTGCGAAGAGGAACCCGAGGTTCCCGATGCCCCACCAGCAAGCCCCGATCATGAAGGCGTGAGACTTGTCGATGCGCCGCGAGACTGCGAGCCAGAACGGCAGCGCGGCGATCAACACGAGTAGGAAGCACGCCATGGTGATCTCGAAGTCCGAACTCCGCCCGAGAACATGGGTGAAGTAGAGGATCAACACGACCCCGATCAGATCCATCGCGATCCGGCTCGTCAGGTAGAGGCCCATCAGCTGGACGTAGGCCTTGTGCTGCAGCAGGAAGCCGATGGCCTCGCGCAGGGGGACCACACTCTCACGGCTCTGGAACTCGGGCTGCTCCCAGGTGTTGGCGTAGACCAGGAACCAGGGCAGGCACATCACCACGCCGTAGCCGATGGCGGTGAGTGCGAAGGAGTCCGGTGTGGCTTCGCCGCCGCCGAGGGCGGTGGCGATGGGACGGATCGAGATCGCGGCGAAGATGCCGATGATGGCTCCGCCGCTCCGGAAGGCGTTCAGCCCGGTGCGGCCGTCGTAGCTGCGCGCCATTTCGGGGATGAGCGCGAGGTAGGGGACCGACAGCACCGTCATCGAAAGGGAGAGAAGGATGTACCAGCCGGTGTAGTAGAGGAAGCGCATCTGCTGGGTCTCGGCCGGCGAGGACGCCCAGAGCATTGCGAAGGAAACGCCGAAGGGGATCGCGCCCAACAGGAAGTAGGGGCGCCGCCGGCCGAGTTGCCAGCGCGTTTGGTCGGAGAGCCGGCCCATCAGGGGGTCGGTGAAGGCGTCGACGGTGCGGCCGATGAGCGGGATCAGGCCCGCGAGCGCCGGCCGCAGCTCGGCGTATTGGGTCAGGAAGTAGAGCGTGTAGACCATCGAGAGCGAGGCGAGGGCGGTGTTCACCGTGAAGTCGCCGCTGCCGAAAATGATCTTGCGTCTGAGGTTGAGCCGCGGATCCTCGGGGGCGTGTGCGTTCGCGCTTTGGCTCAATAGATCCCTCGCCCTCCCGGCGCCGGCTACTGGCTCGGAAGGCCCGCCCATTCTATACGTCCCCGATGCTCAAAGCTGTGCTCTTCGACCTCGACGGCGTCCTCATCGACAGCCGCGATGCCTGGTATCACCTGCTCTGTGCAGCTGCGCGGGAGTTCGGCCACCCGGTGCTTGCGCGCGACGAGTACGATGTGAGCTTCGGGCAGGGCGTCGAGGCCGACGCGAAGCAGTTCTTCCCCGGCACGTCACCCCAGGCGCTCCTCGATTACTTCGACGCCCACTTCCTTGACCACGCGCGGCACGTGATCGTGAACCCCGAGGCCGGCCCCGTCCTGAACGCGCTCGAGTACAAGGGGATCGCCCACGCCGTCGTCACCAACACCGCAACGGCCCTGGCCCGCGAAACGATCCGCGGCGCCGCCATCGAGCCCGACCTGGTCGTCGGCACCAGCGACGCGCCCGAAAAACCCGATCCGGGCATGCTGCTCGTCGCCTGCGAACGGCTCGGCGTGAAACCCGAGCAGGCGTTGATGGTGGGCGACTCGCGCTTCGACCGCGATGCGGCCGCGGCCGCCCGCATCCGCTTCATCGGCTACGGGATCGACGGCGACCTCCGCGTCGAAGCCCTGCGCGAGCTGATCCACCTGCCGGAAGTCTCTGGCGCCTAGGCCGCCAGGCGACGCAGGGCTAGATCCAGGCCAGGGCCCGCTCGAGGATCGGTGTCGCGCCGGTCCGAGCGCATTCGCCGTGGGCGATGATGAGTCGTTCCGGCTGCCAGGCGAGAAGCTTCGCCCGTGCCGCCCGGGCAGGATTTCTCCGCAAGAAGCTCGCCCGCCACTCCCGCGGCGTGCTGCCGCGCGGTCCGACGAGCCCATCGAGGCGCATGATCGTGCCCTTCAGCCCGGTCGAGGTCGACGGATCGTGGCGCTGCACGAGGTCACAGACGATCGCCGTTCCGGACGGGCGGTGGAAGAAGACGACCTCTTCCATGGCGAGGGAACCGCGGAAGATCGTCTGGTCGAGATCCTCCGCCCAGTCGGGGTTCGCTTCGTCGCCGAGTTCTTCGTCGAAGTGAAGCTCGGGCTTCCGCTTCGCGAGCCCTGGCGGAGCATGCAACTGGGCCTCGGGCCACCGTTCGGCCCAGGCCCCGAGAAACAGGTGGTGGATCTTGTTTGGAGACACGATGTGGCGGACCGGCCCGATCGCTTCGACTTCCTCGGCGAGCTCCGGCGTGAGGGCGATCGGCGACCAGATCCAGACACCGCCGTCGGCCAGCGGAACCACGGCCATGCGTGTCGGGTAAGGGAAGGTCAGGAAGGAGACCGTGGGCCCGTCGGCGACCCAGAGGGAAGGACCGAATGCTTCGAGCATGGCGTCAGCCTACACGTTCGCGACGTCGAGATCGTTCCCGGCGTTCATCCGGGTCGACACCTGCCCGTCGACTCGACCCCCTAGAGACGGGCACCCGTGCAGAAACGGCGAAGGCCCCGACGCCTTGCAGCGCCGGGGCCTTCGAATCTCGAGCGGCGGTCTGGCCTATGCCAGGTCGGCCTTCTTGTACATGGTCACGACGGCGGCGCCGCCGAGGCCCAGGTTGTGCTGGAGGGCGATCTTGGCGCCTTCGACCTGGCGCTTGTCGGCTTCGCCGCGGAGCTGCCAGTTCATCTCGGCGCACTGGGCGAGGCCCGTGGCGCCAAGCGGGTGGCCCTTGCTGATGAGGCCGCCCGACGGGTTCACGACGACCTTGCCGCCGTACGTCTGGGCGCCCGAGTCGATGAACTCGCCGGCCTTGCCCTCTTCACAGAGGCCGAGCGCCTCGTAGGTGATGAGCTCGTTGGCGGCGAAGCAATCGTGGAGCTCCACGACGTCGACGTTCTCCGGGCCGTAGCCGCTCTGCTCGTAGACCTTGGCCACGGCGTTCTTCGTCATGTCGGAACCGACCAGCTTGATGTCGCTCTTCTCGAACGAGCTCGCGTAGTCGGTGGTCATCGCCATGCCGATGATCTCGACGGCCTTGGCCTCGAGGCCGTGCTTCTTGATGAAGTCCTCGCTCGCCAGGATCGCCGCGCCCGAGCCGTCCGAGGTCGGGCAGCACTGAAGCTTGGTCAGCGGGTCGAACACCATCGGGGCATTCTTGATGTCCTCGAGGCTGTACTCGTCCTGGAACTGTGAGTAGGGGTTGTTCACCGAGTGCTTGTGGTTCTTCCAGCCGATCTTGGCGAAGTGCTCGGCCGTCGTGCCGTACTTCTCCATGTGCTCCTTGCCGGCGTTGCCGAAGAACTGGGCGGCGGGCGGGGCCTTGGCGAAGCCGCGCTTCGCGATCATGGCCTGCGCGTGCTTGTCCATGGGGTTGGTGCGGTCGGTGTACTTGACGCCGAGGCTGCCCTTTTCCATCTTTTCGAAGCCGAGGGCCAGGGTGCAGTCGGCCAGGCCGCCTTCGATGAACTGCTTCGCCATGAAGAGGGCGGTGGAGCCCGTCGAACAGTTGTTGTTCACGTTGTAGATGGGGATGCCGGTGAGGCCGAGGGTGTAGACGGCACGCTCACCGCAGGTCGAATCGCCGTAGCAGTAGCCGACGCTGGCCTGCTCGATCTGGTCGTAGGTGATGCCCGCGTCCTCGAGGGCCTTGGTGCCGGCTTCCTTCGCCATGTCCGGGTAGTCCCAATCCTTGGAACCGGGCTTCTCGAACTTGGTCATTCCCACGCCGACGACGTAGACCTTGCGTCCCATTGGTGTCTCCTAGGCTGGTCGCGCTTCGGGCTGGCGTTGCTGCGAGTCCCGAGCGGGCCGCTCAGTGTTGGGGCGGCGACCCTGGGGTGCGACGGTTGTTGATTCGCGAGTCAAAGCAGCGTAGCACGGCGC
>JAFDDA010000195.1 GCA_019311105.1 Deltaproteobacteria bacterium
GCGATCTCGTCCGCGGTGGCGCGCCACACGTGTTCGATGACGCCCTGCCCCGTTCTCGAATCGGCGCCCTCGAGTTTGAACTCGACGTGGGTCTCTTCGAGCCAGACGTCGCCACGTAGGATCGGAAACGCACCCAGGGCCTCCGCCCGAAGGCGATGGTGTGCGCCGCCCGCTTCGACGATCTCGATCCGGGTCGACCGCAGCTCGTGTTCCCGCTCGCCCCACTCGTAGTCGATGCGCGCCTCCACCACGGCGTGGTTGGCGCCATCCCGATGGACGAAGCCGTTGTCGAGGGGCTTCCCGGCTTCGATCGTCTGCATGACGTTGAAGCTCCAGTCCGTCCCGAGCTGGCCTGAAATCCAGTTCCAGCCCTCGAGGCGCGCCCAGTCACGGACGCCCCACGATTTGTCGCGCTGGCCGAGGGCGTCGATCTCGAGACGCTCCTCGCCGAAGTGGGTCCAACCCGTCACGCGACCCGACTGCTCGAAGTGGGCGCCCGTCATCGTGCTCGCCAACCGCCCGCCCGCGCCGTAGTCGAAGGCCGGCGTGTGGGCCTCGAAGACGACGTCCATGCCGCGCTCGCCCTCGATCTGCAGGCGCCAGCGTCGCAGGGGCTCGATCATCGTCACGACGAGATCGTTGGCACGCATGCCTGCGGCCGGGTCTTCCTCGCGGCAGTCGCCCTCGTGGTCGAGGTCGGCCGGGCCGTAGTAGAGCTCGAGTTCGCCGCGATGCAAGGAGATCACGAGCCCGTCGGTCTTTCGCGGGTGAAAGCGATAGCCCGTCCGCGCCAGCGTGAAGGTCTGCTGCTGCGCGTCCGCCCAGTTGAAGTAGAAGCTCTCCTGCCAGGCGGGGTCGGGCCCGACCTCGTGCAGCCATTCGTCGCGTTGCTCGATCATCGGCGGGAGCATAGATGGGATCGGTTAGGCTCGACGCCCCGAATCCCCGAATCCCCGGATCGAAGCCGGGCCAACGAAGCGATGGAAGCGATCCGACTCCCCAAGACTGTGGAAGCCGAGCCCGATGCCGCGGGCCTCGCACACGAACTTGCAGCGCGCGCACGGCCGCTGTGGGAGGGCGGCGCCCTGTCCGTCGCCCGGGCCGACCTCACCCCCGCGCTCGAAGCCGCGTTGGCGAGCGCCTTCTCTGCGGGCCGGATCGTCCGGGGCCTGGAAGCCGCCGAGCGAAAGCTCGCCATGGAGGCGCGAGGGCTCCGCCGGGTCGACCGGAAGACCGGCATCGAACGGGGCGTCCGCGTCTCGAGGCTGCTGATCCTCGCCGACGACGGCGCCGACCGCTTCTACCGCAACGTCGAAGGGTTGTTGCACCGCGAAGGCCCGCGCGTGCTCGCGCTCCGCATCGCGGCCGACGAGCGGACCCTGGGGCAACTCCTCTTCGGCAGCGAACACGTCGCACGGCTGTTGCTGGTCGAACACAAGGACGCCGTATCGGCCGCACTCATGGCACTCGCCGCCCACTGGGCCACCGCTCCTGGCGCCTGAGGCTAACGATCGAGCTCCGAGATCACCGAACCCGACTTGCCACCCGGCCCGAGCGGGATCGCATCGAAGTAGCGGAACGTGACCCGGAACGCGTGGCCGATGTTCTCGAGCAGGTTGCTGCGGATCGCCTCCTCTTCGGACGGCTCGAGCAACGACGTGACCAACGCCACCACCTCCGAGTGCGTCGTCAGCGGCGGCCCCGTCGACGGCAACGTCGAGATCAACGGGACGGCGAACGCGGTCGACAACCTCTGCGACTGATCTAGCAGTGGTTGGGAAGGCGCCTCGGGCTGAGCTGAAGCCCGAGGTCGCCGTGCGGGTGGCGGCTCGGTAGGCTCTCGACTTCGAGGGCCCGAGCCGGGCCAGCGCCCGAGGGAACCGAACCCATGCGTCCGCCCCGAGGCCGCGAGATCCTTCTCGCGGTCGCCGTCCTGAACGCCGGGCTCGTCGCGGCTGCCTTCCTGCTCGAAGGAGCCAGCGAAGAAGGCATCCGCTTCGTCATCCGACACACGGCGAAGCTTGCGGTCGTGCTTCTCTCAGGGGCCTTCGCAGCCTCCTCGCTGCAGGCACTCCGGCCGACCGAGTTCTCGCGCTACCTGCTCGTGAACCGTCGGATGCTCGGCCTCGCCATGGCGCTTTCCCACACGCTCCACCTCGCAGCCCTCGTGGTGTTGGGCATGGCGTACCCCGACCCCTTCGTGGCGGAACTCGACGCCGTCACCCTGGTCGGAGGCGGCGGCGCCTACGCATTCATGTTCGCCATGGCGGCCACGTCGTGGGACGGGGCGGTGAAGCGGCTCGGCCGCGAACGCTGGCGCCAGCTCCACACCCTCGGCGGCTGGTACCTGTGGGTCGTCTTCACCCAGAGCTACCTCGGGCGCGCGGTTGCGGAGCCCCTCCACGTCGCTTCCCTCTTCTCGGCGCTGCCGCTCGCGGTCGGCGCCCTGCGGGCTGTGCGCTGGCGAACACACCGCCGGCGCGTCGCGCCCGCAGCATGAACCCACGCCCCGGAGGCCTCATGATCTACGCGAAGGAAAGCTTCAACCTGCAGCCGGCGAGCCCGGCCACAAGGGACCGCTTCGTCGCAACGGCGACCGATGCCCTCCTCCCGGCGGGCGAGGCCCACGGCGCGAAGCCGGTGGGCGCATGGTTCTGCCACGAAGAGTGGTTCTCGCAGATCGTGCACGTCACGGGTTTCGAGAGCCTCGATGCCTACGCGTCCTACCGCGAAGCCGCGGGTGCGGATGGAGAGCTCGCCAAGGCCCACACCGAGCTCGCTGGGCTCGCGCCCGAGCGCCGCTGCGAGCTGCTCGAAACCCTCGGCCCCATCCCTGAGGCCACTCTCGACGCGGCCATCGAGGCTGCCTCCACCAAGGCCGCGGACGTCTACACCTTTGCGATCCTCGAGGTGGCGCCGGGCCGCATGGATCAGTTCAAAGCCATGCTCGCTGCCGCCGGCGCCGGCCTCCCGATCGTCGCCTCCTGGCGCGACCTCTCGGGCAACCCCGACCGCGTGATCGACCTCTGGCGCGGCGACGTGGGCCGCTCGGGCTTCGAGCCCTCGAGCCCCCAGGTGGATGCCTTCTTCGAGCCCCTGCGCGAGGTGGCACCAGGCGAGCGGATGATGCGCCTGCACGCCCTGCCCTACTCGCCGCTCCGCTGAGCCTTCGACCGCGACGGAAGCACCTAATTGCCGAGGCGTTGCGTGTGCCACGCCGTCCCCTGCCCGCAGCCCGGCCGGCGAACCCATCGGGTTCGAGAAGCCGAACGCGGCTGCAGCCAACTCGGCGTAGAAGCGTTCCTTGCTGGCGGTCCCGACCCTGTGGAGCCGCCGAAAACGTGCGAAACTGCCGCCGCGGGATCCGAAGAGACAGAGGAATACACAGTGAATTGGTACCGGATCAAGACAGCGCTCATCGGCTTGAAGCGCTTGGCCACGTTGCCCGAAGAAGACAAGCAAGCGTGCATCGACGCCTATCAGTTCTTTCAGCGAATGCAGGCCGGCGAGGAGACCGAGACCGCGGACGAGACGAAGGCGGTCGCGGACTACTACAAGGTCTTGAACAACATGCTGTCGGTCTTCGACCTGGAGAAGCTCTACATCCCGCCCCAGCTCGACGAATCGCTGGGCTTGTATGGGAATCAGCTGCTGGTCGAACAAGCCGTGTTGAAGGAGCTGAACCTGGACAACCCCAAGGAATCGCATCTCCTGGACATGGGATGTGGGCGGGGACGGATCGCGCACTACTTCGCGTCGATGACCGGGGGCGAAGTCTCCGGCTACAACATCGACCCGAACCAGATCGAGAACGCGGTCGATTGGGCCGCGGAAACCGGGACGAGCGATCGGCTGCACTTCAAGGTCGGCAACCACCACGATCCGCTCGCATACGAAGACGAGACCTTCGACGGGTGCTTCTCCTTCCAGGCCGTCTGGCCCTTCTTCAAGAAGGAGGAGCTCGACTCCCATGCGCGAGAGATGTATCGCGTGATGAAGCCCGGCTCCCGGTACGCGTGCTCCGAGTATCTGCTGACGCCGCACTTCGACTGGAACAACGAAGATCACGTGACGCTGCACAAGACGTACCTGCCCACGCTGGCCGCCACGCAATCCATGTATCCGGCCGACGTCTGCGCCGCGCTCGAGAGGGCCGGGTTCGAGATCCTGGTCTCGGCCCCGTCGAAGAGCGAAGCCTGGCCGCTGTGCGAACAGAAGCGCGACTTGATCCTCAACGGCCGCAGGGTCGTCCGAGGCCTCGAGGCGATCCGCGTCCTGCCCCCGTGGGTCGAGGAGTCGCTCGACCTGCTCCAAAAGGGCGGCCAAGCCTGGACGGACGCCGAAAAGGCCAAGATCGCAGACCTGAACTGGCGGATCGTCGCGCAGAAGCACTGAGCGCGGCTCACGGGGCGGCCTCCGCACGACCGACCGACGCATGGGTCCACGGGAATGGATTCGCGCCCTGCACGAGCCCGCCCGGGAGTCAACGCCGGAAGTCACTGCGATGAGAGAAGAAAATGGCGGGGCGGACGGGACTCGAACCCGCAACTATGGGCACCAGTCCCGAGCGATTCCACAGGGTTACGCTACCGCCCCCA
>JAFDDA010000196.1 GCA_019311105.1 Deltaproteobacteria bacterium
GCCTGACGGTGCGGACGGTCGCTCCGGGCGACGCGGGGATCCTGTTCGAGGACTGCGACGTGCTTTCGCCGTGCGCGCTCGGTGGCGTGCTCGACGCGAAGACGATCCCCGGCGTGCGCGCCGCCCTCGTGTGCGGCTCGGCCAACAACCAGCTTGGCGACGAGCGGCGGGACGACCGCGCCCTCGCCGAGCGCGGCATCGCCTGGGTCCCCGACCTGCTCGCCAACCGGATGGGGATCGTTTCCTGCGGGAACGAGCCTTTCGGGCACATCGCCAACGACCCCCAGATCGAGCGCCACCTCGACCCGACGTGGCCCGGCTCCATCCCCGCGATGACGCGGCGCATTCTCGTGGAGTCGCGTCGGACCGGGGGTCCGACCGGCGAGGCTGCTCATCGGCTGGCGGATGCGGCTCTTGCGGAAACGCACCCCATTCTCGGGCATCGAGGGCCCGAGATCGTGGCCTCGCTGGTGGCCGAGCGCTGGGCCGCAGCCGACGCCAACGGCTAACGTCCCCGCATGAGCGAACCCGGCGCCGGCTCCCTGGCCGCGCCCATCGAAACTTCCGCACACGTCTCCGACCGCACGCGCGCGCGCAAGCCGGACCGGCCGTGGTACGTCTACGCCGCGCGGCTGCTGCCGGTCGCAACCGAAGCGGGGCGCTGGGTCGACCTCGGTTGCGGGCAGGGCGAGTTCCTCGAGCAGCGAGGCGAGGGCGGCGGCTACGGCCTCGACTTCTGGGCCGGCAACGCCCGCGCCGCGGCCAAGGCCGGGCACCCGTCGGTTGCGGGCGACCTGAACCACCCGCTCCCGTTCCGCGACGGCTCGCTCGACGGCGTCAGTCTGGTCGAAGTGATCGAGCACATCGTTCGCGCGGAGACCCTGGTGGAAGAAATCGCGCGGGTCGTTCGGCCCGGTGGCTGGCTCGTCCTGACCACGCCGAACGTCGTCCACTGGACCTATCGCTGGCGCGCCCTCACGGGGCACGCACCGAAGCAAGAGGGCTACCACTACCGCTTCTTCACGAGCGACCGGCTCGAACGTTTGCTCGCGGAGCGGGGCTTCACCCTGGAATCGCGTGCCTCCTTCGGGAAGCAGGCCGTGCTGACGCGTCTGGCGCGCCTCGCCGGCGGGGGGCGCAAGCGGAAGGTGCGCTACGTCGTCCCCACGGCGCTCGAATCGTTGCTGGCCCAGCATTTCGTCTGGCGGCTCCGCCGCGGCGATGCGGAAGGCTAGTCATGCCCGTCGGACACAGCTTCGATACGGATGCAAACCTTCTCATCGTGGTCCTGCGGGGCCCGGTCGGTGACGAGGATCTCTTGAAGTATGCCCTTCACATCACCGAAGACCCGTCCATCAGCGCGGGCCACAACGAGCTGATCGACCTGCGTGAGGTGGAAACGGGAGGCGAGGTCACGAGCCCGGTGTTGCGCCGGATCGCGAGCATGTTCTCCGAGATCGACCGGACACCCGAGCAGACCCGCGTCGCCATGGTTGCCAACAGCGACGTCGCCTACGGCCTCTCGCGGATGTATCAGGCGTTTCGCTCCGAGTCGCCCCTCGACCTGCGCGTTTTCCGGGAGATGTCGGAAGCGCGGAGCTGGCTGGGTCTCTCGCCCGAATAGCCGCGTCGTTCAGGCCGCGCCGCGGCCCTGGATCTCCACGAAGTGACGGTAGGCGCCGCCCTCCCGTGCCATCAAGTCCTGGTGGGTGCCGCGTTCGACGATCCGGCCCTCGTCGACGAACAGGATCTGGTCGGCCTCACGAATCGACGACAAACGGTGCGCGATCACGAGCACGAGCCGCGTGCGGCTCGCCTCGCGCAGGGCGGCGACCAGGGCACGCTCGGTCTCGGGGTCGAGCGCCGAGGTCGGCTCATCGAGGATGAGGATGGGCGTGTCGCGCAGGAGCGCCCGCGCGATGGCGATGCGTTGCTTCTGGCCGACGGAGAGCTTGCCGCCACCTCGGCCGAGAGGCGTGGCGTAGCCCTCGGGAAGCGCACGGATGAAGCCGTCGGCGCCGGCCACGCGAGCGGCCCGATGCAGGTCGGCCTCGCTGGCTTCGGTGTTTCCGAGTCGGATGTTCTCCTCGACCGTGGCGTCGAACAACACGGTCTCCTGGAAGACGAAGGCCACCTGCGAGCGCAGCGAGTCGCGCGTCGCCTCGGCGATGTCGCGGCCGTCGGCGAGTACGCGCCCACGCGTGGGCGAAAGGAAGCGCGGGATCAGGTAGGCGAGGGTCGTCTTGCCCGCGCCCGCTGGGCCTACCAGCGCGGTGAAGGAGCCCTTGGGAGCGTCGAAGCTCGCGCCCCGGAGCACGTCGGCCTCGTCTTCGTAAGCGAAGTGGACATCGTCGAAGCGGACGCCTTCGCGCAAAGGGGGCAGCGGTTGCGCCCCGGGCGGGTCTTCTTCGCCGGGGAGATCCATCAGGAAGAAGACCCGGTGGAGCCCCGACGCCGAGGTTTGCGACATGAACCAGGCGCCGCCGAGTTCGAACGCCATGAAGCCCATCTGGAAGAAGTACGTGGTCAGCACGGCGAGGTCGCCCGGCGTGAGCTCGCCGGCGATCACCAGGTCGACGACCTGGAGCGAGAGATAGACCCCGAAGACCGAGCCAGCCAGGATGGCCACGAAGGTCGTGATGAGTCGAATGCGCACGAGCCCGCGAAAGGCCGCAAAGGAACCCTCGCTGTCGCGAGCGAAGTGGTTGCGTTGGCGGGCCTCGATCCCGAGGCCCTGGACCGCGAGGATGTTGTGCACGCCCTCTTCGAACGTGGCCGTCGTGGTGGCGCCGGTGACGCGGCTCTCCTCGCCGCGGCTCCGGTAGGCGCTCGAGAACGGGAGGGTGATCAGGAGCGAGCCGGGCAGGACCGCCAAGGCCGCCCAAACGATCACCGGTTGGTCGCCAAAGAGCGTGAACAACATCCACGCCGAGAGTGCGATGCCGATCGGTGCGCCGATCGGTGCCAGGATCAGCCGGTAGCAGACCTGCGTGATGGCCGGCGTGTCGTACATGACCCGGTAGACGGCGTCGCCGATCCGTTCGTCGTCGAAGGCCGACATCGGGAGCGAATGGATGCGCTCGAACAGGCGCGACCGATAGATGTGGTTCAGTTCCTGCGAGAGGCGCAGCGTCCAGTGGAAGTCGAAGATCCCGAGCAGGCCGCCCGAGAGGGTGAAGCCCACATTGGCGTCGTTCTCGGTCTGGGTCGCCGTGTCCTGGCCCTGAGCGACAGCGGCGTCGGCATCGTCGCGTTCGCGGACGGTCGTTCCGAAGGCGCCGAAGAGCAGCATCATCGTCAGCTGCACACCGGCCGTCCGCCACGCCACCGCCGCCGGTGGGCCGGCCGTCAGCCAGGAGACGAGGGGGTGCAGGAAGCCCGGGTAGCCGTTCATGTGTTCGGCGATCGGGAGGCCGAGCACGACGTGATCGATCAGGATCTTCACCGGGAAGGGCAGGAACAGCCACGGCAGCAGCCCGACGATCAGCAGCACGATCTTCACGGCCATCCGACGCCGCAGGGGCCAGACCCAGCGAAGGGCCCGCGCGAACAAGCGCAGCGTCTCGCGGTTGGTGATCTCCGTCGACTCCTGGAGGCGCTCTCTCATCCCGCGACACCGGCCGCCGCGTCCTCGAGCTCCAGGTGGCGCCGATAGCTTCCACCGGTCTCGCCCATCAGTTCGTCGTGGGTTCCGCGCTCGCGCACCCGGCCGTCGGCGAGGACCACGATCTGGTCGGCGCGTCGGATGGTGCTGAGCCGGTGGGTGACGAGGAAGATCACGCGGTCGCGGCCCCAGGCCGAAAGGCGCGCCAGCAGCTCGATCTCGGTGGCGGGGTCGAGGCTCGCGGTCGGCTCGTCGAGCACCAGAATGGGCGAATCCTTCAGAATCGCGCGCGCGATAGAGATCCGCTGACGTTGGCCCGTCGAGAGCTTGGTGCCGCGTTCACCGAGCAGGGTGTCGTAGCCCTCGGGCAGTGCTTCGATGAAGACGTCGGCGCAGGCGACTCGCGCGGCCTCGCGGACGGCCTCGTCCGAGGCGTTGGGCACGGCCATGCGGATGTTCTCGCGAACGGTGGTCCCGAAGAGCAGGTTCTCCTGGAGGGCGATGGCGACGTTGCGCCGCAGGCTTTCGAGTTGCAGGCCGCGCAGGTCGCGGCCGTCGATCTCGATCGAACCCTGGTCCGGGTCGAACAGGCGCAGCAGCAGCGTGACGAGGGTGCTCTTGCCCGAGCCCGTCGGGCCCACGAGCGCTGTGATCGTCCCGCGCGACGCCTCGAGGTCGATGCCTTCGAGGCACGGACGGTCGCTCTGATAGCGGAAGCAGACACCCGAGAAGCGCACGCCATTGCGTAGGGGCTCCATCGGTGTGGCGTCCGGGGCGTCGGTGACCTCGGGTTCGAGGTCGAGGAGCTCGAAGACGCGGTCGAGTCCGATGGCGATGTCCTGCCCGGTTCCCCACGTGCGCAGGAACGAGCGGAAGCCGCGGGCTCCCGACCCGAACCGATCTTTGAAGTATTGGTAGGCGCCGAGCGTCCATGAAGTATTGGTAGGCGCCGAGCGTCCATGCGCCGATGCCGAGGGACGCGCCGATCCATTCGGCGTAGAGCGGGTTGGCGTCGCGGGTCTCGAGCGCCGCCCAGACGTTGCCGCTGACGATCACGACCCCGATGCCGAAGAAGAGCAGCACGCCGTAGATCGCGAGGGTGCCGCGCGCCTCGTAGGCGGCGCGGAATGCCTCGCGCGAAGCGGCCTCGAAGCGTTCCTGCTCGCGCCCCTCGACCCCGAAGGCCTTGATCACCCGGATGCCGAGCAGGGTTTCCTGGATCTGGGACGTGAGGCGACTGTTCGCTTCCCGGGCACGCCGGAAGCCCACGCGTAAGGGTTTCGAATACCGAACGCCCACGAGCAATTGCAGTGGGACCACGGCGAGCAGCAGGAGTCCGAGCCACGGGTCGAGCAACGTCACCGTCGCCAGCCCGACGAGGAAGATCGCCCCCGCCCGCACGGGTGTGAGGATCAGCACCTGG
>JAFDDA010000104.1 GCA_019311105.1 Deltaproteobacteria bacterium
AGGCCGAGAACTGGCATGACGACCCGGAACCCGGCAACGCGCACAGCTCCCACGAGGTGTTGGCCCATCTGCTGGTCCGCGAGGGACGCGCGGCAGATCGCAAGGCGGCACGGGCCACCCTCGAGGGCATGTCGATGGAAGAGACCGGCGCGTTTCTACGCGAGCAGACGCCCGACGCCTTGCTCTCGGCGTTCTCGGGCGAGGGGTTCGGAGGCATGTACGAAACTCCGAGGCTCCTTCGCGATGGCCGAGTCCTCCCGGACGCCGAGCCGATGGATGCCCTGCGAGCCGGCTTCTACAACCGTGTCCCGGTGATGATCGGCAGCAACGCCCACGAGAACCGGCTCTTCGCCCTGTTCTCTTCGGAGCATGTGTCCCAGGTGTTCGGCGGGTTGCCGGTTCGCGTGCGTGACCTCCGCGCCTACCAACTCGAGGCCGACTATCCGTCGAAACTCTGGAAGGCCCGCGGAGTGGACGGGCCGGCAGCAGCGATGCGTGCCGCCCAGGGCCCGAGCGTCTACGCCTACCGCTTCGATTGGGACGACGAAGGGAGCCTCCTCTGGCTCGACCTCGCAGACCTGCTCGGTGCGGCCCATGGCATGGAGATCCCCTTCGTGTTCAACCGGCTGAGGTTATTCGGGATGCAATGGCCCATCTTCCAGAAGAGTCGCAGCAAGATCGATATGCGGCTTGCCGACGCCATGACGTCCTACTGGGCTGCCTTCGCGGCCACCGGGAGCCCGGGGCGCGGGCGCAACGGCTCGCTTCCGGCGTGGACTGCGTGGGGCGAGAACGGGAACACCTTCATGGTGCTCGACTCCGAGGACGACGCGGGCCTCCGCATGGTCGACGAACACGTGACACGCGAAGGCGTGTTCGCCGAGATGGACGCGGACGGGCGCTTCCGCACCTTCGTCGAGCGCTGCTACATCTACGCCGGCTTCCTGCGCTGGGGAAACCTGACCCACGCGGAATACGAGGCGGCCAACGCGGGCAAGTGCAAGGACGTCCCGCTCAAGGAGCGCTAGCTCGCGAGCGCAAGGAGCGCTAGCTCGCGAGCGACGCGTAGACGGCGTCGATCAGGTTCTCCGTGCGCGGTGTCTGCCAGCGCACACCGGGCCGGTTCATCAGGTAGCCGAACGCAACCCCGGCGGTCGGGTCGGCGAAGCCGAGACCGCCGCCGTACCCGTAGTGTCCGAACGCGCCGGGGTTCGGACCGAAGGGTCGGGTCGATTGCGCAATCTGGAAGCCCAGGCCGAAGCGCGAGGGTCGGCCGAGGATCGCATCGTCGCCATCGGAATGGATACGCGCCGCCTCGACGCGTAGCGCCGGCGAGAGCCAGCGATCGTCGAGAATCCCCTGGTAGAGCTGTGCAACGCTG
The DNA here is from genome assembly GCA_019311105.1 of Deltaproteobacteria bacterium. Taxonomy (GTDB): domain Bacteria; phylum Myxococcota_A; class UBA9160; order UBA9160; family JAFDDA01; genus JAFDDA01. The sequence continues at coordinate 1,382 of JAFDDA010000104.1, forward strand.
CGCGCGGTCGCGTGGCCGTTGGCGGAAGGCACCTCCGCGCTGCGCCAACCCGCGGAGTTCACCTGCCCCACGCCCGACAGGTCCGGCGGGTTGAAGTAGGCGTGCCACACCATGTGATCGCGCTCGTCGTCTCCGGTGGCCGGGAAGATCGCTTCCCAGTGTTCGCGCTTGCTCGGCACGATCTCGTGGTCGTGCATCGACGCCACGCGGGGGTGCTCTGCCTCGGCGAGCCCAAAGTGGAAGTCGGCGCCGATCGGCCCCGCGATCTCCCGACGCAGCGCTTCGCCCACGCGAACGCCGGCGACCCGTCGGACGACTTCGCCCACCAGAAAGCCGTAGCTGTTCACGTGGTAGCCGTGGCGCTCGCCCGGAGCCCAGTAGGCACGCTGCCCGGCCAGGGCGGCACACATCCGATCCCAATCGAGCACGCTGCCCATGGGCAACGGGTCGCGCACGCCGGGCAGACCGCTCTGATGACACAGCAGGTGACGCAGCGTGATGTCGCCTTTGTCCTCCGCCGCAAACTCGGGCCACACGTTCGCCACCGGCGCGTCGAGTTCGAGTGCGCCGCGCTCGACGAAGGCCAGAGCCAGCAGCGCCGTCACACCCTTCCCGACGGAGTAGGCGTTCACCAGCGTGTTTTCGAGCCACGGTCGGCGGCGTTCGGGCTCCTGGTGCCCTCCCCAGAGATCCACGACGACGCGGCCGCCGACCTGGACGCAGACGGCGGCGCCCACCTCTTCGTGCTCGGCAAAGTTTCGCAGGAAGGCGTCGCGTACGCGGGCGAAGCCGGCGTCGCAACGGCCGGCGATCGGCGTCGGGTCGGTCAATCGTTCGCGACCTAACCTTTGTTCGGGTCGGAAAGCGGAACGGCCAACCCCGAGCCCCCCTGGAGGGACGCCGCTTCTTCCCGTTGGTCCGCGGGCATCTGCTCCACGATCTGACGGCCGAGGGCCTGCAGGGTCGGAATCTCGCCGTCGTCCAGCTCCTTCATCCACTGCTTGCGCTCCATGGCGCGCTCGAGGTGAGGCGCCAACGCTTCGAGCTTTCGGGCCTCGCGCTCGGGCTCGTTCGCCTTGAAGTCGGGCAGGACCTTGTCCGCGAACAATTCGAGCGACTCGCAGATGTGTTCGTGTTGGTTCTTGCCGCCCTGCTGGATGAAGATGACCTGGTCGACTCCGACGTCCTCGAACTTCCTCAGATGCTCGCGTAGTTGGTCTGGCGTGCCGATGCCGCGGTCGCCCCCAGCCCGAGGCAACGAATCACGCGCAGCCTCGAACTTCTTCCAGATGTCCGTCCGGCCGGGCGTGTGCTCGCCAAAGATGTAGTGGTGGCCGAGGGCGTATCCGAAGAAACGGAAGCCATCTTCGCCACGCCGCACCGCCTCCTGTTCGTTCTCGTGGCAGGAGAAGCCGGTGACCATCGCGATGTTCGGGTTGATCGCGTGACCGATCGGTGTGCACTCCTTCTCGAGCGTCTCGTAGTAGTCGTCGACCCAATGTTTGGCCTCGGACGGATCGACGAAGGCGAAGGTGAGTGCCCCGATCCCGAGCTTCGCAGCCATGTGGATCGTCTCGCGGTTCGAACACGCGACCCACAAAGGCGGGTGCGGCCGCTGCACGGGCTTCGGCACGACGTTGCGGCAGGGCATCGAGAAGTACTTCCCGTCGTACCCGGGATACGGGTCCATCGCCATCATGTTGCAGACCTGTTCGACGGACTCGAGCCACTGATCGCGCTTTTCCTCGACGGGGACGCTGAAGCCACCGAGCTCTGCGAGCGACGAGGACTCACCCGTGCCAAGTTCGACGCGGCCGTTCGACACGAGGTCGAGGGTCGAAACGCGCTCGGCGATGCGGGCCGGGTGGTTGTATCCGGGCGGCATGAGCACGATGCCGTGACCGAGGCGGATCTGCTCGGTGCGCTGGCTGCACGCCGCGAGGAAGACCTCCGGGGCCGAGGAGTGGGAGTACTCCTCGAGGAAGTGGTGTTCGACCTCCCAGGCCGAGTCGATGCCGAGCGAATCGGCGAGCTCGACCTGGTCGAGGGCCTCGTTGAAGAGCTTCTGCTCGGAGCCCTCGGACCACGGACGGGGGAGTTGATGCTCGTAGAAGATGCCGAACTTCATGGTGCCTCCAGAGCGCAGCGCGCGACGCGTGCCGTGCATTGTATCCGAGCGCACGCACGAGGTGCAGCCGCGTTGCGTGTGCGGTGCACAGGCGCTGCAACGTGCGGCACGGCGCCTCAAGGCCTGCAGTCGATGGGCCGTCAAGACCCAGGTGCAGCAACTCGTGATCATTCTCGTCGCCGCGATCGGGGTCCACCTCTATTGGGGTGGGCGGTCCATCGACCCCGGTCCGGGTCAGGTGGCGCCGCGCAACCCGATCCAGCGCGACCTGCACGCCAAGCGCCACTTCGACTTCAAGGGCTATCAGATGACGTCGCTCGCCGAATTCGACGTCGAGGCACGAGTCCTGTCGACGAAGCGATACCGGTACGACGCGAGTGCCGAGCTGTCGCCCGTCGATCTGGCGCTCGGCTGGGGCCCGATGTCCGACGGCGAGGTGCTCGACGACATCGACATCTCCCAGAGCGGACGCTTCTACCACTGGAGCACGAACGACCCGCCGATCCCGACCGGGCAGATCGGCCGCCACAGCGCGAACATGCACCTGATCCCCGCCGATGCTTCGGTGGAGGCCGCCCTCCACGACGTGAAGCGCGGGCACGTGGTGCGCTTCACCGGCGACCTCGTGAAGGCGGAACATCCCGACGGCTTCCGCTGGAAGAGTTCTCTCACGCGACGCGATGCGGGCGGTGGCGCCTGCGAGATCGTGTTCGTGCGACGAATCGAAGTCTTCGACCCGAGCGCTCGCTCTTAGGCCGGCCGTGGTTTCTCGCGCCGTCATCTGCTTCCTCATCCTCGCCTTCGTGTGGATCGTCGGCATCCCGGCTCGGGTCGACATGGATGAGCACAGCGACCCCGACCGCTACGCCGATGCCATGGGAGTGCCCGAGGTCTTCGACTCGCCCGCCCCAGGGCGCAACCATGACGTCGACCCCGCACCGCATCGAACTGCGATCGAACGGGTCGAGCGTGTGCTCTACCGGCGCGGGCCTGCGACCTTCGGGGACGCCGCCGCCGTCGAGAGTGCATGTGCCCGGCTCGCCGACGAACTGCTCGAGCAGGAAGGACTGCGCGGGCGCCAGGCGGGGCTCCTGCTGATGACCTTTGCGGGTCGGGTCGGAGCCCGCGCCGACTCGGGCTACACGCTCCCGAGCCTCGTGGCGACGCGCACCGAGTGGGAGAAAGTTCGCGCGGCCGTCTTCCGGCCGGCCGCCTGGCTGCGCACGGCGGGCGCAGATCTCGATCGGATCCAGGAACCGCCGCCCCCTCTTCCCGACCCGCGCGCCGACGCCGTACTCACCGAAGCGGAGGCCGAGCTTCGCCGGCTTCTGCTGCGCGGCCAACGAGAGGCCGAGCGGCTGGGCGAACCGAGGTACGACCCCGACCGACCAGCCGCCAGCGATCGCGCGCAGATCGCTGCGTGGCATCGCTTTGGCGAACGCTGGCGTCGCCAGCTCGGCGACGCCATGGCGCCGGTCGAACGCCTCGCGCCGCGCCCGCACCCGAGCCGCGAACCCCTCCGCGCCGAAGCCCTGCGCTCCCTGGAGGAGGCCCGCGAGATGCTGCGGCGCATCCCCGACGGGGCGGGCATGTGGCCCACGCCGTTCCGCCCTGCGTGGGAGGCGCGCTTCCGAGCGGCGAGCAGCGCCCTGGCACGAACCCGCGAACAGCTCACCCAGGCCGGGGTCCCGTCGACCCCTTCCCGAGATCAGGCACGCTGGGACCGCTAGGCCGACACTTGCTGCGAAAGCCTCGACTTCGGGTCGGCCGCAGCCGGACCGACGGCTATGCTAGGCGCCCATGCCGACGGACCTCAAACCGATGACACCGGGTCTGCTTCGATGAGCCTCGACCGCCGAGCCTTCGTGAAGGGCGGTGCGGCGGCTGCCGCCTGGGCCGCCGCGTCCTGGGCACGCCCGTTCCACGCGCTCGCCGATGGCGGTACGGGTTCGGCCCGCAGCTACGGCCCGCTCTCCGCCGTCGCGGATGAAACGACCGGCCTGCCCTTGCTGAAGCTCCCGCCCGGCTTCCGCTACGTATCACTCGGTTGGACGGGCGACCCCATGACCGACGGCAAGGCGACCCCGCCCGGGCACGACGGCGGCGCGGTCTTTCCCGGCCCGAAGGGCACGCTGCTCTACATCCGCAATCACGAGTTGAACGTTCACCCACGGCTCGACATCCGCCGATCCTTCGCTGCGACCGATCGGACGTACGATTCCGCCGAGGCGCCGGGCGGCGTCACCGCGGTCGGCTTCGACCCGCAGCGCCGTACCGCCCTCGCCACCGAGCCTCGCTTGTCGGGCACGCTGCGCAACTGCGCCGGCGGGGCGACGCCCTGGGGTACGTGGCTGACCTGTGAAGAGACGCTCGACGGGCCCGATGGCGGCTATGGCGACGCCGACCTGGCCCAGACCCACGGCTGGGTGTTCGAGGTCGCCGCGCGAGGCAAAGCCGACACGCGGCCGATCCGTGGCCTCGGTCGCATGTGGCACGAGGCCGCCGCCATCGACCCGGCCAGCGGCACCGTCTACCTCACCGAGGATCGCCGCCACTCGGGCCTCTACCGCTTCCAACCCAACGTCGTCGGGGGCGTTGGCTCACTCCACCGCGGTGGCCGCCTCGAGATGCTCGCCCTGCCGGGCCACGCCGGCCTCGACACCTCCAACGAATTCCCGCACGACACCTGGCTCGACGTCGACTGGGTGCCGATCGCCGACCCCGAACGCCCGCACGCAGACCCGGTCGCGCGCGACGGGCTGGGCGTGCACAGCCAGGGTGTCGAGGCGGGGGGCGCGAGCTTCGAGCGCGGCGAGGGCATCGGGTACGGCGACGGACGCGTCTTCTTCGTCGCAACATCCGGCGGACGAAACGGGGGCTGGGGCCAAGTGTTCGAACTCGACCCGGCCGAGTCGCGTCTGCGACTCGTCTACGAGTCGCCCGACCGCGAGGTCTTGAACCGGCCGGACAACCTGGCCATGAGCCCACGCGGTGGCCTCATCTTGTGCGAGGACGCCAAGAGCGCCCGGCCGTTCCTCCGCGGCCTGTCCACGGAGGGTGCGTTGTTCGATCTCGCCCAGAACAACGTCGTGCTCGACGGCGAGCGCAACGGCCTCGCGGGCGACTTCCGCGACAAGGAGTGGGCCGGCGCCAGTTTCTCGCCCGACGGCCAGTGGCTTCTGGCGAGCATCCAGTGGCCCGGCATCACCTTCGCCATCACCGGGCCCTGGCAGCGCGGCATCCTCTGAGGGCCTTGCACCAGCACGCCTTCGGGGTCGCCATCGCGGCGATGATTCTTGCGGCCTGCTCGGTCAGCGGGCCGCTGCCCCCGGGCGACGAATCGCTCGTCCCGGCCGATGCGCCGATCTACGACCGGAGCCTCCAGGGCGTCAGTCTCGACACCTTGAACCTCGAGAACTTCTGGCACGAGCGCCCAGGGGAGCGGCCCCACATCATACTGCACAACCGGACTTTCTCCGACGTTGCGTCGGCGGTGCGCGACGGCGTGGTGAACATCTACACGCTCCGGGTCGAGAAGCGCGAGCTGCGCCTCGGCATCCACCCGAACGACCTGCTGCCGATCCGGATCCCGATCGCGTCGGCCATCCTCGACGTGATCCCCTTCCAGGTGCCCGTGCCATTCCAGGCCGAAGGTCTGTCGCTCGGCTCGGGCTTCATCGTGAACGAGGCGGGCTACATCCTCACCAACGCCCACGTGGTCGAGAACGCCACGGACATCCGCATCGTGTTCTCGGGAAGCCGCCGCGAATATGCGGCTCGGATCGTCGGCACCGACCGCCTGACGGACATCGCTCTCCTGCGCCTCGAAGACGCACCGCCCGTACACCCCCTCGCCTTGGGCCGCTCGTCGGAACTCGAGGTGGGCGAGATCGTGATGGCCCTCGGCAACCCGCTCGGCCTGTCCCACACCGTGACCCAGGGTCTGGTGTCCGCCACCGAGCGCGTCGTTCCCGGCGAGGGGGCGCCGCTCGTGGACTTCATCCAGACCGATTCGGCCATCAACCCCGGCAGCAGCGGCGGGCCGTTGATCAACCTCTACGGCGAAGTCATCGGCATCAACACCGCCATCGTTTCGTCGGCGCAGCTGATCGGCTTCGCGGTGCCCATCGACACGGTCAAGAGCGTGCTCCCGTTGCTGATCCTCGGCGGAGAGCGGCGCGGATGGCTCGGCATCTCGATCGCGCACGAGGACGGTGCGGCGCGGACCCGGCTCCTCGAAGAATCCCTCGTGCCGGGTGTGGTCGTGGAGACGGTCGAAGCGGGCAGCCCGGCTGAGTCCGCCGGGATCCTCCCAGGCGACCGGATCGTGGGCCTGAACGGCGCACCCATCCCCGACGTGCTCTCGTTGCAACGCCAGATGGTCGGGATGCTCTCGGGAGAAACCGTGCGCTTCATCGTGCGGCGGGCCGACGGCATCTTCTCCGTCGATGCCACGCTGAGCCCGCGCCCGACCCTCGACTGATCCAAGCGTGAGCGAGACCGTCCGACCCACGGAGCCGGAAACCCTGCGCGAGGCGCTGCCGCTCGCGACGAAGCTCCTCTTCGGGGCACCGAGCTTCGCCGGCGCAGCGATGGTGATCCCGATCGCCATCCACATGACGAAGTTCTATGCCGACGTCGTACTCGTACCGCTCGGCGTCCTCGGTATCGCCATCGCCCTGGCACGCGCATTCGATGCACTGACCGACCCGTTGGTGGGCTGGCTCTCCGACCGTACGCGCAGCTCGCTGGGGCGGCGCCGGCCCTGGCTCCTCGTGGGCGGCCCTCTGTGTGGGCTGGCGTTCTTCCTGCTCTTCAGTCCGCCGGCCTACCTCGGGCCGAGCGGCGGGGCCACGTGGTTCTTCGCTTGCTACCTGCTCTACTTCCTCTTCCACACGTTCTACGTCATCCCCCACCAGGCGCTCGGCGCAGAACTCAGCCTCGGCTATCACGACCGGACGAGCTTGTTCGGGATCCGCGAGGGCTTCGCCATCGCGGGCACGTTGTGCGCGGCGATCCTCCCCGGACTGTTCACCGCGCAGATGGGTGAGCGCGCCGCATTGTCCACCTTCGCTGCGATCTTCGGCATGCTGCTCGCGTTGCTCTACGCGCTGCTCGCTGCACGGGCGCGCGAGCGCCCGGAGTTCTCGCGACGCCCGGCAAACCCGTTCGTCCCGGGCGTACGGCGTGCACTTCGGAACCGGCCGTTCCGCATCCTGCTGGCGAAGGCACTCCTGACGGGCATCCCCGGCGCACTGACCGGGACCCTGCTCCCCTTCTTCAACCAGTACGTCATGCAGCCCGAGGACGTGAACCGCTGGCTCGCGCTCCTGCTCGGCGCGTACTTCGGGTCGGCCTTCCTGATCCTGCCCGTGTGGGTCGTGTTGTCGCGCCGCTTCGGCAAGAAGAACGCCATGTTGATGGCTCTCGCCATCGGTGGCGTCGGAGCCGGCTCGGTCTTCTTCGTCCGTCCGGGCGACATGACCACGCTGCTCGCCTTGCTGACGGTGAACGGCTCGGCCTTCGGCGCCTTCTCCTTCCTCTCGGTGTCGATGCAGGCGGACGTCATCGACCACGACGAACTCCACACGGGCCAGCGCCGCGAGGCGCAATACACGTCGCTCTGGGCGATCCTTCCGAAGTTTGTGCAGATCCCGGCCGCCGCGCTGCCGATCGCGTTGCTTGGGGCCCTCGGCTACGTGCCGAACGAGGCCCAGAGCGAGACGGTGGTGCAGGTGCTCCGCTTGCTCTTCACCGTGGCACCGGCGCTGTGTTTCGTGGGGGCCTTCTGGGTGACGGCACGGTTCCCAATCGACCCTGCGACCCACGCCCAGATCATTTCCGGACTCGACGCCCACGCCCGGGGTGAGGACGCCATCGATCCCGTCGATGGCGCGACGCTCCCGCCGCCGAGCCGGCGCGAGGTGACGGAAGAGACGGCGTGGTACCTCGACCACTTCTCGCCGCGCGAGCTGCGCAATGCCGGCGCCGGCGGGCGCTCACGCCTGCTACGCGACATCGCCCTCGGCGCGGCCCTTTCGCTCGCGGTGTGCCTCGGGGTCGGCGGTTCGGTGGTCGGAACGATCCGCGACCTCGACGTAGAGCCCGGCGTCGGCAGTGTCGTCGGCGTCGTTGTCGCGGGCCTTTCCTTCTGCGGCTTCGTGTTCCACCTCATCCGCCTGGCCGCTGCCCGACGCTTCGACCAGGAGTGTCCCGACCCGGCCACGCTACTTCGGCACCTCGCGTCGAACCCGAGAGCCCGCGAGCGATAACCGGCCAGCCGGCTCCTCCACCGGATGATCTTTTCACGCGTCGTCCCGAACCTGAAGAAGCTCGGGCTTCTCACGCGGAAGGTGCGCAGCGCCTTCACGGGGCTTGCGATCGTGGCCTTCGAGGATCACGACGTGGAGGCGGACGACCGCGAGTTCGGCTCGCCTGGCCAAGGCGGGCTAAAGCCCACCAATCCGGCACGTTACGGCTCCGATCGGCGCATGGGGAGGCCGATGAAGAGGGCCTGATGCCCTCGCCCACCCACGCCCGAGAGCCCGCCCGATGAGACGGGCCCCGGCCTGGATCCCGGTCCGCCACGGCGAATGGGCCCTAGTAGCCGCCACCGGCTCGTTCGCGTTCCTCGCCGTGGCGTTGGCGATCCTGCTGCGCACCTGGTCGGACGCCGTCTTCCTGACCACCTTCGACGTTCGCTACGTGCCGTGGCTCTACGTCGCGACGGCCATGGTCTTCGTGCCGGCGACCTTCGGCTATGCCTGGATGGCGCCTCGGCTCGGCGCGGTCTGGTTGAATACACTGCTGCTCGGCGCCTTCGGCGTCGCCACCGTCGCCTGCGCCCGCTTCGCCCAGGACCCGACCGGCGTCTTCGCCGCCGTCCTGGTGGTGAGCGTCTTCTCTCCGCTCGCGAACGTGATCTGCTGGAACACGGTCCTCGATCGCTTGGACAATCGACAGGCACGCCGGCTCCTGCCGGTGATCGGTGGCATCTCCACCCTGGGCGCCATCGTCGGCGGCCTGGGCGGCGGCGAGATCGCAGCCCGCCATGGTCAGGAATCCCTGGTCTGGCTCTCGTTCTGTGTATTGATCCTGATGATGCCGCTGCCCCTCGCGCTCACCGCGCCACGGCGGCGCACGGCGCCGCGACGCACACCCGGAATCCAGGAAGGCTTCCGCTCCTTCACCCAGAACCGTCTGATCGGGATCGTGGCCCTCGCGACCTTCTTGATGGCGCTCTCCACCAACGTCATCGACTACCAGTTCAAGGCGCACGCCCAGCTAGCGATCCCGGCCGAATCCCTCGGGACCTTCTTCGCGCGCTTCCACGGCGCAGCGAACCTCGCCGTGCTGATCGTCCAGTTCGGCGTCGCGCCGATGGTGATGCGACGGTTTGGCGTCGGCCTCGCCTTTGCGATCCACCCGTTCATGTTGATCATTGGCGCCGTCGCGACCCTCGCATTCCCGGTTCTCGGCGCCGTGGTGGCTCTCCGCTTCGTGGATACGCTGCTGAAGTTCACCTTCCACAAGAACTCGAACGACCTGGCACTCGCTCCCGTTCGCGCCCACGATCGGCGCCAGGCCATGGTGTTCCTGAAGGGCGTCGTCTATCCACTCGGTGGGATCGCCGCGGGCTTGATCCTCACGGGCTCGGCGAGCCTCGGCTTCGACCTGCTCCATGCCGCCGGCTTCTGGGTGATGTTGCTCGCGAGCCTGTGGCTGCTCGCCGCCGGCCAGGTGCGCGTGCACTATATGCAGCAGATCGGTAAGAAGCTCTCCATCGAGTTCGAGACGACGCGCACGCCATCACGCAAGCCGGCAGAGGCCCTGATGGACGACCTTCGGATGCGCGTGGTCCAGATCCGCAGCCTTCAGCACCAGCTGCGTGTAGAGCCCGACCCGAAGCTGAACACCGCGATCCAGCGCGCCCTCGACGGGCTCTTTGAGACCATGGGAGACCTCATCGGGGACACGCGCGCCGTGGAGGCCGCGGCGCAACGCTTCCTCTACGGCGACGGCTCCGAACGCGCGAGCGCCGTCGAACTCCTCGATACGCTGCTCGACACCCACCGCATCCCCGACGCGGCAGACCTGCTCGACTCGCTGTCGCGCGACCGCACGCGCGGCCTCCTGGTGCCCGCCTAGAACCCATCTCGCTCGAGGTCGCCTGACTAGAGCGACTCGTAGCCCTCGTTCACCCAGGCCTCGAGATCCTCGGGGATCTCGGCGTCCGAGTTCGCGTAGCGCTCGGCCGCCTCGGCACCCTGGGTGACGGTCCACATGTCCTTGAAGCTCGCCGCGATGCGGTCGCCGTAGAGGCCGACCGAGCGCAGCGTCGGGATGACGAAGCCCGACACCGGGCCATAGCGGCCCCCGGTGCGAGCGAGCTGGTCGCGGATCACGTCGCGCTCCTTGGCGAGCTCGAGCATGGCCTCGGTCGGGTCGACCCCGGCACCGGCCCAGACCTCCATGACCCGATCGCGCATGGTGTTGCCCGCCCGCGACGCCATCAGCATGCGCGTGGCCTCGAAGGCGAAGTCCTCGAGCTCCTGGCGCTCCCTCTCGCCGAGGGTCGGAACGACGTGAGCGAGATACTTGATGCCGTAGCCCGTGTGGCGCGCCTCGTCGCGGGAGACGTAGGTCAGCATCTTCTTCAGCAGCGGCTCCTCGGTCTGGTTGCGCATGTCGCGGAAGAAGTAGAGCGCGAGGCCTTCGGTCACGACCTGCATCCCGACGGCCTTCTTCATCCAGTCTTCGGTGCCGAGCACCGAATCGAGCAGGTCCTTCAGGCCCGGAGAGATCTCGTGGACCTCCTGGAGCTTGTTGATGTAGGCGGCGAAGGCCTCGACGTGACGTGCTTCGTCGAGGGTCTGCGTCGCCGCGTAGAACTTCCCGTCCATGTGGGGCACGGCGTTCACCAGCTGAGCCGCCACCATCAACGCGCCCTGCTCGCCGTGCAGGAAGTTCGAGAGCATGAAGGCGGCCGAGGTGCGCGCGACGTTCCAGCGTGTGTCGAGCGAGAGGCTCTTCCAGAAGCGCGTCTCGGAGATCGGGATGCCCCCCATGCTGAAGGTCTTCGTGAAGGCCTCCCGGTCGATGTCGCTCTGCCAGTCGAGGTCGCGCATGGCAATCCACTGGCGCTCGAGGGCGTTGGCGTAGAGCGTGCGCAGCTGGTCGATCTCGGGCTCGTAGTTCCAGTTGTAGAGCGCCGTCAGGACCGAGCGTGTGGAGTCGGTGTTCGGGTGATGTTCCGGGAGGGTCGGGTTTTCGCTCATGAGGCGGCCAGAGTAGCCGAGCGGCAGCCGCCGGCGAGGCTCGCCAGGAAGGCCTCGATCGAGCGGTCGTGCCAGGGCGTGCGGTGGTCGCGGCCGTGGAACCCCACGTGGCCACCGCCCCGGGGCAAGAGCGGCACGAGCCAATCGTTGCTGTGCCAATCGAACTCGGTGTAGAGGCGACCGGGGATCCACGGGTCGTCGAGGGCGTGGACGACCAGGGTCGGCACGCGGATTTCGGGCATGAATCGCAGAGCGTGATTTTCGGCGTAGTAGTGCTCGGCGTCGCGGAAACCGTTTCGCGGCGCCACGAGCTTCTCGTCGAACTCCCAGATGCTCTCGGCTT
>JAFDDA010000029.1 GCA_019311105.1 Deltaproteobacteria bacterium
GTTCATCACCACGCCGGCACCCAGGCGCCCGGCCAGGCGAGGTGCCACCAGCCGTGTCTCGGGGTTCTGGCTGAAGACTACGAGTGCGGGCGACTCCTGCTGGCAGTACGCGGCCAGGGCGTCCACCCAGGCGTCCGGCGAGAAGCCTTCGAGCTTGGCGTCTTCGATCTGGTCGATGTCGTCGACCCCGAAACGTCCGGCCTTCTCCGTTCCAGCGTCGGTGACCGGGCCCAGCATCAGCCAGCACAGCCGCGCTCCGGTGGAGTCGGCCAGCTTGCGAGCGAGGGTGAGCGCTTCCTCCGCAGCGACGGACGACGCGCCCTCGTCGCCCCCCCGCGTGCAGACCACGATTCGCTTCGACGTCATGACGTTCTCCGGTTCTTTCGACGTCATGACGTTCTCCGGTTCTGCCTGCGCGTCATTGGATCAAACCATCCTGTCGCAGCCGGGCGACGAGGGCCTCGGATAGCTCGGCAGGCGTCTCGCCCTGGATGAACTCGCAGCTCCCCTGCACCGTCGGAACGAACTTCATCCGCCGCGCCGCGATCTTCTTGGCCGCCGTCGGGTAGCGCGGCTCTCCGAGCTCGTTGCTCACGGTGACGACGGCGGGGCCGGCCACCTCGACCACTTCGTCCCCATCCGGCGTGACGCGGGTGATCCGGAACGCGGAGTCCACCTGCGCGACGGCGCTGGCATTGGTCACCAGGGGCATGCCGAGGGCTTCGCAGATCAATGCGGGCACCACGCCCTGATCGTCGTCGGAGGCCTGGCGGCCGCAGAGCACGAGGTCGGCGCCACCGCTCGTCCGGACGTAGCCGGCCAGGAGGGCAGCCACGACGTGATAATCGGGTGTGGGATCTTCCGGCGGAATGGCGGCGATCTCGTCCGCACCCAGCGCCGCGGCGTGCTTCAGGATCGCCGCGGGGTCCACCCCGACCGAGACCACGGTGATGCTGCACTCCGCGCCCGCATCTCGCAGCCGCAGGGCCGCCTCCAGCGCCTGCTCGTCGAAGCCATTCATCAGGCGCGGGATGGTGGTCTGGGTCAACGACTTCCCGTCCTCGCCGATCTCGAGATGCCCGGCGAGGGCGTAGTTGTTCACCGCATCCGGGTCCAGCACTTCCTTTACACAGACTACGATTCGCATTCTACTTCTCGCTCCGCTTGCCCGAGAGGCATTCTATTTTCCGCTCCGCTTGCCCGAGAGGGATTCTATTTTCCGCTCCGCTTGCCCGAGAGGGAGTCCGGTAGCGTCCTTCCCTCGGCGTCGATCAAGAACAGGCTCTCGGATTCGCACCACACGGTCTCCGCCGGGTAGCCCGGCGGCTTCCGGGAGAGATCGGTCAGGACGTACCAGCGCCAGGGCGGGTCGCCGTGATCGACGTACTCTCCCGTGAGGCTTCCCGAGAATTCCTCACGGCCCGCGAAGTGCGTGCCCGGGACAGACCCGCCGCCGTCGCACTCCGCACGTCTTCCGACCAACGCGGGGTCGAAGCCGTGTCGTCTCGGCATCTCCAAGTTCTTCGTCTCTTCCCTCTGCACTCGGGCCCCGGAGCCGCCGGCACTCAGTGGCCCTTGAACTCCGGCTTTCGCTTCTCGCGGAAGGAGCTGGTTCCCTCCCTCGCGTCGTCCGTATGAGCGGACATGGTCGCCGCCACGGCTTCGTAGTCGATCATCTCGTCGAGGGTCGACGTGAGGGATTTGTGGATGAAGCGGCGCGCCAGGTCGACGGCCACGCTCGGCCCGCGGGCGAGCCGCTTCGCATACTCCATGGCCGCCGGGAGTGCCTGTCCGTCCTCGACGAGCTCGTCGATCAAGCCCTCTCGATGCGCCTCTTCGGCTTCGAGGATCCGACCCGTCTCGACCATCATCAGTGCCGTCGAGAGTCGAGTGACCCGAGGCAGGAAGTACGTGATGCCGCAGTCCGGCGCGAATCCGAGCCGCACCATCGCCGCGCACCAGCGGCTCGTCGCGTCGGCGAAGCGGCGGTCGCAGGCCAGGGCGAAGGCGAGCCCAGCCCCCATCACCGGTCCGGAGACCGCCGCGATCACGGGCTTGTCCACCTCCACGATCATCCGGGTGAACTCACCGATGGGGCCGGCGGGCGTCTTGCGCTGGTAGCGCTCGAGCGGAACGTCCGACAGCCCAGGCAGGCCGCGATCCCCCGAGCCGCTGATCCACTCGGCGTCGCCGCCCGAGCAGAAGGCACGTCCGGCGCCCGTCAAGACCACCACGCGCACGTCGTCCCGGTGGCGAAGCTCACGGAACAGCTCGACCAGGTCGCTGGCCAGATCCCAGTTGATCGCATTCAGGCGATCCGGGCGGTTCAGTGTGACGATGCCGACGCCCTCGTCGACCTCGAAGAGGAAGTGCTTCTCGGCTTCCATGGGGTTCGCCTCCGTAGTCATGCGGAATGTTCCTGCTGAAGTGCCTGGACTGTCTCTCCGACCCAGGCGTCGTCCCTTCGCAGCTCGGGCGCGAGATCGAGTAGGAGGGTCGAGAAGACTCCGGAGCAGCGCTCGCGCAGCTTGCTCGCCAGCTCGTCTCGCGTGCCGACGATCGCCCACTCCTCGACCATTTCGTCGCTGATCCGTTCCGGCATCTCCTGCCACTTGCCCTTGCGGGACATCTGGTGGAGTTCGTGGCCGACGTCCTGCCAGCCGTGGAACTCGAGGACGGCGTGGTAGGTGGGCGTGGATGCGTAGAAGGCGATGTGCTGCTTCAGTGCCTGTCGGGCCGCCTCGATGCCCTTCTCGTCCTCGGCGATGGCCAGGAACGGTGCGCCGAGCATGTCGATCTCGGACGGATCGCGTCCCGCCTTCTTGGCGCCCGCCTCGACGGCGGGCAGCACGACCTCCCGCGCGTAGCGGAAGGTGGCGATCGGGTGGAGGCGCAGGCCGTCGCATAGCTCGCCCGTCAGCCGCGCCATGTAGGGATTGACCGCAGCCAGATAGATCGGAACGTGGGGGTGCTCGATCGGCCCCGGGTTGAAGAACGGGTTCATCAGGCTGAACTGGTAGTGCTCGCCCTCGAAAGCGGGCTTCTCGCCGCTCTGGAAGGTCTCGAACATCGCCTTCAAGCACAGCACGTACTCGCGCATGCGCGGGCCGGGCGGGCCCGACCAGCGCGACGCGTAGCGCCGGACGACGTGGCCCTTCACCTGCGTGCCCAGGCCCAGCTGGAAGCGGCCGCCCGAGAGCTGCTGCAGATCCCAGGCGAGCTGGGCGGTGACCATCGGGCTGCGCGGGAATGCGATGGCCACGTTCGTGCCCAGCGCGATGCTCCGCGTGTGCTCGGCGGCCACGACCAGGGGCAGGAAGGGGTCATGGCCGGCTTCGGGTGCCGTGAGGCCGTCGAAGCCGCGCTCCTCGCACCAGCGAGCCGCGGCGGCGATGGCGCCGATGTCGGACTTCGCCTGCCCCTCGCCCGCGTACTGGTCGGTATCGGGCCCCAGGATCACGGTCTGGACTCGGAACCCCATGCTCACGCTCCCATCGCGTCGGAGGCCGCGACGTAGCCGAAGGTCGTCGCCGGCCCGATCGTCGCGCCCGCACCCGGATAGCTGCGTCCCATCACGGATGCGGCGCAGTTCCCGATCGCGTAGAGCCCCGGGATCACATCGCCCGACTCTGTCAGCACGCGCGCACGGCCGTCGACCGTGAGGCCCCCCTTCGTTCCGAGCTCACCCGGAAAGGCTTCGATCGCGTAGAAGGGGGCGGTGTCGATCGGACCGATGCAGGGGTTCGGCTCGACCTTGGCATCGCCGTAGTAGCGATCGTAGATCGTCTCGCCGCGCTGGAACTCGGGGTCCTTGCCGGTGCGCGCATACTCGTTGTTTCGCGCCACGGAGTCCTTCAGCCCGTCGGCGTCCACACCGAGCTGGCCGGCGAGCTCCTCGAGGGTATTCGCCTTCTTGATGTAGCCCTGTTTGAAGAGCTTACGCACCATCCAGTCGGGCTGCGCGGAGCCCTGCAGCAGGGGGCCGCACATGTAGTTCTTGCGATAGGTGGCGTCGAATACGAAATAGGCCGGCACGCAGGGCGAGCCGGGGCTGTCCTTCTCGTACATGGCGTTCACGATGTCGATGTAGGGCGCCGCCTCGTTCGTGAACCGGCTCCCGGCCTTGTTCACGAGGATGCTACGGGGCAAGGACTTCTCGATCACGAGGAAGCGGGCCAGGTCCTCGCCGGGGACGACCGTGGTCGGCCCCCACCAGGCATCGTCCATGAGATCGACTCCGGCGCCGATCTTCTGGCCCATCTCGATGACGTCCCCGGTGTTCTCGGGGTTGCCGCAGCTCCACTCCTTGCGGGTCGGTTTGGGCAGGTACTTCTCGCGCATGGCTTGGTTGCCCTCGAAGCCGCCCGCGCCGAGGATCACGCCGCGCGTCGCTCCGATGCGGATCGTGCGCCCGTTGCGCTCGGCTACGACGCCCGTCACGCGCCCGTCCTCGACGATCAGCTCGCGCGCCGGCGCCTCGAGCCAGAGCGGGATCTCCCGATCCATCAGCGAGAGGCGAAGCATGCCGATCAGCGCATTGCCGCCCGACGGGTTCCGATCGCGCGGCGATCGAAAGCGCCAGCGGAGGTCGAACGCGTACTTGAGGCACAGCTTGGCGAAGAGCATCATCCCGCCCGGCTGTCCGGTCATGGTCATGCGCGCCTCGACGGCGGTCATCCCGACGCGTCCCATCACCTGCATCTGCGGATTCTGATCGCGCATGCTGAGGAAGTCGTCGCCCAGCTGGCGGGCATCGAAGTGCTCGGGCTCGACGGAGCGCCCGCCGGGCTTGCTGCCCTCGACCCTCGGGTAGTAGTCCGAGTACTCGGGCAGGGATACGAACTCGGCGTGGGTCTTCTCGTCCAGGTACCGGAGCGCTTCGGGGCCCTTCTCCATGAAGGCGCGCAGCCCATCGTCGGAGCTCGATCCGGCGGTGGTGCCCTTCAGATAGCTCCAGGCTTCCTCCTCCGTATCCGGCACACCCACACCCGCCATCAGGTGGTTGTTGGGGATCCAGAGGAGGCAGGACGACATCGCGGACGAGCCGCCATATCGGTCGCTCTTCTCGATCAGGAGCGTCCGGCCGCCCTCGTCGTGGGCCCGCAAGGCCGCCGTCATGGCGCCGGCTCCGGAGCCGACCACCAAGACATCGACGGTATGATCAAAGCTCGTCGAGTCGGTGTCCATCATGGCCTCGTTCATCTTCGTCTCGCCGTCCGAGGCCCCGAGCCAACGATGGCTCGCTCCGGAACGGGATCATTCGTGGCCGCTCTCGCGTTCCTCATCCTGCGGCCGGATCCCCAGCAGATGGCGCGCGACCCCCGCCAGCTCTTCCCGGTACTGCGCGAGGCGCTCGGCCCGGGATTCCGGGCCGTCTCCACCCATCAAGTCCGCTCCGCTGGTCAGCCAGATCACGGCCCCCGAGAGGATGTTCGCCACGTGGACCGCGTTGGCCGCACGGAATTCGTTGTCCCGCTGTCCCTGCTCGATGGTCTTCAGCAAGGTCATGAACATCGGGGTGGTCATGCGCTCGACCTCGGGCCGCAGCGCGCCCTCCGCGGACGCAAACTCGCGAATGAACAGCCGACCCAGGGTAGGGCGCTCGCTCGCGTAGTTGAACCAGGCCTCGATCACGCGCTCGAGGCGCTTCTCGCTCGAGCCCGGCTCGGTCACCGACGCCAGGATCGTCTCGCCGAGGGGCTCGAAGGAGGCCTGGAGCACGGCGTCGTACAGCGCCTCTTTGTCGCCGAAGTGGTAGATGACGGCCGCGCGGGTGATCCCGACACGCTCTGCGATGTCCTCGAGGCGGGCCGATGCGAATCCGCGGGCA
This sequence comes from Deltaproteobacteria bacterium, assembly GCA_019311105.1. Classification (GTDB taxonomy): domain Bacteria; phylum Myxococcota_A; class UBA9160; order UBA9160; family JAFDDA01; genus JAFDDA01. Next base: position 5,831 of record JAFDDA010000029.1, read on the forward strand.
GCGAACTCGGTCTCCGCGGCGGCCAGGATCAGCCCCCGGGTCTCTTCCGTGACCTGGGCGGTTCGACGCGGAGGGGCGTCGGAACTAACTTGCATGCTAGTAGCTTACTCTTGAGTTAGCGTACGTCAAGCGGGGCCCTGGGACGGCGAGACGGGGCCCGAATGAGCGAGACGAAGGCCCTCGAGAGGGCTATGGGAGGGAGTCATGCCGACCCAGCCCAGCGGAGCCCTGAGCGGGCGGCGAGTCCTGGAGCTCGCCGACGCGACGGGAGCCTATTGCGGAAAGCTGCTGGCGGATCTGGGCGCCGACGTGATCAAGCTCGAGCCTCCCGGCGGCGACCCCAGTCGCAGGATGCCCCCGGGGGATTCCTCTCGAGAAGGTGGGGAGGAGAGACTCTCCTTCCTATATATGAACACCAGCAAGCGCGGTGTGACCCTGGACCTTCGCAAGCCCGAGTCCCGAGGGCTCTTGGTGGAACTCGCGAGCCGGGCCGACCTCGTCATCGAGACCCTTCCGCCGGGCACGCTCGATAGCCTGGAGATCGGCTACGAGAGCCTGCGCCAGCACAACCCTCGCCTGGTTCTCACCTCCATCACCGGCTTCGGGCAGAGCGGTCCGCACCGGGATTTCCGGTCGTCGGATCTGGTGGCCAGCGCGCTCGGGGGTGCGATGACGGTCACCGGCGAGGAGGACGACCCTCCGGTGCGGCTGGCCGGTAGCCAGGCCCACGTCGCCGCGTCCACCGTCGCCGCAGTCAGCAGCCTGATCGCCCTGCTCGCCAGCTCGCAACGCGGCGAGGGGCAGCACGTCGACATCTCCGTCCAGGAGGTGGTCGGCTCGGTCTCGCACATCTGCGGCGTTGGCAAGTGGCTCGACGACGGGATCATTCCCAAGCGCAGGGGAACCGGTCTATTCGCTTCGGTCCCATCGGGCGCCTACCCCTGTCGGGATGGAAGCGTGTACCTGATGGTCAATCGACCGCTGCACTGGGTGGCGCTGGCCCAGTGGGTCCATGAGGTGACCGGCAACCAGGAGATCCTCGACCCGATGTTCGAGGGGCCATCCTCGAGCCGGCTGCCCTACCGCGAGCTCCTGGATCTCTTCATCTCGGACCTGATGTGCCAGCTCGATGTCGAGGAGGTGTACCGCGAGGGGCAGAGACGCCACATCGCCATCACCCCCGTGAATACGGTGGCGGCGGTGACGGCAGACCCCCATCTCGCCGCGCGCGGGTTCTTCGAGCAGGTCGATCATCCGACGGCGGGCCGTCTCACCTACCCGGGCGCACCCTATCGGCACTCGAAGACACCCTGGCGTATCCAACGCCCCGCTCCCACACCGGGGCAACACAACCGCGAGGTCTACTGCGACGAGCTCGGACTCTCCGAGGCTGCGCTGCAGACGCTCGAATCGAAGGGTGTCGTCTGATGGCCGAGCGCGACCGAAACGATCCCGAGCCCGCGCCTGCCCTCGCCGGCCTGCGCGTCGTCGAGTTCTCCGCCGCGATGGCGGGGCCGTGGATCGGTCGCTTCCTGGCCTGGTGCGGCGCCGAGGTGATCCGCGTGGAGTCGAGGAGTCGGCCCGACGTAGTGCGGCTCTACGTGGTTCACCGATTGGAACGCCGGGAAGCAGTTCGTGACGCTCGACCTGCGCCAGCCACAGGCCGTCGATCTGGGCAAGCGCCTCGTGGCGCGCAGCGACATCGTCGTCGAGAACTACACCGCCGGCGTCATGGACAAGCTCGGGCTCGGTTACGCAGCGCTCGAGCAGGTGAACCCGGAGCTCATCATGTTCAGCTCGTCGGGCTACGGAGACTCGGGGCCGTGCAGTCGCTACGTGACCTGGGGCCCGAACATCGAAGCACTGTCGGGGCTGAGCCGGCTCTCCGGATTCCCCTCCCGCGACTGCACGTTGACCCAGTACGCGCACCCGGATGCGATCAGCGCCTTGCACGGCCTGGTCGCGGTCCTGGCCGCTCTCGATCACCGGCGTCGCGGGGGCGGCGGCCAGTACATCAACCTCTCGCAGTACGAGGCGACCCTGGCGGGCATCGGTCACGTGATGATGGAGGGTCTCGCCCTGGGCCAGGAGCCGGCGAGGTCGGGCAATCGCTCTCCCGAGGCCGCACCGCATGGCTGCTACCCGTGTCGCGGCGAGGACCGCTGGTGCGCGATCACGGTTGCGACGGAGCCCGAGTGGGAGCGCTTCTGCCACGTGCTCCGCAAGCGGGAGTGGCTGGACGATCCGCGCTTCGCGTCGCTCGCCGCGCGGCTGGACCACGTCGAGGCGCTGGACGCAGAGATCGCCTCGAGCACGCGCGGCCGCACGGACTACGAGCTGATGGGCGCGCTGCAGGAGGTCGGCATCGCGGCGGGGGCGGTGCAGAACGCAGAGGACCTCGCCCGGCACGACGAGCATCTCGCAGCCCGCGGCTTTCTCGAGCAGGTGGAGCACGTGGTGAAGGGCACCGTGACGGCGACCGGAATCCCCCTCGGCCTGACCGGTACCCCCGGCCGCAGCGGACGGGCCGGCGCCGCGGTGGGCCAGGACAACGACTACGTCTTCGGCACGCTGCTCGGCATGACCGAGGAGGAGATCGAGCGGGCCATCGAGGCGGGCGCCATCGAGCCGGGAGGTGATGCCTGAGCCTCTTTTCGTCCCTTGCGGGAAAACCTTGGCTCAGTCTCCAAGATCTGGCGTTGCACCAATCTTGGAGTCTGGATCTGAATATCCTACTGACTTCAAGAATTGGACAGGTGGAAGCCCGGCTAGCGTCCCACCGTCAGCAGGACTGATTCGGTGGGCCCGAGCGTCAGCTCGAAGGCACCGTTGGTGCGGGCGGTGCGGAGATCTCGCCGCGTTCCGGTCTGGGGGTCCCAGAGCGAGGCGCGTCCCTCCCCGGCGTTGAGACGCAGGGTCTGGCGAATGATCGACCACGACTCGTTGACGACGAGCACGATGTGTTCGTTCGCTGTCTGGCGCGCGTCGATGGAGAAGCGCAGCGGCTCGTCGCCGATGGGGAGGAGTGGCCCTTCGAGCCCGCGCGCGCGCAGGGCTTTGCCGAGAGCCGCCTCGCCGTCGACGCGCCTGGCCGCCTCGCGAAGCTTCGCCAGCGTCGCGGCCGCCGCCGCGCGGCGCGCTTCCGAATCCTCCTTGCCGGGCGTGCGGGTCGGCAGCGAGCCGAGAGCGAAGACCGGAACTCCAGCCCGGGCCGCCTCGAACGCGTGTTCCGCAACCTCGGGTCTGGCGACATCCATCGGGTCGAGGATCAACGCCCGGTAGCGCGCAGCGCCGATGCGAAGCTCGCCGTTCTCGACTCGTGCGCTCCGTAGTTGTCGCCGACTCACGCGGTCGTGAACGAGCCCGCGCTCGCGCAAAGCTCGCGCACCCAACGACTCGCCCTCGCGGGGGTCCACTCGCCCGACCTGGAAGGATGGTGCATCCGGAAACTCGCCTTCGGCTCGCAGCCACGCGACGTCCGCCGCGTGCTCGCCCTGTTGCATCGCGTAGCTCAACCGCGCAAGGAATCGATTGAATCGCGGAAGGGCGTCCCAGAGCTCGTCGCGAAACCAGGTGCTCATCGGCAAGGGGCCCGCGAGGATGCGCCCAAAACCCCCACTGAACGGATACCACCCGCGCCCATCGCTTCGCGTGTATCGGTACGGCACACCGTGGTGGACGATCTGGTTGATCCCGGCGGCGAACGCCCGCCCGGCCAGCAGGTGGAGTTCCGGCACCCCCAGCTGATGACCGTAGAAGCGCAGTGTGATGAACGACTCCGATGAGGCGACGCGCCGCCCCGCGACGTGCGCGGCCGAGGAGGCGAGCTTCAAGAAGTCGCTGCTGCCACCCGCGAAGAGGGCCTCGGACTCGGGGATGTCGGCAACGGCATAGGCGTCGAGGTAGTCGGCGAAGCCGCCGTGGGCTTGGAGGCGGAGCGCGATGTTGCGCCGCTCGGCCAAGGCCTTCAACGTCCCGAGGAAGTCTTCCACGAAGAGGGCCTCGCGCACCTCCTCGTAGTCTTCGCGGATGCGCGCGCGCTCGGCCTCGCCGCCCGGGCCCAGGTAGAGCGGGCCGCCGTTGCGGCCGAAGAGGTCGACCATGTCGCTGTACTTGCTCTCGCCGCCTTTGCGGAAGAGCAACGGGAGGTGGGGCGTCGGGTCGTAGCCCTTCCTTGTGATGAAGGCTTCGCGGAAGGCGGGCGTCCAGGGCAGCTCGCCGATCAGTTCGAAGCTATCGACGAAGACGCTGCGCACGCTGCCGGGCGGCGCGGCGGCGAGCAGCGGCTCGATGTAGCCCGACCAGAGGGCGCCCGCGCCCTCTGCGCTCAGGTGGTCGACCGTCAGCGCGTCATACGCATCGCCGGGGTATGCACCGCCGAGCACGCTGTGGCCCGTGCGGTTCTCCCAGAACGTGAGCAGGCGCCAGCGGCCTTTGGGCACTTCCCAATCGACCAGATCCCCCGGTGCGCCCGGGCCCCGCACGCGATCGGTCAGCACCTCGACGCGGTCGAAGCGCGCGGGGCTTCCGTCCTCGACGAGCCGCACCGCGAGAACGGCTTCGAGCCGCACGCGCGTGTCGAACGCACCCATGGTGTCGAGGAAGCGCTGGACGTCGGCGACGTAGCCCGGCTCGACAGGCGAGGGCAGGGTGATGGCGTCGTCGCTCGCGCCGTCGAGATCGACTGCCGCGACGAGCAGCTGCCGCTCGGCCGCGCCTTCGTGGCCGGGTAGACCACCGGGCCAACCGCTCCCGACCGTCAGGTCGAAGGCGAGCCCGAGTTCCGCGGCAACGCGCGCCGCGACCCCGACGTGCCGCGCAAATGCCTCGCTGCCGACGCTCCGAATGCGCGGGTCGGCGGCGAGATCCGCCTCCGACATCCCGAGCAGCAGCGGTTGCACCTCGACAGCGCCGAAGCCCGCCGCCTCGATGCGCATGAGCTCCGCCCGGATACCGGCCTCGTCCACGGCACCGCCGGGCCACCACCAACGCGCCACCGGCCGGTACTGCTTCGGCGGGTCGCGCCAGAGCTCCGGGTCGAGGGCGCGCGCGGCGCTCGGCCCAAGCGTGCCCGCGACGAGCGCGATCACCGCAGCGAGGCGGGCGAAGCGATGGTTTCCGGGTCGGAGGTTGCGGTGTGGCATTTCGAGCCTGCCGATCCTAGCGGAGCTGCGGGTCCGACCCGTCGTTCGCGAGCGGGCTCTCTTGGGCCAGCCCGATCGCGTGGCGCCCGGCGTCCGCATCGCCGAACCTTTCGCAGCACCAAACCCTTTGGGTGCCCGAACGCCCGGGCCCCACCGGAGCACGCCCTTGGCCGGCGACGCCCGCGAGTCCTACCCCGACGAGACGGTCGCTCGACTCGCACGGCTCTATCGCGAGCACCCCGCCTGGTGCGCCGCTGCAGCGATCGTGGATTCGCGTGCGACCAGCGGCGTCTGGTTCAGCCACCGACCTGGCGAGCCCTGGCAGCTCTGCCGCGAGGCAGAACTCACGATCCTGAAGCCGGGCCGGGCGCCGGACCCCGACCTCGTGTTTCGCTTCACCCCGGCCGCGGTCGAGGTGTTGGCGCAGGCCGGGGACGAAATCGGCGACTTCGCGATCCGCCTCTTCGAGTTGATGATCGACCCGGACCCGGAGCGGCACGTGGGGTTTCGGACGGCGGCGTCGTTCGCGCGGTTGCTGCGGCGCGGCTACCTGCGGCTGCTCGTCCAGGGCGGCGGCCCGCGCGTCGCGTTGTTCGCCGCCGGCCACGGCGTCCGAAGCCTCGGGGCGCTGCGCCGCCTGATCGCCGCCTTCACTCGCCTCGGCCCGTTTGACTGGGAGTCCGACGCGGAAGGCTCGCGCTAGAGCGACGTTCTGTCCCTGCTGACGTTCGAAGCGGGACATTTGGCCCGCTCTCGTGGCCACGGAGCGCCCCTAGCGCCACGCCCGCTTGGTACGAAAGCTGCTCTTCCAGAGGGGGAGGCAAACCACGGCCCAGGCGCCGCGCGGTGGACTCGACAGGGAGGCCCCATGGAGCCGGACGTCAAGACGTTCATGAGCGGTTCACCGATTTCGGTCGATGCGACGGAGTCGGCGCTTGGCGCGCTCGATCTGATGGTCGACCACGGCATCCGGCACCTCCCGGTCGTCGATCGGTCGCGGCGCGTGGTCGGCGTGCTCACCTTCGACGATCTGCGCGCGGCGTTCCCCCAGGCGATCAGCCTGCGCGAACCGCCGCCTGCGAGCGACCGCTTCGAGATGCGCGACGTCTCGGTCGGCGAGGTGATGACCTATGCGCCGGTCACCGCGACCGTCGACACCCCGCTCGATCAAGCCGCTGGGCTGCTGGCCGAGCGCCGGATCGGCTGCCTGCCGATCCTCGACGAGCAGGGGCGCCTCGAGGGGATCATCACCGAGGTCGACATGCTGCAGGCGCTCGCGACGTTGCTGTGGACCCAACGCAAGAACGACGCGTCGCAGGAAGCCCGTCCAGCGGTGACCCTGATCGACACGCTGCGAAGCGAGCGCGACCACATCCTGGTGCAGCTCGGGAAGTACGAGGAACACGAACAGGAGATCACCGAGCGGCGACGCGGCGGTGGCCTCGACCTGGTCGAGCAGGGTGCGGAGGTCACCGAAGCCGAGTTCACCGAGGAGCTGGCCGAGCTGGCGGCGCGTCGGCTCCAGTCACTCGACCACGCGATCGAGCGTGCCGAGGACGGGAAGCTCGGCCATTGCGAAAGCTGCAGCGGGCGGATCCCCGCAGCCCGCCTGCGCGCGCTGCCGGGGGCGACGCGCTGTATCCGCTGCGCGCGGCGGAGCGAGACGCCGAGCTAGCCACGGGTTTTTACGCGGGCCCACGAGGCCCGGACGAGGAGGAAGCACGATGTCGGTCGGAGAACACTGCCAACGAGATCCCGTGAAGATCCGCGGAGACCTCACGATTCGCGAGGTCGCCAAGCAGATGGAGGTGCGAGACGTCGGGTGCGTCGTGGCCGTCGATGACGACGAGCGGCCGATCGGCGTCCTCACGGACCGTGACATCACGCTCCGTGTGCTGCGCACGGGCCTCGACCCCGACGAGACCCAGGCCGCGGCCGTGATGGAGGGCGGGGTCGAGACGGTTCGCGAGAACACCCGGCTCACGACGGCGATGCGCCGCATGCGTGCGGATGCGGTGCGACGGCTTCCCGTCGTAGACGGGGAGGGGCGGCTGGTCGGCCTCTTCCACTGGAGTCACGCGCTCGGAATCGTCTCGGACGAGCTTCGACAGGCCGCGCAGGTCGCCGCGGCCCAGAACCAGGCCTGAGGGAGGACATCATGCGTCAAGCTAGTGCCTACGAACTCCGGCCGATCTGTGTGGACCGCGAGACCTGCGTCGTCGATGTGGCCGACGAGATGGATGCGCGCTCGGTGGGCTCCGTCGTGGTGGTCGACTCGGAGAGCCGACCCGTCGGGATCCTTACCGACCGTGACCTCACCCTGCGCGTCGTCGCTGCCGGGCGCGACCCGGCGAAGACCTCCGCGGGCGACGTCATGTCCACGGACCTGCTCACGGCGAGCCGCCGCGACTCGGCCATCGAGGTTCTGAAGAAGCTCGAGGCCCGTGGCGTTCGTCGCGCTCCGTTGGTCGAGGACGGCCACGTGGTGGGCCTCGTCTCTCTCGACGACCTGGTCGCCGAACTCGGGACGCAGTTGTGGAACCTGTCGGAGACCATCCGCGTCGAGCTGCGCGAGTCGCGGCGGGAAACTCCGATCCGGCGCCGTCGCGAGGCACGCAGCTACCTGCTCGAAGACCTGGGCTCCCAGCTCGGCGAGCTGGGCGAAGAGGTGCGCGATCGCATCGATCGGGCCGGCCGCGACATCGCAGATCGTCTGGGGCTCCGGCGCCCCTGAGCGAGCCGAAGCCCTACTTGTAAGCGACCCCGGCGATGTGGGGCGAGACGTGGATGAAGGCGGACTTCACGCGGAAGGCGTCGAGCTCGACGCGCGAGAAGCCCGCGCCTTCCACCACGCGCGCCGTCTCGCGATTGGGCCGGCAACCCTCGAACCAGAAGGTCCAGGGTCGCTGCACCCAGCCTTGGAGCCGGCGGAGCCAGGTGCCCGCCGGCGCGGCCACGTGCTCGATGAAGACGAACCGGCCGCCGGGCTTCAGCACGCGCAGGGCCTCGCCGATGACCTGGCCCGGGTCGTCCACCGAGCAGAGGACGAGCGTGCAGACCACGGCGTCCGCGGAGTCCGATTCGAGATCGAGGGATTCGCCGCGCAGGCCGCGGATCTCGAGGTCGACTCCGTGGCGGTCGGCGTTCGCACGCAGGGGCTCGTGCATCTTCAAGTTGGGCTCGATGCCGATGACCGAGGCGCCCTTCGGATAGTGTCGGCAGTTGGCGCCGGTGCCCGGCCCGAGCTCGACGATGTTGCCTTCGAGCTTCGCGAAGAGCGCGCGCTTTCGGTCGCCGTGGATCTTTTCGAGCAATTCTTCGGTGGTCGAGAGGAACCAGCGGTGGAAGCGGCCGCGAATCGCGCGGTCGTGGGTGGCTTCGGTCAACCCGGGTCTCCTTTCGACGAATCGGGTCGCGCGCGGGCCGCGATGCGATCGAGGACCCTGTGAACGATCCCCTCTCCGAGCGGTGCGAGCCGGCCGAGCAGGGCGGTCTGGAGATCGGCGGTGATCGTGAAACGTTCGCGTTCGATGCCGCGGACGATGGCGCCGGCGATCTGCTCGGGCGAGAGCGGCTGGATCGTCCCGCTGATGGCCTCGGTCTCGGCGGGCTTGTACTGGGCCTCGCGTTCGAGCATCTCGGTGTCGACGTCGGGCGGGTAGCAGCAGCCGACGTGGACGCCGTGGGGCGCCAGCTCGCCGCGGAGCGATTCGAGCAGGCCGCGGACGGCGAACTTTGTGGGTGTGTAGGCGGTGAAGCCGAAGACCCCGAGCAGGCCCGCCGCCGACGAGACGCCGACGATGCTGCCGCGCCGTCGCTCCACCATCCCGGGCACCACGGCCTGGATCGCATAGAGGGTGCCGAAGTAGTTCACCTCCATGAGGTCGCGGAAGGTGCTCGCGTCGAGTTCCTGGAAGTGGCCCGGGCGGGAGAGGCCTGCGGAGGTGACGAGCACGTCGCAGGGCCCAGCCGCAGCCGTGAGTGTCGCGAAGGCAGCGTCGAGGCCCTCGCGGTCGGCGACGTCCGCAGCCGCGCCGCGCACGCCCCCGGGCTCGCCGCCCAGCTCCGACACCGCCTCGCCCAACACCGCAGCATCCCGCGCCACCAGCGAGACTCGGGCGCCGCGCTCCTGGAATGCCCGGGCCGTGGCGAGCCCGATGCCGCGCGAGCCTCCCGTGATGATCGCGTGTGTTTCGCCGAGCTTCATCGGGCGGCCTCCTGCCGGGGGAGGATGCGTCAGATCTCGGACGCGCGCCGGGTTAGACCAGTTTCGCGACATCGAGGATCGGCTGCTTCGACTTCCGCACTCGCGACAAGAGCAGGGCACCTTCCATGGCGGCGACCAGCAGCTGTGCGCGGGCGCGTGCCTCACGGGCGGGCATGCCGGCTTCGCGGAGGACCCGCGCGACGACGTCGATCCAGCCGTCGATAGCGGCGCGGCCCGCCTTCGTGATCCCCGCGGAGTCCGGCGCGGTTTCGAGCAGCGTCGTCGCCAGCGGGCAGCCCGATCTGAAGCCCGACTCCTGCATCCAACCCGCCATCACCCGACACCATCCTCGGACGAAAGCCTTCGGGTCGGTGTGACGCTCGGCCAACTCGCTCAGCATCTCGTGGATCCGCTGCCCCGCGAGGTCGACCGCTGCCTCACCGAGCGCCTCTTTGCCCTCAGGGAAGTAGTGGTAGAGCGACCCGCGCGGCGCACCGCTCTCGGCGAGGATCTGCTGCAGTCCTGTGGAGGCGTAGCCCTGGCGGCGGAAGAGCCGCATGGCGCTCTGGATCAGATTCCCTTTGTGCACGGCGGCTTTCGCCACGGCCTCGGCCCTCCGGGTCGTTTCGTCATCAAAGAGAACCGTCCCCTTCGTCATCCCCTTCGTCAGGGGTAGCGGATTATGATGATCGGTCTATTCTAGCTCGGCGCGCTGGAAAGGGCTCGGACATGGCGGATCGGACGACACTCGAGATCGCGGATGGCATTGCGTGGGTCACGCTCGACGACGGCAAGGTGAACGCCATGTCGACGGAGATGATGAGCGAGATCGAGGTGGCCCTCGACGAAGCCGAGGCGGCTGGCGCGGTCACGGTCCTCGCGGGTCGCGCCGGGATCTTCTCCGCGGGCTTCGACATGGGCACGCTCGGGAGTGGGCTCGATGCCGCGCGGGCGATGGTCCTTCAGGGTGCTCGCCTCATCGAGCGCCTGCTCTCGTTTCCCCAACCCGTGGTGACGGCCTGCACCGGGCACGCCTACCCGATGGGCGCCTTCCTGATGCTCGCGGCCGACTCCCGTTTCGGCGTCTACGGCGAGTTCCGGATCGGCATGAACGAGACGGCCATCGGCCTGACGATTCCGCTCTTCGCGATCGAGCTGGCCCGGCATCGCTTGAGCCCGGCAGGCCTCGCACGCGTCACGACGGCGGCGATGTTCGACCCCGAGGAGGCCCTGCGCCTCGGCTACCTCGACCGCGTGGTCGAAGCGGATCGATTGCGAGCCGAGGTGGAAGAGGAAGCCGAACGTCTCCTGGCTCTCGATCGGCCGAGCGTCACCGCCACCAAGGCCCGGGTCAACGCGCCGGCCCTGGCCGCGATCCGCTCGGCCATCGAAGCGGAGCTTGCGGCGTAAACGCTCGCGGGCCCCACGGCCTGCGCGTCTACTCCGGGACCGCCTGCGCGATCATGCGCTCGCAGCGTTCGATCAGCGTTGCGTTGCCGGCGCGGATGCGTGCCGTGCGTGTCTCGACGTCGGACATGCGCCGCTCCACCCACGACGCCGCCACGTCGAAACGGCTCGGGTCGGCGTCGGCCTGGAGCAGCAGCTCGGACGAGACGATCACGCTGGCCATGATCTCCGCCAGGGCACCGGCCGAGAGCAGGGCGTAAGCCATGTCCGACGCCAGAGCCGGCGCTGCCTCCAGCGCCTGATCGATCCCCTTCGAAACCCGCTTCGCGTGCTCCTGGAGTTCGGGCCTTACGAGACCGGCCAGCTCTTGGCGCACTTCGTCGAACACGACCCCGAGCGCGCCCTTGCCGACCTCCTTCAGCGCGAAGGAGACCTGGATCTCCGACGTGCCCTCGTAGATGGTCGTGATGATGGCGTCGTTGTGTAGCTTGCCCGGCACCGATTCCGACATGAAGCCGAGCCCGCCGTGGGTCTGGATGGCCATGCGCGTGATGTCGTCGGAGGTCTCGGTGGCGAGATACTTGGCGAGTGGCGTCAGCAGCCGGATCCGCACCTGGTTGCGCTCGAAGACGCTCTCCCACTCGGTGCGCTCGCCTTCGTTGGGTTCGCCGCGCGCCAGCATGGCCTCGATCGCCCGGTTGCGGTCGAGCAGTCGGCAAGCGCGGTAGAGCAGGGCGCGGCTGCCTTCGAGGGCGGTGATCGCGCGGGCGATGATGTTCTTCATCAGCGGCTGCTCGCCGATCGGCACGCCGAACTGCTTGCGTTGGCGTGCATAGACGACGGCGCTCTCGAGCGCCGCCTCGGCGATCCCGACCCCCTGGGCGGCGACGCCGAGCCGTGCGTTGTTCATCAGCGTCAGCATGGCGCGGAAGCCCTGGCCCTTCTCGCCCACGCGGAAGGCCGTGGCCGAGTCGAAGGCGATCGTCGCCGTGGGCGAGCCGTGGATGCCGAGCTTCTCTTCGAGCCGCACGACTCTCAGGCCGTTCGCCGAGCCGTCGGGCAAGACCCGCGGGCACAGGAAGAGCGACAGGCCGCTGGTCGTGCCCGCACTCTCCTCGAACGTGTCGTCGTCCCGCGCCAACACGAGGTGGACCCCCGCGCCCCCGTTGGTGATGAAGATCTTCTCGCCGTCGAGCCGCACCTCGCCGTCCGTCTCCGTTGCGCGCGTGCGGATCGCGCCGAGGTCGGAGCCCGCCTGGGGCTCCGTCAGGTCCATGGCGCCCATGAGCTCGCCGCTCGAGAAGCCCGGGAGATAGCGCTCCTTCAGCTCGTCGGATGCGTACGCCTGGAGGTCGTCCGCCACCCCGGCCTGGAGCCCGACGATGGTCATCAGCCCGGCATCCGCCCGCGCGATCATCTGGAGGATGACGTTCGTCACCCAGACGGGGAGGCCGTAGCCGCCGTAGGCGTTCTCCACGCCGAAGCTCACCAGGCCCGCGGCGGCCAACGTTTCGTAGGCCTTCTGGATCGCCGGCGGGTAGACGACCTCGCCGTCCACCAGGCGCGCCGCCTCGTGCCAGCCGGCGCGCAGCTCGGGCTCGAGTTCACGGCAGATCTGGGCGGTGGTCTCGAGCACGGTCTCAAGGGTTTCGCGCTCGCTCGCGACGTCGGCGTCGGGGCCGAGCCGCATCGTGAAGTATCCCTCCCAATCGGTCATGCCCTTCAGGTAGAGATCCACGATCGGTGAGTGGTAGGGGATCATCGGGGCCCTCCTGGGCGGGCCGGGGGCGACCCGCTCGACCGACAGGAGAACACGCCTCGCGGCCCCTGACCAGGAAACACTCCGCTTCCCGGCCGTGCCGCCCGGGAGGCCTCGCCTCCGCAACGGGCCGCTGCGCTACGCCTCACAGCGCTTGAAGATGAGCGAGGTGTTCACGCCGCCGCCTACTCCGCGAGGAAGTCCGTCGCCAGCTTCTTCATGCGGGGGTCGATGACGGCGGCTTCGATGTGGCTCGCGTCTTCGAGGATCTCGAAGCGTGCGCCGGGGATCAGGGATGCGACGATGCGAGTTGCGGCCACCGGGACTGCGGAGTCGTTCTCGCCCGCGACGACGAGCGTGGGCAGACGGAGTCTGCGCGCCTCGGCGGAGACGTCGATCTCCCGCCCGGCACGGAAGAACCCTCCGAGCTGTGGGCCGTTGGCTGCGATCCCGAAGAAGTGCATCAGCACGCGTCGCTGTACGTCGTTGACGTCCGGTGCCAGGAACTCGACGAACGAGGCCCGCGCCACCGGCGTCTCCCAGTTCGACGAGACGAAATCGAACAAACTCCTCAGTTCTTGGCGTCTCGCTTCGTCGCCCGCAAAGGATGCGAAGGTTGCGGAGAGGATGAGCTTGGAAACCCGTTCGGGATGTCGCTCCGCGTAGGCGATGCCCGCTGGTCCCCCGGCGGAATAGGCATAGAGCGCGAACTCTTCGAGGCCGAGCGCATCCACGACGGCCTCGATGTCCCTCACTCGGGCATCGAGCGAGAAGTCTGTGACGTCACGATCGGAGAGGCCAAAGCCGCGGCCGTCGTAGCGGATGATGCGGTGGTCGCGTGTGTACCAGCTGAGGAAGCCCGACTGATCGTAAAGCGGGCTCCCGAGCCCTTCGGTGAGGTGCGTCCCCCAGCCGAGGACGAACACGATGGGCGGGCCTTCGCCGGCCGTCGCGTAAGCGATCTGGACGCCGTCGCTCGTCTCGGCGAAGGCGACGTCCTGCTCGACGGAGGCGCCGATGAGGCGCGGCAGATTGAGAGCGACCCACGTGAGGATCGGGGCGCGCATCGTGAAAAGGAGCGCGAACGCCGCAATGATCGACACGGCGGCGACAGCGAAGCGCCGCCGGAAACGCCTGCGCCGCACAGGGGCTTCGGCAGCCACCACGGCCTCCGATGCCAGTGCATAGACCGGAAGAGGTTGGCTCACGTTCTTCAAGGCGCGCGCACCGAGGGCTCGGGCCGTCACGTGGGAACGGCTGCGGATCATCTGATAGACGGGTTCCGAAACGCAGATGCCCCCGGGCTCGGCGAGCGGGCGAACCCGCGCCGCGATGTTCACGCCTTCGCCGATCACCTCGCCGTCGCGGTGGAGGACATCGCCGAGGTGGATGCCGATGCGAATGCGCAGGTCGGGGTGGCTGGCGAGCGCACCCTGGAGAGCGAGGGCGCAATCCACGGCCCGTAGGGCGCTCGCGAAGATGGAGAAGGATTCGTCGCCCGTGGCGTCCACGAGCTCGCCGTCGAACTGCTTCACCAGCGTCCGCACGAGGTCGCGGTGAGTCTCTCGGATCTCGACCGCACGGGCCTCATCGCGTTCGGTGATCGCGGTGTAGCCGACCACGTCGGTGAACATGATGGCTGCGAGTCGACGCTCTTCTTCGGGGGCCACGCTTCCTCCAGGAACGGACCGGATCATACGCTTTCGCGATTCTGGTGGGGTCGGGAATGGGGGGCGGACGCCCGGTCCGCTAGCCGGCCAGGAAGGCGTCGACGACGCGCTCCACCACCGCGGCCCCAGCCCAGGCGAGGGGCGGGATCACGAGGTAGAGGACGACCCGCGAGAGGAGCCCCGTGCTGAGGGGCCAGGTCCGGGCGCTGCGCAGCCGCGCTCGGTGGGCCAGGAGCGTTTCGAGGTGCGTGCTCGCTTCGACATCCGTGGGCGTTGTCGGGGCGATCTCGGCGAGTTGGCGGTCGACCTCCGTCAAGCGCGCCTCGCGGTCTTGCTGGTTGCGCCGGTGCAGGGGCAGGAGCGGCCAGATCAGGAAGAACGTCACCGCCGGCAACGCCACCAACAGACCGAACTGATAGTTGTACCAACGGAACTCGGCATCGAGGGATTGCAGCGGGGTCAGCAGCAGCGCGCCCGCAATGATCACGACGTCCACGACGCCGGCGCGCGAGATCGCCTTCAGTTGGTCGGGGCGCAGGAGGTCGAGCTTCACGACCTCCGCGAGCCGACGGAACTCCCGGGCCGCGGTGAAGCGGACGCCCATCAGCAACCCGATCACCACCCACATGTTGAGCTGTCCGAACGACAAGGCGCCCTCGACCACCGGGTTTTCGCGGCGAATTGCCGTGAGAGGTTGAGTGTTGAGAAGCCCCAGGGTGAGCCCGACCACGACACCCCAACGCCAGGTCTTGCGCAGGGCGCCGCGCATGGCCGAGATCGCGGCGTCCGCCTGATCGGGGTCGGGCAATCGCTCGCGCAGTTCCTCGACGAGTGCGATCGAGCGCCGTTGGCCTATCGATGCGCCGGCGATCATGTACGACGGGATCAACGTGAGCATGAGCCCCATGCCGATGATCTGACGCGTGGTTTCGGCATACGAAGGGAGGTCGGTCGGCCGGAAGGCGCCGGTGACCGTGAAGAGGGCCACGAGCACCACCAGCATGGAGGCGGCGGTCGCGAGGCCCGGGACGCCCGTCTCACCTGTATCGGCTCGCACGCTCATGCGGCACCGAGTCTAGCCGTCCGCCCTCAGCCCGCAGGCGGCTAGGCGGCGCCCGAGATCGCCATCTCTTCGAGGCTTTCGGGCCGACACAAGAGCCGGAGCAGGCTGCGCAGCACCGCATCGGCGACGGCTTCGGCGTCGCCCCCCTCAGCCACCTGCGCGAGATGGGCCTGCATCACCGCCATCCCCGCACGCGCCAGGGTCTGCGGGTCCTCGTCGTAGAAGACGCCCTCGAGAATCCCGGCTTGCACGAGACCTCGAAAGATCGATTCGCCCTGATCGCGCTGGGTCGCGCCGGGCCCCTCGGCCCCGGGCAGGCCCCAGGAGCGGCCCTCCCGCAGATGGATCAGCAGAAAGTTCTGATGGGCCACGAGGAAGTCCACGTAGGCATGCACCGCGGCGGCCATCGCAGCGAGGATTCCCAAGCCCGGGTCCGCCTCGAGGGCGTCGGCTGTCCTCTTCAAGAACTCCCTGCCGCGTGTTTCGACGACGCGGTCGTAGAGCTCGTTCTTGCCCGAAACCGTGGCATAGAGCGTCTTCAAGGAGATCCCCGCCTCGGCCGCGATCTCCTGCATCGTGGCGTCGTCGAAGCCCTTCTGGGCAAAGACGTGCTCGGCCGTTTCGAGGACGAGGCCCCGATACATCTCGGCCCGAGCCTCTTCGAGGCGGGTCCTCTGGGGGGTTTTGGCAGGCTTTTGAGCCACAGGAGCTCCCTCCGAGTCGATCGAGGACAGATTCTGCCCGGATAATAACAATTGGTCAATAGGAAATTCTATAGTTGATGCGAGGAAACTTGGTGTTACTCTTTTAGAGAATATGAATTATCCATATCCCGGCGCCTCGGGGTAGCCCGGCGAGACCCCATGCATCGAATGACCGGATACGACGCCGCCTTCCTCTACGACGAGCGGCCCGACGAGCCGCAGCACACCCTCAAGGTCTGCGTCCTTGGCCCGGAGGCCAGCGCGGCCTACACGCTCGACCGGACGCGCACGTTCATCCGTTCCCGCCTGGTCGACCTGCCGCCTCTGCGCTGGCGGGCCGTGCGCGTGCCGCTCGATCTCTATCACCCGGTCTGGGTCGAAGACCCTAGCCTCGACCTGCATCACCACGTCCGGCGTCGCGCCGTTCCTCAGCCCGCGGGCCGGACCGAGCTGTGCGAAGAGATCTCCGAAATCGCGAGCACCCCGCTCGATCCCCAGCGTCCGCTCTGGGAGTTGTGGATGCTCGAAGGCTACGAGGGCGACAAGGTCGTTGGCGTCCTGAAGATCAGTCACGCGCTGGCCGACGGCGCCGCGAGCAAGCGGCTCTTGGAGATGCTGTTCGCCCAGCGGCCGCTCGATGGGGAGATGCGGGCCCAGGGCGAGGGTTCGAGGTCGGTCGACGGGGAGGCCACGCCCTCACGCCGCACTCTGGTGACCGATGCGCTCCGTGACCGCGCGCGGGCCGGGCGCGAGCTGCTGCGGCTCGGCCGTGCCACCCACGTCGCGCGACGAGCCCTGCGCGAGAACCCCGTCGCGCGCCTTTACCGCGGCCGTCGGATCTCGATGCTGGCGAGCCCGCCGACCCCGTTTGCAGGCCGGCCGAGCGAGAAGCGCGTCTTCTACTTCGTGACGGTCCCGCTCGAGGAGGCACGCGAGATCCGCCGCGATCTCCACTGCACGGTCACCGATACGATCCTTGCGACTGCCGCCGGTGCACTCCGGAGCTACCTGAAGCATCACCGCGCGTTGCCGGGCCTGCCGACCCTCGCGCACATGCCCGCGAGCATTCGCGGCGGCGACGAGCAAGGCGAGTGGGGCAACCGCATCACGACGCGCCCGCTCTCCTTGCCCACCCATATCGCTGACCCGGTCGACCGCTTGCGCGCCGCGTCCCAGGTCGTCGAGGAAGTGAAGCAGGATCTCGCACGGCGCCGGGGTGCCAACCTCGAGGATTGGCTTCGCTGGCTTCCGCCCTACGCCGCCAAAGGGATGGGCCGTCTGGCGCGTGCGTTCGTTCGCTTGCGCCCAGAATTCCCCGGCGGCATCAGCATCACGAGCGTTCGCGGACCCGCCGCGAAGCTCCAGGCGCCCAGCGGCGCCATCGAGAACTTCATCTCGGTCGGCCACGTGAAGTACGTCGCCGGTTTGAACATCACGGTCTGGAGTTACGACGGGAAGCTGAACTTCGGGCTCTACGCCTGTCCGACCACCGTGCCCGACCTGCCGCTCTTCGCCGACATGATCGCAGCCTCCTTCGAGGATCTGCGCAAGGCTGCCACCCGCGAAGCCGCGCGGGTGGACGCGGCCTAGGAGAGCAACGATGTCGACCTCCCTGTTCAAACAACGTCTTCGCATTCTCGGACGAGCGCTGCGCTGGATCCCCGGGATCGCCCTGGCGGGCCCGAACAGCAAACGCAGCGCCGCAGATCTCATCGAGCGCGCGGCTCGCAGGCACCCCGATCGGGTCTTCGTCCGCTTCGAGGGCGAGAGCCGCAGCTATCGCGACTACAACGCCAGCGCCAACCGCATCGCCCATTGGGCCCTCGAACGCGGCATCGGGAAGGGCGACGTGGTTGCCCTCCTCATGGGGAACCGCCCTGAGTATCTCGAAGTGTGGGCGGGCCTGGCCAAGGTCGGCGCCACCAGTGCGCTCCTCAACACGAACGTCCGCGGCAAGGCCCTCGCAGACGTCCTCGAAGCTTCGGGTTGCAAGGCACTCCTGCTCGGTTCGGAGTGCGTCGATGCCTGGGCGAGCGTGGGCCTCGAGCGGCCGGCGAGTCTCGACGTCCTCGTCGTCGACGACCCCCGGCGGCCTCCCGTCCCGCTGCCCTCCAGCACCAAGAGCTTCGAGGAGGAGACGGCCTGCTACAGCGACAAGAACCCGCTGCGGTCCGTCCGCTCCGATCTGTGTGGCGCCGACCCGCTCTTCCACATCTACACCTCGGGCACGACGGGTCTGCCCAAGGCGGCACGCTTCAGCCATGCGCGCTTCATGGGGGGTGGGCTCTACAGCCTGCTCTCGGGCATGACCGGGCGCGACACGCTCTATTGCGCGCTGCCCCTGTACCACACCGTGGGCGGCGTCATGTGCGTGAACGCGGTGCTGCGCAGCGGTGGCACCCTGGCCCTCGCGCGCCGCTTCAGTGCCAGCCGCTTCTGGCGCGACGTGGTCGAGATGAAGGCCACGGGCTTCCAGTACATCGGCGAACTCTGCCGATATCTCCTGGCGAGTCCGCCGAGCGACGACGAGGCGCAGCACGAGATCCGTTTCTGCGTCGGGAATGGCCTTCGCCCGGACATCTGGCAGGCATTCCAAGAGCGCTTCGGCATCCCCCACATCACCGAGTTCTACGGCGCCACCGAGAGCAACGTCTCGCTCGCGAACCTGGAGGGCAGGGTGGGCAGCGTCGGTCGCCCCGCGCCGGGGACGCCCGTCGCACTCGTCCGTTGGGACGTGCAAGGCGAGGCTCACCCGCGGACCGCCGCAGGCCACTGCATCGCTGCGGAGGTCGGTGAGCCGGGCGAGCTGCTCGGCAAGATCAGTGAGGGGCGCACCGCCGCCGGTCGCTTCGAGGGCTACACCAACCCGGAAGCCACGGAGAAGAAGATCCTGCGGGATGTCTTCGAGGACGGCGATGCCTGGTTCCGCTCGGGCGATCTGTTGCGCCGTGACGAGGCGGGCTTCTACTACTTCGTCGACCGTCTCGGGGACACCTTCCGTTGGAAGGGCGAGAACGTCTCGACCCAGGAGGTCGCCGAGGCACTCACTCGTGACCCTTCCATCGAGTTGGCGCCCGTCTACGGCGTCGAGATCCCGGGCTGCGAAGGCCGCGCCGGCATGGCGGCCCTGGTGTTGAAGGGCGCGAGCTTCGATGCGAAAGCGCTCTACGCCCACATCGCGGAGGCACTCCCCAGCTACGCACGGCCGGCCTTCCTGCGCATCCAGCCCCAGGCCCAGCTCACCGGAACGTTCAAGGTCCGCAAGGTGGAGCTCGAAGCCGAAGGCTTCGACCCGGGCCGCATGGCCGACCCGCTCTACTACCGCAACGACACCGCCCGCACCTACGCACCCCTCACTCCCAAGGCGTTGACTGCAATTCGCAGCGGCGACCTGAAGTTCTAGAGAAAGCGAGAAGAGAAATGGAACAACTGCCCGGCGCCGACAGCGCCTTCCTGGCCCTCGAGACGTCCGATGCCCCGGCCCATGTGGGCGGCCTCACCATCCTCGACGCGAGCGAGACGAGCGACTTCAGCTTCGAGAAGCTCGTTCGGACGGTCGGCGAGCGCGTGCACCTCCAGCCGCGACTGACCCGCAAGCTTCGCGAACTGCCGCTCGGGATCGATCGCCCCTATCTCGTGGCCGACCCGGACTTCGACGTTCGAAATCACATCCATCGCATCGCCGTGGCGAGCCCGGGGGGCTTGCGCGACCTGGCCGAACTCGTGAGCTACCTGCACGCCCGGCCGCTGCATCGCGACCGCCCGCTCTGGGAGCTCTGGTTCATCGAGGGCGTCGAAGGCGGGCGCCACGCGATGTTCATGAAGAGCCACCACTGCCTCATGGACGGCGCGGCCGGTGCGGGTATGGGTGAGCTTCTCTGCGACCTCGAACCCAATCCGCCGGCGGGTCAACTGCCGCCGGCCGCGATGGCGCGCGCCAACCAAGGCGAGGCGGAGTCCGAGACGACCTACGGCGACTTCGAGATCGCATTGCGCGCGGCCTGGAACCTGGCCGGCGGCCCGCGCCGGATGCTCGGCTTCGGCGCCGGGATCCTGCGCCAGGTCGTCGGGATGCTGCGGCTCGCCAATGAAGAGGGCGCACCGCCGCTTCCCTTCTCGGCGCCCACGGCGTCCTTCAATGCCGATGTCGGTCCGCGCCGGGCGTTCTCCGCCACCACTGTGAGCCTCGAAGACGTGAAGACGGTGAAGGAGCACTACGGCGTCACCGTGAACGACGTGGTGCTGGCGATCACCGGTGGCGCGATTCGTGAGTATCTCTCGGAGCGAGACGAGCTGCCCGAAGAGAGCCTCGTCGCCACGATCGCGGTGTCGAAGCGCGTCGAAGGGGACGACGAAGTCGGCAATCAGATCACGATGGTCCCGTGCCTGTGGGCCACGGACGAGCCGGACCCGGTCGAGCGGCTGAAGCAGATCCACCGCAATGCCGCGGTCTCGAAGGAGCTCTCGGCGAGCCACGACGCAGACGTGGTGGCCGGTATGGGCGAGGCCTTCCCGCCGGGGCTGACCAACCTCTTCATGCGCACCCTCGCGCCGAAACTCGCCACGGCCATGGCACCAGGGAACGTCGTGGTCTCGAACGTGCGGGGCACCCCGGTCCCGCTCTACGTGGCCGGCGCAAGGATCGAGACCATGTACCCGCTCTCTCTCCTCGCATCGGGCCAGGGTCTGAACGTCACGGTCGTCAGCTACATGGGGAAGGTCGACGTCGGCTTCATCGCCGACCCCGATCTCGTCGAGGATGTCTGGGCCCTGGCCGAGGCGGTGCCGCGCGCGTTGGCCGAGTTGGTGGAGGCGGCGGAGAAAGAGTCGGCGATGCTGGCCGCCGGGGAGTAGGTCGCCGTGCCCCAACGCCTCATCCACGTCCCGCTTCAACAGATCGCCGGAATCCTGGAGGAGATCCGGTTTGCCCTCCTGGGCGGTGAGAACCCTCCCGACGTTCCGCTGGTCGAGCCGTCGCTTGGACTGATCGGCCAAGCGCTCCTCGATCGCACCTTCACGATCTTGACGAGTGCATTCACCGCGGTGCCGAGCGCCGCCGAGGTCCGTGAAGCGGTCGCTGAGGCGACTGCCGCTCGCAACCTGTTCGCAGCCGAAGGATGGCTGGACGACCCCGCGAGCTACCACGAGGCGCCGCCGCCCGTGGAAGCGTCCGACCCCGAGATGACCTGGACCTTCGATGGCGCGGGCCGACGCCGCTACGGGCACGTGCGATTCCCGAGTGGCTTCCGCCCCCGCGCCGGGCAGCCCGGTGTCGAGGCCTGGCTCGCGCACCCGACCAACGGCACCGCCCATGCCTACGTGCTCGAGCACGACGAGCCGCGGCCCTGGGTTCTTTGTGTGCACGGCTTCGCGACGGGCAGCGCCCTGGTGGATTTCACCAGCTTCAACGTCCGGCACCTGCACGACGAGCTCGGCTTGAACCTCGCATTCCCCGTGCTGCCCCTGCACGGGCCGCGCAGTACGACGCGGTTCAGTGGGAGTGAACTTCTGTCGCCCGACTACATGCGACTGGTTCATCTCTTCACCCAGGCCGTGTGGGATGTGCGCCGCGTGGCCAGTTGGGTGCGTTCGCGAGGCGCGACTTCGATGGGTGTGTACGGGATCTCGCTCGGCGCCTACGTCTCTTCGCTGGCCGTGTCCCTGTGCGACGACTTCGACGCCGTCATCGCAGGCCTCCCGCCGGCTGACTTCGTCGGGCTGGCCAAGGACAACCAGCCCTGGTTCATGCGTCAGCACGAGGGCGACCTCGGGCCGGACTGGCAGCTCATCCGGGAATTGACCCGCCCCGTTTCGCCGCTGGCGCTTTCCCCGCGAGTGCCCGTCGATCGCCGCTTCCTCTACGCAGGTCTGGTGGACCGCGTGGTGCGCCCTCATCAGGTCCGGACCCTCTGGGAGCATTGGGATCGCCCCGACATCCACTGGTTCCCCGGCGGGCACGTGCTCGGGTTCTGGCACCCGAGCCTGGCGGATTTCCTCACGCGCTCTCTCTCGAGGTCGGGCTTCGCGTCGGAAAACCCCGCAGCCTGAGGGCGAGCGCGCCTTGTTGCGACCCCCCGGTGCTTCGAGGATGCTCTCGCCATGAACGAAGCCACTCCTTGGGCGCGGACGGCGAGAATCATGGGTTGGCTGATGCTCGCGGTCGGCATCTCGGTCTTCGCGATCCGACTCCAGCACGCGGGCCCTTACGAACTTCCGGAGCAGGGCAACCTGCGCGCGGGCCTGTTCGCGCTCGCCATCGGTGTGGCGCTGCTCCTCACGCCAAGGGCGCGAAGCGCGGGGGGCGGGAGCTCGATTCCGACTCTGCTGCTGCTGATCATCTCCCCGGTCGTGCTCTTCTTCGCTCTCTACGCGACTCTCGCCGAACTCGAGGAGGTCGTCGTCCTGCGCGCGACGGATTCGAGCGGCGCGCCTTCGAACCTGCGCCTCTGGATCGTGGACGCAGAGGGCGCGGCCTGGGTTTCGATGTCCACGGGGAAGCTCGAGGAGCATTCGCTCGATGGGGCGCAGCTCGACCTCCTGCGCGCGGGCGAGACCACTTGCGTGGTCGCCACGCTCTCTAGCGACCCCGCCGAGAACGAGCGCACGTTCCGGCTGCGCGACGAGAAGTATTCCGTGCAGCGGCTCGGCCGGATGATCGGGATGTTCGGCGATGGCCCGGGTCCAGACACCGTGACCCTGCGCCTCGACCCCTGCCCCTAGGCGGGAGCCGAAAGCCGCCTATCCTCCGCGCCCCATGCCGTTGCTCCGCCTCGATGACGTTTCGATCTCGTTTGGCCGCCACGCTCTGCTCGACCAGGCCGGTCTTCAGATCGACGCCGGCGAGCGCGTTTGCCTGATCGGCCGCAACGGCGCCGGCAAGTCGACGCTGCTCAAGATCGTCGACGGTGGGGTGGCGCCCGATGCGGGCGAGGTCTGGAGGCAGCCGGGCCTTGTGATTGCGCGACTCTCCCAGGATCTCCCGGCCGATGGCGACGCCACGGTCTTCGATGTCGTGGCCGCGGGCCTCGCAGAGGTGGGCCATCTGCTCGCGGAGTATCACCACACAGCGCATGCCGTGGCCGAAGACGCATCGCTGCTCAAGCGCATGGATACGCTCCAACACGAGATCGAAGCGTGCGACGGTTGGGCGCTGAACCAACGCGTCGAACAGATGCTCGGGCGCCTCGACCTCCCCGCCGACACACGCATCGACGAACTCTCGGGGGGCTGGCGGCGGCGCGTTTCGTTGGCCCAGGCGTTGGTCAGCGACCCCGATCTCTTGCTGCTGGACGAGCCCACGAACCACCTCGACATCGAAGTGATCCAGTGGCTCGAAGAGCAGCTGCTCGAACTGCGCGGTGGTGTGCTCTTCGTGACGCACGACCGCGCGCTGCTCACCCGGCTCGCGACGCGTATCGTCGAGCTCGATCGCGGTGTGCTCACGTCCTGGGCGGGCGACTATCCCACCTTCTTGAAGAAGAAGGCGGCCGCCCTCGATGAGGAGGCGCGCCACGCCGCGCTCTTCGACAAGAAGCTCGCGCAGGAGGAAGCCTGGATCCGTCAGGGCATCAAGGCGCGCCGCACGCGAAACGAGGGCCGAGTGCGCGCGTTGTTCGCCCTGCGCGAAGAACGCGCTGCGCGACGCGACCCCGAGGGCAAGGTGCGTCTCGCTCTGGACGAGGGACGCACCTCGGGCAAGCTCGTCGCGGAGGCGAAGGATGTCTCGTTCACATGGCCCGGCGGTGAAGCCCCGATCGTTCGCGACCTGTCCATGCGCATCATGCGGCGCGATCGGATCGGCCTGGTCGGGCCGAACGGAGTCGGCAAGACGACGCTCTTGCAGCTCCTGTTGGGGCAGCTCGCACCGAGTTCCGGGAGCGTACGCCTGGGCACCAAGCTCGAGATCGCCCACTTCGATCAGCTGCGCGCGGGCCTCGACCTCGACAAGAGCGTGGTCGAGAACCTGGGCGAGGGCCGCGAGTACATCGAGGTGCGCGGCGAAAGCCGCCACGTGATCGGGTACCTCCAGGATTTCCTGTTCAGCCCGGATCGCGCGCGCACGCCGATGCGGGCGCTCTCCGGCGGGGAGCACAGCCGCGTGCTCCTCGCGCGTCTCTTCGCGCAACCGGCGAACCTGCTCGTCCTCGACGAGCCGACCAACGACCTCGACATGGAGACGCTCGAGCTTCTCGAAGAGCTTCTTACCGACTACAGCGGCACGGTCCTCCTGGTTTCCCATGACCGCGCCTTCCTCGACAACGTGGTGACTTCGACCTTGGTCTTCGAGGGTGGGGGAGTGGTTCAGGAGTACGTGGGTGGCTATTCCGACTGGCTGCGACGCCGGGCCGCATCGGAGGCGGCCGCCACGAAGCAGGCGAAGGCCAGCAGACCCGCGCCTGCGCCGAAGTCGAAGCCCGCCAAGCTCGGGTTCATGGCGGCCCGAGAGCTCGCCGAAACCCCGGCGAAGATCGAAGCGCTCGAAGCCGAGCAGAGCGAACTGGTGGGCAGCCTGAGCGAGCCGGCCTTCTACGAGAACGACGCCGCCCATCAGGCCCGCGTCCATTCCCGAATCGCGGAGCTCACAGTCGAACTCGAGGCCGCCTACACACGGTGGGCAGAGCTGGAAGCGCTCAACCCGATCAAGTCGTAGGCAGGTCGCGGAGCGTCCGGATCGGCGACAGCAGGAGCAGGGTTGCCCCCGCCAAGCCGATGCCGCCCGCGACGACCAAGGTCTCGCGAAGCCCAGCCCATTCGCCGACGGCTCCACCCACGACCAGACCGACCAACATCGCGGCGGCGCCCCCGAAACCCGTGACTCCCGCGACGCGGCCCCGCAGCTGGGGCGGAGTCAGCGTCTGCCGCAGACTCGACTCGTTCACTTCGAAGACGACTTCGAACCCGTCACCGAGTTGGTGCGCGACGAGAAGCGCGAGCCCCAGCCATCCCGCGCCGGGGGCAAGGGGGAGAAGCAAGGTCGCGAGGGAGACGCCGAAGACACCGAGGATCATGCTCCAGCCAACACCGATCCGTCGCGGGAGCCTTTCCGCGGCCAAGGCGCCGACGAGGGAGGAGACGCCACCGGCCGCGAAGACCAACCCCAGAACGCCCGGTGCGAAGCCCAACTCTTCGTAGACGTAGAGTACGTACACGACGCTGGCGACGCGCCACGACATGGCCACCAATGCCAGGCCGAGGACCCCGGCAGCAACAGGCGATGGCCGACGAGGAACGCGACACCTTCACGGGTCTCCTGCCAAACGCTGGTCGAGGTTCCGACCGACGCCGTGCGTGGTACCTCCTGGGCATCGACCCCGCGAAGGCAGAGTGCCGAGAGGACATAGGAGGCCGCATCCACGATGAAGACGAAGGGTGCGCCGAGCCATTGGATGAGGACCCCCCCGCTGGCGAACGCGCCCCCCTCGGTCACGGACTCGACGGCTTTCAATCGCCCGTTCGCTTCGAGCAACTGCGTGGACGGAACGATCGCCGGCAGGATGGCATGGTGCGCGGCACCGAAGAGGAAGGTGAGGAAGCCGTGGATGGCGACCACGACGTGGAGCTGCCCCAGGGTCAAAAGCTCGAGCCACGCTGCGACGGGGATCCAGAGCAGGGTGGCGGCGCGGGCCCAGTCACTCGCCACCAGAATGGGGCGCCGAGGTAGCCGATCCACCCACGCCGAGGCGACCAGGCCGAGCACGAACCCCGGGGCCAGGCCCGCGGCGGTCAGTGTTGCGATGTCGGCCGGGGTGGCATCGAGCACGCTGATGGCGACGAAGGGCAGGGCCATCGCATGCAGCATGCTGCCGTAGTTCGAGATCGTGGCCGCTGCGAAGAGGCTCCGGTAGCTCCGGTTGCGGAAGACTCCGGGCGGCGGCGAGTGGGGGGCTTCGGACATGCGCGCAGGCTAACGGATCGGGCTGCCCAGAAGTTTGGGGCTTAGACCGGTGCCGAGTTCAGTTCGCGCCGGGGCTCGCCCTCGGCACCGCCCGTGGGCAGATCAGCCTCGCCTGGCGGTTCAGCGCCCGAGCGTCCTCGGGCGAGAGGTCGTAGACCCGCAGGGAGTGACCGATGTGCGCGTGGGGTTCGACGTCTGCAAAGTAGGCATATGCATTCGTCGGGATGTTGACGACGCGGTTGGCGGGAACGAGTCGGAAGGGCAGGCCAGCGACGTAGTTGGCACTCACGATGTGGAGGCCCGGCTCGAGGCAGCGCGGTTCATCGGGCTCCCGTTGCACGCCCGGCGTCGCGCCGAGGGTCCGCGGGTCGCGCGGGATCATGCGCGTCTCGATGCCGAGCACCGTCGGGTCCACGCTCGTATACAGCGCGGCCGAGATGGGCCCTTCGACGCCTCGTGCTTCCAGCCAGCTGCGCAGATGCAGGAGCTCCTGACCCCAGTCGAGGTTCGAGTCGGCGAGATGTCGGTAGCCCGCGCTCGAGCCCCCGACCAGCGGGGAGAAGTAGGAGAGCGCGTGGGTGCCGACGCCGAGTGCGGTCGCGGCGTGGAGGAACGCCACGGCGCCGAGCGACCACGCCACGGGCCGCGCCGGCAGCAGCTGCGCGAGCCGACCGGTCGTGAGCATGAGGAAGGGCAGCGCCGGGAGCGCGTAGCGGACGCCGAGGTTCACCCCTGCCGCGCTCATGGATGCGAGAAGCAAGGCCGGTGGGAGCCATACGAACGCTTCGTCGACGGCGCGCAGCCGGGTTTTCGGAGAGAGCCCGAGCGCGAGCGTCGCGGCGGCGAGCAGCACGAGCAAGGCGGGCGTGGACTTCACGAGCAGGGCGTACAAGAAGTAGTACCACCACCCACCCATGCGGACCTCACCCCGCAGGTAGGTGAACCAACCCGCGCCGGGCAACTGAGGGCGGGCTTCGAAACTCTGGAGGTCGAAGCCCGCGAGGAATGCGCGGGGGAGCGGGACGGGGATGCTTTCGAGTGGGGTGTTGCGGAAGCGATTCACGCGCATCGCGTAGACGGCGGCGTAGACATCGTGGGGCGCGACCTCGACCCGAGCCGAGCGGTAGCGGGTCAAGGTCGTCGAAAGATAGTCGGGCTCGCCCAGGCGATGGCCCGTTCCCTGGAATCCGTAGCCCGCATTGATCACGAAGACCGAGATGCCGAGGATCGCGAGCGCGCCCGGAGCCAGGCCGCGGATGCGCGACCGCCATTCGCCGCCGGCTCCGAGCAAAGCGGGCAGGGCCATCAACGGCCAGAGACCGTAGAGGCTGAGCGCGCTCAGCTTCACGAGTTGTGCGAGGCCGAGCAGCGCGCCGCACGCCACGGCGCCGGCCATCCCCGGCGCGCGTAGCCAGCGCCAGAAGCAGTAGGTCGCCGTGAGCATCAGCGATGCGGCGGGGACGTCACTGGTGAAGAGCGCCGCGTGGCCGATGGCGTTGGGTGAGAAGCACCAGAGACAGAGGGCGAGCAGGCCGCCCCACGCGCCGAACAGATCGCGACCCCAGAAGAAGAGCACGGCTCCGAGCAGCACGGAGAAGGGCAGGGTTGCCAGGCGTGCTGCGCGGAAGATGCGATGGTAGTGGCCGGGCGGGTCGGCATTCGCGCGCATGAAGTCGCGTGCCAGGTCGGGGTAGTGAGGCGTCGCGCCCAGCGCCTCGGCGGCTCGCCAGGAATGTTCGTAGTCGGGGCGTGCACCCGCGGCGAGGGCTGCCGCGGCGCCGAGCATCTTCACGAGGGGCGGTTGCGGGTTGACCTCGAACCCACCGCGTTGCAGGTAGGCGATGCCTGCCGGGAGGTGGCCGAACTCGTCGATCGTCACCGCGTGGTGGGCGTTGCCGAGCAGCACGAGCCCGGCGTGCACCAGCAGGGCAAACGCGGCGAGCGCTCCAGGCTTCAACACCTTCATTGGGCGACCCTAGCGAACGCCCGAGATCGAACGGAAGGCAGCGGTCAGTCGAGCTTCGCGATGACGTCGCTGCCGAGCTTCTCGATGCCCTCGATGGGGTTCTTGGTGCCGAGCGCCTGGAGCGGCACGACGAGCCGCCCTACGCCCAGGTCTTCGAACTGCCGGAGCGAGTCGAGGCCCATGGCGGGCATCCACATGCAGGTGATCTCGATGGTCGCGACGTCGCGGCCCTCGGCCGCGCAGGCTTCTCCGAGCGGCTTCATCATCTTCGCGAGCGCGTCGGGCGCCGGCGTCGGCGCGAACCAACCCTGGCCGTACTTGGCGATGCGCTCAAACGCCTTCCCCTTGCTGCCACCGATGACGACGGGGAAGGGGCTCTGCACCGGCCGGGGATGGCTCTTGAAGCCCGTCCACTGCAGGAAGTCGCTCTGGTGTTCGACCACGTCGTCGGACCAGACCTTGTTCATGGCCTCGATGTAGTCGTCGAAGCGCGCGCCGCGCCGCTCGAAGGGCGTGCCCATGGCCTCGAACTCCTCGCGCAACCAGCCGATGCCCACGCCCAGCATGAAGCGCCCCCCCGACACGAGGTCGAGGCTCGCCGCCTGCTTGGCGAGCAGCAGCGGGTTGGTCTGGGGGAGGATGTTGACGCCGGTGCCGAGACGGATCGTCTTGGTATGGGCCGCCGCGAAGCTGAGCGCAATCAGCGGATCGATGAAGTTCGTCTCGGGTGTGACGCCCATCTTGCCGTCGGCGCTGTAGGGATACTTCGACTGGTAGTCCACCGGAACGATCGCGTGCTCGAAGGTCCAAATGGATTCGAGCCCGGCCTCTTCCGACTTCTGCGCGAGGTTCACGACTTGCTCGGCATCGGTCGGGCCGACGTTGATGGGGATGAGACCGATCTTCATGGGGGCTCCTTCGGGATGGCTCGTCGGAGGAACGCTAGCGCGCTTTCCTACCGCGCCGATTGTTGTGGCGTTGAATTCAATTCTTGCCCTGGGAGGATGCCGCGGCGTGTTCGAGCAGGATGCGGCGGACCTCTTCGATCGCCTCGGCCGTGCCCTGGACGGAGTGGCTTGAGCGGATCACGAGTTCCGATTCGACCGCGTCTATGTGGGCGCTGCGGTACTCGACGACGCCGTCGTTGCCCTCTTCGGGCGGGCCGTTCCCCCGGACTGGAATGATCGAGTGAGCGGCGACTCCGGGCACAATCGGGGTGGCTGCAAGAGCCTCGAGGAATGGATTGCCGGGGGTCATGTTGTCGATGCTCGTGGGGATCCGATCGAACGCGAGGCCATCAGCGCCACCTAGGAGATCCGCGCCCGCTGCGATCAAGTTCACGGGCAGCTTCACGAGGCCGGACAGCCAACGGGATGGCTGAAAACCTGCGAGGCGCACCGAGTTCAAGAAGCTTCCCCGGTGAGGTGTCGAGATGAAGATCAGCCGCTTGACGAAGGGGAGCGGCTTTACGAAGAGTGCGCGCCGAAACAGGGTCCGGGTCTCGGCTGAGACGTCGAGTTCTTCGAGGGGGACCTCGCTCACCTCGTCCCACAGGCGGGTGCCCGGGTCGATGGCGGTGAGTTTGGTCAGCAGTCCGCCCTGGCTGTGGCCGATCACGACCATTCGTTGCAGCGCCGGGTCGTGGCCGGCCGGGTCGACCTCGGCGACGGCACCGATGAGCGCCTCGCGAAGCAGTGCTCCAGACAGGGCGACCGGGTTCCCCGTGTTGTACATGAAGATCCAGATCTGAAAGCGCTTGGAGATCTGGGGGTCGTTGTCGAGCTCGTTGACCAGCTCTGCCCAGCGAACTGGGCTGGAGGCGGTGCCATGCACCAGAACGACCGGGATCCTTCCTCTGCGCCATGGCCGGAAGAACAGAAGCCCGTCCTCTCGCGATCCGGTGAGAGCGGCTGAGCGGAACGTCCCGGAGAGAAACCCCTCGCGTTCGAACGCCCAGGCATCGGATTCCTGGAGCATCAACGCGAGGGTCGAGGTCGTTTCAAATTCCAGCGGCACGCTGCGGCCGGCAATATCCAGACGTTGAACGTCATCCTGGGAATGAACTTCGAGGACGCCTCGCATTCGGCCCGACGCGAGCGTGGCCCGCGCGGCGTCGATCCGCAGCAGGGCCGTCACCGGAAGTTCGAGGCCCGGCGGGATCCGGCCGGCGCCGGGCGGCACGCCCACGGCGTTGTCGAATGGTGCGAGCCGTGCTGCGAGGGGAGCCCCGATGCCGGCACGCCGATAGCGATTGCGAAGGCCATGGATGCGGACGTCGGTGGCAGAGCGGAAGCCGCCGAGCTCGTAGCCGCTCCACAGAAAGGCCGGGGTGGCTCGTGAGATCTCGATCGTTCCGAACGGCAGGGCGACCGTGCGTCCATCGAGTTGGACGTCCAAGCCGTTACCCGATGCGAGCCCACCCGCGAGCCCGCGGTTGTAGATCGTCGCCGCCAACCGGAGGCGGGGATCGAAGGGCTCGGGTCGGCGTTCCGGCTCGTCCGGGAAGAGGTACGCCCAAGCGTAGACCGCCGCTGCGAGCAGATGAGACTGGTCGCCCGTCGCCGCCCCGTGTAGATACGAGAGTTCGGCCAGGGCAAACAGCCGGCTGCTGTCCTCCGGAGCGAGGGCGCCGTGCAGCTCCGTCAGGGTCTGCTCGGGCTTGCTGCCGAAGAGATCGTAGAGACCCAGGCGACGAAGCAGTTGCTCGGTGTTGGCGCTCGGCTCTCTGCTCGTCAGCGCGCTCGCCGTCAGGTGTCGCTGGGCCGTCCGCGGATCCACCGGCGTCGCGCCCATTGGCGGGCCGGAAGCGCAGGCGCCGAGGGCGGTCGAGATCAGGATCAAGAGCGAGAAGCGAAAGGAGATCCGATTCATCGGCGGGGTTCCTCGGCGTCAGTGTGGCCGTGTCGTGCCGGCAGGCCTTCCCGGATGCGTTCCGAGAAGCCTGACCCAACGCCCGCAGCTCTCGCCCGTTCGTTGATGTGGCTGCGTTCGCGCAACACATCGAAGGGAAGGCTGCCGTCGATGGTGCCGCGCTCGTAGCCGAGCTCATCGATGTGGCCGTTCACCAGGATGCGCCAGTCCCACGGGTTTCCCGCACCCACGTGCTGCGCGTGATGACGGATCGTGGTCGTGCAGTTGTGGGTGGCGGCGTTGTACCAGCGGGGCTCGTGAGAGAGGCGGTTGATCTCGGCCAGGTAGTCGAGCAGCACGGCCCGGGATTTTTCGGGTGATGTGGTGAGGCGGTACAGCTGGCATTCGTCGCCCCGGTGGTTGGTCCGCAGCCCGACGACGTCGCGTTCGTCGGCGACTACGTAGTAGAGCTCGAACTGGCGGAAGAAGCCGAGGACGGCCGAGTAGGCTTCACCCACTTCCTTCCGCGTCTCGATGGAGACGGCGAGGTTGGGGCCATCGCTGAACTCCCAGGAGACGATCGTGTGGGCGATCCACGGAGAACCCCAGTAGCAGAGGAAGAGATCGGCACCGACCAGTCGGGAGAGGTCGTAGCTCCGCTTCTCCCAACGCTCGGTGAAGTCGTCCTCGCTGCGGTACTCGAAGTTCCGGAGGTTCCGGACCGTCACCCGATCGCCCTGGATCGACGCCGAGGCCGTGTGGGCGACGTCGCGGAGCCACTCGCGGTCGTTGCTCGGCTCGAGCGAGAGCCACCACGCCGATGCCATGGCGAGGAAGCCTAGAAAGAGGGTCGCTCCGAAGGCACGCGAGCGTGGCAGCAGCAGCCCGACCCACGTCGCCACGAAGAAGGTGGCCGCCAGCAGGTTGGCCGGGATCGGCGCGGAGGGCCCGTCGAACCAGATCGTTGCGCTCACCCAAGCGGAGGCAAGCAGTGCGAGGCCGAAAAGGACCGCTTTGATCATCGCCTGCCGGGGAGCGCCGTGAGCGAGAGAGCCGCGCACCCGAGCAGTCTGTCAATCTGCATCATGACACTCTACCGGTTCGAAGGCCGGCGGGGTGCCGACTCCCCCAGGGAGTGCGGGATGGAGGCCAACCACTGGGCTGCGGCTCCCTGTCGAGGGCGAGGAGGTGTTCGTGTCAGTGCGATTCATTCCGTCCGGACTCCTGGTCCTGACCCTTCTGTTCATGCCCTCCGGTGTTGGCGCGGGGCCCCGTGTCCTCGATGCGCTGCGTACCGTCCGCATTCGCCCAAGTGGATCACGCCGCGCGGCCCGAACTTCTCGCGGAAGGTCTGGCTGTCGGGCAGGATGACGTCGCCCGGCACGACCTGGGCGCCGAGCACCAGCGAGACGGCTCCGAGGGCACCGGCGAACTCGGTGAGCTTCATGCTCATGCAGGAGCGCGTACGAAGCGCTCGGCCGACACTCTAGGTAGGCAGGGGTGCGTGCTCGGCGAGCCAGACGGCCCACGGGACCTCGCGATAGAACAGGATGAGCGCGAACGCCGCGACGTAGGCGAGGCGCGTCCGCCGGCGCTCGGCGGGGCATTGCGCGAGCCCCATCGCGAGGAGTAGCCAGCCGAAGCCCTCCACCGTCGCGACCGAGTAGGTGCTGGCAGCGAAGACGAGCAGGGCCGCGTCGCGGAGCCGCGCGGGGCCTCGTTCGCCGGGCCAGAGGAACACCACCGCCAGCAGGGCCTCGATAGCGACCGTCCAGAGCGTCGCGCCGGTCGCCATCCATGAAAAACGGTGTGCGAGCTCGAGCCCGGCGACGGCGGCTGGTTGCAAACCGTCGACGTGGGCACGGAGCACGGCGCGGTGCGCCTCGAGGTCCTCCAGCGAGATCCCGGCGAACCAACGCGTCGCCCCTTCGAAGCGCGGGTCGAGCAGCAGAGTCGCGCCCAGGAAGCTCCCGTCGAGATAGTCCGGCGACAAGATCTTCCAGAGCGTCGCGAACGCGAACACGAGGCCCACCAGAACGCGCGCGTTGCGCGCGAGTGCGCCCGGCACGTCCCGTGCACCCAGCGAGAATGCGACGGCAAGACACCAGTAGGCCAGCAGGTAGGCATGATTGTCGGCGAGCGGCCAGTCGAGGGCGACGCGCAGCGCGGCGAGCGTGCCGAGCAGGCCCCAGAGAGAAGCCCGGCGCAACAGGGGCGGGAACACCAACCCCGCCGCAGGCAAGGCGAGCAGCAGCAGGCGCAGGCCGGGGCCTCCGATGGGCGATAGAAGCAGCGCGACCAGGGTCAGACGCAGCGCGAGGTCCGCGCCGCGGTCGCCCTTTAGTGCGCCGCCGAAGGAGCCGACGCTGCCGGGCGCCGCCTCAGCCGCCACCGACGGGGACCTCGAACTCGCGCACGATCTGGTTGGAGGGAGCCAGCGTCCCCGGGGCAAAGCGGGTCCGCCAGATCTGGATGCGAACGGCGCTCGCGGGCCCGTAGTCCGGTGAAGGCAGCGCCGCCAGCGCCCGCGCCAAGCCCTCTGCACGGGCACGGGTCGGGAAGGCGAGCAGACGAAGCAGATCGTCGGAGCGCTCGGGCGGCACGGCCACCTCGCGCTCGAGCCCGGGGCGCAACACGGACGCGTGTACGTGCCGCCGCCCGCCCGCGTCGGAGGTCGAGAACATCCCGAAACCGCCACCGGACCACGGGCTCAGGCCTGCGCCCCGGGCCAGGGCGAGCTGCACCAGCGCCACGGCGAGAAGCAGGGCCGGTGCCACCCGCCATCGCCAGCGATCGTGCTCCGACATCCTGGCAGGGCTCCTTTGCCTGGAACCCTGCTCAGTACCCCGCGGGCGCGTTCACCACGACGTAGGTCGTGCTGCCCGCCGTGTAGCTGCGCTGATACCAGGTGCTCGCGCACTGGGTGTAGGTCACGTTGCCCACCACCACCGTCGTCGTCTGGCAGCTGAGCGCCCGGAAGGCGGTCACGGTGAGCGCGGCGCCCATCGCGTACTTCCAGCGGTCTTCGTACCACTCGGAGTGGCTGTGGTAGCCGTACTCGTCCCAGTTGTCTTGCGCGAACTCCTGGCGGTTGTCCATACGGTCGCTGACGTTGTCCTGGCGCTTGTCCAAACGGTCCTGGCGACCGGTCTGGCGGTTGTCCGTACGGTCCTGGCGCTCGGTCTGGCGGTTGTCCGTACGGTCCTGGCGCCCGGTCTGGCGGTCGCCAGCCCCCGGCCGCTCGGAGGGACGCGTGCCTGCGTTCGGACGTGTGCCGGTGCTCGGGCGCGTGCTCGGCCGTGTGCTCGGGCGCGTGCTCGGCCGTGTGCTCGGGCGCGTGCTCGGCCGGCCGCCGAACCCGCCACCACCGCCCCGGCCGCCGCCGAAGCCGCCGCCTCGATTCATGGAGCCTCGGCTGGCCGAGCCCCCACGGTTGATGTTCGGGCGGCTGTACCCGCCGCCGCGGCTCATTCCACCGCCGCCGCCGCGGCTCATTCCGCCACCGCCTCGCCCACCACCGCCGCGGCCGCCACCGCCGCGACCGCGCGCGGACACGTCGGCTGCGAGCACGCCGAAGGCCAGAAGCACGCCGATGCCGACGAGAGCACGGAAGAATCGGGAGCGCTTCATCGGATGGACTCCTCTCGCTTGATCTCAAGCGCGGCACGCATGGGGATCCGTTCCGCCCCGTCGGGCGGCTCGTACACGAACAGGGAGTCCTCCGCCTCGGGCTCGAAGCTCCACGCCGTGATGTCGGCCCGGAACTGCGGC
>JAFDDA010000105.1 GCA_019311105.1 Deltaproteobacteria bacterium
GGCGAAGTAGCCGGGGGCGATGCCTTCGACGTTCACGGCGTTGACGGCGTAGGCCAGGCTGCGGCGGTCGCGCAGGTCGAGGAAGAGCCGGCCGCCTTGTCCCGCGAGTAGCTGTGAAATTACATCGAGGTCGAAGCGGTCTTCGTCGCGCACGCTGAGCCCGCGAAAGCCGATCACCAGATGGGCCTGGGCGCGGTCCTTGTGCAGCTCGGCCTCGCGGATCTCCTGGGGCGCTGCTTCGTCGGGCGGGGCGGGCGCTTCGAAGGGACCGTCCGGCAGCCCGGCCAGATGCGTCGAAACCCGCACCGCGACCTCGTCGGGGTCGACGTCGCCGGCGATGGCCAGGGATAGATTCGTGGCGCGCACCAAGCGGCGGTGGTGCGCCGCCACCTGCTCGGCGTCGAAGGCGGATACCGTCTTCGTCTCGCCCAGCAGCGGCAGTCGGTTCGGGTGAGAGCGGAAGTGGGTCTCGCCGAAGAGCTGGAAGACCTTCTGGCCCAGGCTGTCCTCGCGGCGCTCGATGGCGGCGAGGACGTCGCTGCGTTCGCGCTCGATTTCGTCTTCGTCGAAGGCCGGCTCGAGGAGCGGCTCGACGAATAACGCCAGCGTCTCCTCCAAGGCTTCGACCGGCGTCTCGAAGGTGGCGCCGAAGCTGCTGCGGCCGCAGAAGCTGTCGATCTCGGAGGCGAGGTTCTCGGCGCTGCGCGCGAAGTCGGCGGTGGAGTGGCTGCGCGTGCCGCGCAGCCACATCGAGATCAGGAAGTGGCTGAGTCCGCTGGACTCGGCCGTGTCGCACAGCAGGCCCCCGAGGAAGGCGGCGCGGGCGGCCACCACCGGAACCTCGCGGCGCGGGATCACGTGCAGCCGGGCGCCGCCGGGCAGCTCGTAGCTGTGGATTCCGGTGTCCGTCTTGCCGACGGCGGCAGGCCTCGCGAAGCTGCGGCGGTTGCTCGCGATGCCATCCTCGACGGCCGCCGCGACGACGTCGTCGTCGAAAACTTTGGCGTCGTCTTCGGCCACGACGGCGCCCACCGTCAGGCGCTCGGGCAGCAGGTATTCGCGCGCCACCCGGTAGAGGTCGTCGGCGTCGGCCCGGCGAACGGCTTCGAGGTAACGCTCCTCCAGGCGGTAGTCGCCGCCGGTCAGCTGGAAGCCACCGAGCTTGTAGGCGATCCCGGTCACGCTCTCGCGCTCGAAGTGTTCGCTGGCGAGGAAGTTGAGGCGGGCGCGCTCGAGCTCTTCGCGAGAGACGGGCTCCGAACGCAGGCGCTCCACTTCGCGCACTGCCGCCGACACGGCCGCGGCCGCACGGTCGACGGAGGTCTCGATGCTGACCGAGGCGAGCCCCGAATCGTGGGGCGTAAAGGAGGAGGCATCGATGCGGTCGGCGACCCCCGCACGCTCCTTGACGCGCTGCACCAGGCGACTGCTGTCGCTGCCGCCGAGGATGAAACACAAGAGGTCGAGCAGGGCGCAATCGTCGTGGGCCAGGCCCACCGTCGGATAGACCAGCTCGATGTTGGCGCGCTCGAAAGGCCGTGCCAGCAGGGTGCTGCGCAGGCCGCTCTGCACCGGTTCCTTCGGGCGCTCACGCTGGGCGGCTCCGGGCGTGGCGTCGCCGAAGGCGGCGTCCACCGCGCTGCGCACCGCAGCGGCCTCGATGTCTCCCACCGCCACGACCGTCAGGTTGTCGGGCCGGTACCAGCGCTTCCAGAAGGCCGTCACCCCCTCGCGATCGAAGCCGGCGACACTTTCAGCGGTCCCGAGAATCGGTGCGCGGTAGGGGTGGACCCGGTACACCTCGCTGAAGACGGCTTCGCTGAGCACGTGGTTCGGCGAGTCTTGCGAGCGCCGAATCTCCTCGAGCACGACCTCGATCTCGCGCGCGATCTCCTCCGGGTCGAACGCCGAGTGCAGCACCGCGTCGGCCAGCACGTCGATGCCGACGTCGAGCTGCGTCGCCGGCAGGGTCGCGTGGTAGACGGTGACGTCCAGGGACGTGTAGGCGTTGATGCGGCCGCCGGCGCCCTCGATCTCCCCGGCGATATCGCCCACGCCGCGCCGCTCGCTGCCCTTGAAAAGCATGTGCTCGTGGAAATGCGCGAGGCCGGCTTCGTGGGAGCGCTCGTCCGCCGAGCCGACGTTGGCCCAGACCTGAATCTCGGCCACGGGCGCGAGGCGCGACGCGCAGGTGAGCAGCGTCAACCCATTGGGCAGAACTTCGCAGCGGATGTCGGCTCGACTCAAGGCGCCGCGAGAGTACCCGAGGCCCGAATCGCGCGCCCTAGGGTCCCGTCCCAGGAGTTCCTTGACATTCGGACGCCGCTACGGGCCGCCCTCGGTGTGCAAGGAACTCCTGGGAAAGAACACTAGAACCGATCCCATGATCCCCGACCGACGGACTCGTGAGACGGGTTCCGGGTCTGCTCTATGCTCTGCCGCAGTGTCGCGAGCCGAGGTCGGCGTCTACGTTCACATTCCCTTCTGTGAGAGGGTCTGTCCCTACTGCGACTTCGCCGTCGTGGGCGTGCGCGAGCTGGGCGCCGCGCAGGAGCAGCGCACGATCGACGCGCTGCTTCGAGAGCTCGAAGGCCGGCGCGCCGATTTCGCCGGGCGGACGCTGGCGAGCCTCTACTTCGGGGGCGGCACGCCGTCGCTGTGCCGCCCCGAGTCCCTCGCGCGCCTCGCCGTGGCGGTGCACGCGGCCTTTCCAAGCGTCGGCCCCGTCGAGACGACCCTGGAAGTGAATCCCAGCAGCCTCGAACGCGAGCGGCTGCCGGGGTTCCGGGCGGCGGGGGTGAACCGGGTCTCCCTGGGCGTGCAGTCCTTCGATGACGGCGTCTTGAAACGTCTGGGTCGCGCCCACCGGGCCGACGAGGCCCGGCGGACCCTGCGCGCCTGCCGCGAGGCCGGCTTCGACGCGCTGTCGCTGGATCTGATCTTCGCGGCGCCGGGCCAGAGCCTGGGGCAACTCGAGGCGGACCTGGCCGAGACGCTGGAATTCGGCCCCGAGCACGTGTCGGCCTACGAGCTCGGCATCGAG
Source organism: Deltaproteobacteria bacterium (assembly GCA_019311105.1). GTDB lineage: Bacteria > Myxococcota_A > UBA9160 > UBA9160 > JAFDDA01 > JAFDDA01. Next base: position 3,044 of record JAFDDA010000105.1, read on the forward strand.
AGCGGCACTCCCTTTGCCACGGCGGCGGCCCGCGGCCAGCTGGCGCTGCCCGACGAGGATCTGGCCCTGGCGATGTTCGACGCCATCGAGGCGGCGCTGACGGCCGCCGGCTTCGAGCACTACGAGATCGCCAACTACGCGCGGCCGGGCTTCCCGGCGGTCCACAACCAGCGCTATTGGCGTCGCCTGCCGGTGCTGGGGCTGGGGCCGGGGGCCTTCTCCACCGATCCCACGGCTGCCGAAACGCCGTTTGGGGTACGCCGCGCCAACCTGCGCGACCACGCGGCCTGGCTGGCGCGGATCGAGGCCGGCGAAGCCCCCGAGGCGACGCCGCCGGAGCGGTTGGATGCGCCGACCGCCCGGGCCGAGGCGATGTTCCTGTCGTTGCGCACGCGCCGGGGGGTCGACGCCGCCGCCTTCGCCGGAGAATTCGGTCGGCCGCCGCGCGCTTTCTTCGAAGTGGCCATCGAAGGCTTGCTGGCGCAGGCGCTGCTGCGCGAGAACGCGGCAGGCGATCTGCAGCTGACGGGCCGGGGGCGGCGCTTGTCCAACGAAGTCTTCGGGCATTTCGTTGGTGGTGTCTCGTAAATTGGGTCTGGGCCCGAATCCGTCAACGGGCGTTCACATCGGCCCGTTCGGGGCCCCTGACGACGCTTCGGGGGCGACTTTGCCGGGGCCGTCCCCGGCAGACCCATTCTGCGAGACACCCCCCGAAGATTGACGGGGAGGCCGGGCGGTGTTACCTCATTTCCCCAAGCTTTCCTAAGGGTTATGTGACTCCTCGCCGATCCGAACCGAAGCCGGGCAGCGGCACTCTCAGCGAGCGCCAAGCCGCCGTGCTGCGCGCCATGGTGATGGCGTACGTCGGAACGGCTGCGCCCATCGGGTCGAAGACGGTTTCGCACCTGCTGCCGATGCATTTGTCGCCGGCCAGCATTCGCAACACCCTGGGCGAACTCTCGGAGCTGGGCCTCGTCGAGAAGCCGCACCCCTCTTCCGGGCGCGTGCCGACCGATCGCGGCTTGCGGCACTTCGTGGACGAGCTGCTGGATCCGAAGCGCCTGGCCGCCTACGAAAGACGCACCATCACCAACAGCCTCGACGAGACGATGGCCGACTCCGTCGCGAGCGTCGCTTCGCGGCTGCTCTCGGAGCGCACCCGCCAGCTCGGCTTCGTGGTTGCGCCGCGCGTCGATCGCGTGGTGTTGCGCCACGTCAGCCTGGTGCGGGTGACGACGGATCATGTGCTGGTGGTTCTGCTCTCGCAGACGGGCGAGATGCATCGGCGCGTCATCGACGACGACTCGTCCGACGATCAGGCACGCCTCGACCGAATCGCCGCGATGCTCAATGAGCGCATTGCCGGCCTGACGTTGCGCGACGCGCGGGCGGGCCTGGCCCACGAGGCTCGCTCCTTGCGGCACCGCGCCGATCGCTGGCTCCGGCGGGTGCTCGAGCTGGGCGCCTTGGCCGTGGCGCCGGATGCCGACGGCGCCATCGACCTCGTGCTGGGCACCCGTCTCGCCCTGCTGGAGCAGCCCGAGTTCCGGGATCCGAACCGTATCCGCGACCTGTTCGCGACGGTTGAGACGAAGGAACGTTTGGTCGAAGTACTCGACAGGATGCTCGAGGACGGCGGAACCCGCGTGGCGTTCGGCGACGAAGTCGACGAACCGGGGCTTCACCGCTGCGCGGTGGTCGCGTCGAGCTACGGCGCCGAGGAGGCGCCTCTGGGAGTCCTCGGGGTGATCGGGCCCAGCCGCATGGACTACGGACGGGTGATCCCGCTGGTGGAATTCCTCTCGCAGACGATTACGGAGAAGCTCAGAGCGTGAGCGACGGTCGACCCAAGCGAGACGCCCCTCAGGGGGGTGAAGCCTCGGCCGAAGAGGCCGGCGGCACGCTGCCGCCCAATCCCGAGCTCGAAGACGCCCTGCGCGAAGCGATGGCGTCCGTGGAGGGTGCGGAGCATCGAGGCTCCGAACCCGCGGCCGAGCCGTCTGGCACTGCAGAGCCCGCTGCCGGCGATTCGGACCGGGAAGAGCCGGCGGAGGAGGATCCCTCCGAGGAGCTGAAGCTCTCGCAGGGCCGCCTGCTGCGCCTCCAGGCGGATTTCGAGAACTTCCGGCGCCGCGCCCTCGCCGAGCGCCGCGACATCTATCAATACGGCCATGAGAATCTCGTCAAGGATCTGCTTTCGACGGTCGATAATCTGGATCGCGCCATCGGTCACGCTCGCGAGAGCGGGGGCGGGGACATCGAGGATTTTCTGGAGGGCGTCGAACTCGTCCTGCGGGAGTTGCTCGGGATCCTCGCAAACCACTCCGTGAACGAAGTCGAGGCGTTGGGAAAGGCGTTCGACCCGGCTGTTCACGAAGGGATGGCACAGCTTCCGGACGCCTCAGTGGAACCCAATACGGTGATTGATGTCTTGCAGAAGGGGTATCAGCTTCGGGATCGTCTGCTCCGGCCCGCTCGGGTCATCGTGGCTAAAGCTCCGGAGCCGGACGGCGACGAAGAGGGGGGGGCCGCGGGCTGACGCCTGTGCGGGAGACGGGGCCTCACGAGACGGAGAGGTTCCATTCTGATGGGCAAGGTCATCGGTATCGACCTCGGGACCACCAACTCCTGCGTCGCCCTGTTCGAGAACGGCGAGCCTGACATAGTCTCCAATTCCGAAGGTTCCCGCACCACGCCGTCGGTCGTGGGTTTTACGGAGTCCGGCGAGACGCTGGTGGGTCAGATCGCCAAGCGACAGGCGGTCACCAACCCCGAGCAGACCATTTTCGCTGTCAAGCGCCTGATCGGCCCGAAGTTCGATTCCGACGAAGTGCGCGAGTTCGCCGAGGTCTCGCCGTTCACCGTGGAAGCCGCCGAGAACGGCGACACCCGGGTGACGGTGGGCGAGCGCGCCTACTCACCGCAGGAAATCGCGGCCATGGTCCTGGCCAAGATGAGGGACACCATCCAGGACTACCTCGGCGAGGCGGTAACGGATGCGGTCATCACCGTTCCCGCCTATTTCGACGACTCGCAGCGCCAGGCGACCCAGGACGCCGGGAAGATCGCCGGTCTCAATGTCCTGCGGATCATCAACGAGCCGACGGCAGCGGCCCTGGCCTATGGCCTCGACGAGAACGAAAGCCGGCGCATCGCCATCTTCGACCTCGGCGGAGGCACCTTCGACATTTCGATCCTCGAGATCGCCGATGGCGTGTTCGAGGTGAACAGCACCAGCGGAGACACCTACCTGGGCGGCGAGGACTTCGACCGCAAGCTGGTCGAGAGCCTGATGACCGACTTCGAGCGCGAGCACGGCATCGATCTGCGCGACGACAAGATGGCGCTGCAGCGCCTGAAGGAAGCGGCCGAGCGTGCCAAGCAGGAGCTGTCTTCGAGCCTCGAGACCGACATCAACCTGCCCTTCATCGCAGCGGGCGACGACGGCCCGAAACATCTGACCACCACCATCACGCGCGAACACTTCGAAGAGCTCGTCGCCGACCTGATCGACCGTTTGGTCGAGCCCTGCACCAACGCCCTCGCCGCCGCCGAGCTCGCCAGCGAAGAGGTCGACGAGGTGATCTTGGTGGGCGGCATGACGCGCATGCCCGCGGTCCAGGCAAAGGTCGAGGAGATCTTCGGGAAAGCACCCAACAAGTCGGTCAACCCCGACGAAGTCGTCGCCGCCGGCGCGGCGATCCAGGGCGGCGTTCTCTCGGGCGACGTCGCCAACGTCCTGCTGCTCGACGTGACCCCGCTGTCGTTGGGCGTCGAGACCCAGGGCGGCGTCGCCACGTCGATCATCGAGCGCAATACGACGATCCCCACCTCGAACAGCCAGGTATTCTCCACCACAGAAGACGCCCAGACCGTCGTCCGGATCCACGTCGTGCAGGGCGAGCGCGAAATGGCACGCGACAACCGGACCCTCGGGCGCTTCGAGTTGGTGGGCATTCTGCCGGCGCCACGCGGCGTCCCGCAGATCGAAGTGACCTTCGACATCGACGCCGACGGGGTCGTCAACGTCGAGGCGATGGACGTCGGCACCGGCAAGAAGCAAGCGATCCGGGTGACGGCCTCGAGCGGCCTCGACGAAAGGGAGGTCGACAAGCTCGTCGCGGAAGCCGAGGAGAACAGCGAATCCGACCGCATGCGGCGCGAACTGATCGACCACCGGAACAAGGCGGATGGGCTCGTGTATTCCACCGAGCGAACCCTCGAGGAGTTCGAGGAACACATCGACGCCAACGAGCGCGAGCCGATCGAATTGGCCCTGAATGACGTTCGCGACGCTCTGAAGGGCGAGGATTGCGGCGCCATCCGGGCGGCCGTTGACGAACTTTCCGCTCTCACCTACAAGATGACCGAGCATCTATACGCCGAGCTCGGGGGCGAAGACAGCGAATAACCCCGCCATCGGCCCCCCTTGCGAGCTGTGAGCCTACGCAGCGATTCGAGGCCCTCGGGTTGGCGAAGCGCGATTACTACGAAATTCTGGACGTTTCCCGCAGCGTGGACGAGACCGAGCTGAAGCGGTCGTATCGGACCCTTGCGCTGCGCGACCACCCCGACCGCAACCCCGGCGACGCCGATGCGGAGGACCGCTTCAAGGAGGCCTCCGAAGCTTATGCGGTGCTCTCGGACCCCGAGAAGCGGCGTGCTTACGACCAGTTCGGGTTTGCCGGGGTCGGCGCCGGAGCCCCCGGCGGCGGCTTCCAGGACTTCGGCGACCTCGGGAACTTCGGCGACGTCTTCAGCGACCTCTTCGGCGACCTCTTCGGCAATCGCCGTGGCCCGCGCCGCGGCCGCGGCCAGCGCGGCGCCGATCTCCGCTACAACCTCGAAATCGAGCTCAACGACGTGCTGGAGGCCACCGAGGCCCAGATTCAGATTCCCAAGATGCGCCCGTGTGAGACCTGCGATGGCTCCGGCGCGCGTCCGGGCACGTCGCCCGAAACCTGCGGGCGCTGTCGCGGCTCGGGGCAGGTCGACCTGCAGCAGGGCTTCTTTCGGATCAGCCGCCCGTGCGACGCCTGTGCCGGGGCCGGCGAGATCGTGCACGACCGCTGTCGCGACTGTCGCGGTGCCGGCCGTATCGAGAGCGAGCAGACGATCAGTGTGCGCGTGCCGCCCGGGGTCGACGAAGGCACCCGCCTGCGCCTCACCGGCGAAGGCGAAGCCGGAGTCGCCGGCGGGCCGCCCGGCGACCTCTACGTGGTCATCTCGCTGAAGCGCCACTCGATGTTCGAGCGCGACGGCGGCGATATCCACTGCGAGGTTCCCGTCCAGTTCGTGCAGGCGGCATTGGGCGCCGAGGTCGAAATCCCCGCCCTCGGAGGCAAGCTCAAGTTGCCGATTCCAGCCGGCTGCCAGTCGGGCAAGGTGATGCGACTGAAAGGCAGGGGGGTGCCGACGCTCCGTTCCGCCGTTCGTGGCGACCAGCTGGTCCATGTCTTCGTCGAGACGCCGACGAAGTTGACCGCGCGGCAGCGCGAGCTCCTCGAAGCCTTCGCCGAGGAGTCCGACACCAGTGTCTCGCCGGTGACGAAGGGCTTCCTCGACAAGCTGCGCGACCTATTGGAGTGAAGCCGATGCGAACCCTCTCTCGGATTGCAGCAGCCGTCACGGGGGTGGTTCTATTCGCCGCCTGCGCCGGCTCCCCGGGAGGGCGCGCTCCGGCGGCCTCCGATGAGGAGCGGCACGCGTACCACGCGGCCAAGCGCGAGCTGGCGACGGACCCCGCAGCTGCCGAGCGTGCCTTCACCGTCTTCCTCGACGCCTGGCCCAGAAGCGCGTTGGCGCCCAAGGCCGCCGCGCTCCTCGGCACCATCGCGAGGGACCGCGGCGACGCGGACGAAGCGTTGCTCCGCTACCGGAAGGCGCTCGCTCGCTTTCCCAACTCGGAGATCAGCGACTCCCTGCGCGTTCGCATCGCCGAATTGGAGCTCGCCCGCGCTGCCCCCGAAGCGGCCTTGAAGGTCCTTGCGCGGGCGCGCCTCTCGCGGCTTCCAAACGATGAGAAGCGATCGGCCTACCGCCTGCTCGCCGTTGCCGCTTCGGACTCCGTGGCGAAGCTGCGCTGGCTGGCGCGCCTGCGCGTGATCGAGCCCGACGAGGAAGTGGTGACCGGCATCGACGCCGAAATCGACGAGCTGATCGGGGGTCTCGACGCGGGCAACCTCGAGCGCGCCGTCGACCAGATCGGCCGCGAGATCCCGGCCGCAAGGCTCGAGCTGCGCCGCGCGATGCTCGCCTTGCAGGCGGGCGATATCGCCCGGGCCGAAGCCGCGTGGCGTCGAGCGTCCGTCCTGCCGCAGGCATTGGGAACGAAGCCAGAGGTCGACCGGGTCGGCGATCGCATCCGCCTGGCGCAAGCCGAGGACGGGCCGACACACCGGCTGCCGACCTTCGACGAGGTCGCGGACATCGCGGGCCCGGCGACCGCCGGCGCGCGCGGTACGTTGGGCGTCGTTCTACCCCTGTCTGGTCCCTTTGCCCACTTCGGCGAGGAATCGTTGAAGGGGATCCTGCTCGCGGCCGGTGTCTTCGGTGGCGGTGCGAATTTGGCGGTGGCCCCCAGTGTGCGGTTGATCGTTCGCGATTCCGGCGGCCGCCCCGAACGTGCGGCGGCGGCGGTGCGCGAACTCGCCGAGAACCCGGATGTCTCGGCGGTCATCGGGCCGCTGCTGAAAGGCGAGTGTGAGGCCGCGGCGGCGGCTGCCGAGGGCGTCGAAATGCCGCTCATCACTCTCACCGCGCGCAACGAGGTTGCCGAGGGCCGCGCCCACGTATTCCGGATCAGGACGCAGCCCGAGCAGGAGATCGAGACCCTCGTCGATCACACCATGGGCGAGCTCGAGGCCCAGCGCTTTGCCATTCTCTATCCACGCGACGCCTACGGTCGCGGGCTGCGCGGGTTGTTCTGGGATGCCGTCGAGGACCGCGGCGGCCACATCGTCGCGGTGGCTTCTTACGATCCGGACGCCACCGACTTCGCCCAGCCGATCCGGCAACTGGTCGGGTACCGATTGCTCGGTCCGGAGGTGAAGGCCGCCCTCGAGGAGCGCGAGGAGATGCGCGACCGCGCCAAGCGCCTGCCGGCGGCGGAGGCGCTGCTGTTGCGCGAAGAGGCCGCCGCCCTCACCACCGAAGCAGGCGATCCCCTGCCGCCCGTCGTGGACTTCGATGCGATCTTCATTCCCGAGTCCCACGAGAAGGTCATCCTGATCGCGCCGCAGCTCGCATTCCACGAAGCGGTGGGCGCGCGGCTCCTCGGCACGAGTGGCTGGTACGACCCGGATCTCGTGGCGATCGCGCGTCGCCACGTCGCCGATGCGCTCTTTACGGCTCACTACTACGCCGACAGCCCGATGCCCTTCGTGCGCCAGTTTCGGGAGCGCTTTGTCGCGTCCTACGACCTCGAGCCCGACGCCGTCGCCGCCCAGGCCTACGACGCGGCGAACCTTGCCATCGTCCAGCTGGCCGCGGGGCGCGCGGCGCGGGAGGAGTTGCGCCGCGGAATCCTCGAGCTTCGCGCCTATCCTGGCGTCACCGGCCTGCTCGCGATGAACGCCGACGGGAACGCCCAGAAGCGCCCGTTCCTGCTGAGCATCGTGCGAGGGAAATTCAAGCAGGTCAACTGATGATGGGGACGTTGGTTGCGTTGTTGCGTTGTCGCAAGCGACAACGCAACAACGCAACCAACGTCCCCGACTTCCTGCAACGTCCCCGACTTCTTGCTTCGACGTCTCAAGTTGCCGTCTTTTCGAGTCGAAGTAGGGGAGATGAGCGACTCGCAGACCGACTTCAAGCTTCCCGAAGAGCTCCCGGTGTTGCCCCTACGCGACATGGTGGTCTTCCCCTACATGGTGTTGCCGCTGTTCGTTGCCCGCGAGCAGTCGATCGCGGCCGTGGAGGACGCCCTGGCCGGTGACCGGCTGCTGCTGCTGGTGGCCCAGCGCGACGGCGATGTCGAGGACCCGGGTCCGGACGACCTGCGGAGCATCGGCACCGTGGTGATGGTGATGCGCATCCTGCGCCTGGGCGATGGCCGCGTGAAGGTGCTGGTACAGGGTCTTGCCAAGGCCAGGATCGAAGCTTTCATCGATAGCGAGCGCGTCGGCTGGGTGCGCGTGTCGGCCGTGCCCGCCGATGACGAGACGGCCTGGTCTGTCGAAGCGGAAGCGCTGGTGCGGGCCGTGCGCGGCCGCGTCGAGGAGCTCCTGCCCCTCAAGAACCTTCCGCCCGAGGTGCTCTCCATCACCACCAATGTCCACGAGGCCGGGCGGCTCGCGGATCTCGTCGCTTCGAACCTGAAGCTGCGGTCCGGCGAGGCACAGGAGATCCTCGAGATCGTCGACCCCCTCGCACGCCTGCGCCGCGTCGACGCGCTGCTGCGCCGCGAGCTGGACGTCACGACGGTTCAGGCGGAGATTCAATCGCAGGCCCACGACGAAATGACGCGCTCGCAGCGCGAGCACTATCTCCGCGAACAGTTGCGCGCGATCCAGGCCGAACTCGGCGAGGCCGACCCGAGGGTCGAGGAAGCCGAGGAGTACCGCCTCAAGGTCGAGGACGCCGGCATGCCGCCCGAAGCCATGGCCGAGGCCATGAAGCAGGTGCGTCGGATGGAGCGCATGCATCCCGACGGCCCCGAGGCGCAGGTGGTGCGGAATTATCTGGATTGGATCGTCGATCTGCCCTGGAGCGTCGAGTCGCCTGACTCCCTCGACCTCGCGAGCGCCCAGGCGATCCTCGACGAGGACCACGCCCATCTGCGCGAGATCAAGGACCGCATCCTCGAGTATCTGGGGGTGCGCAAGCTGCGCCGCGAGTCGCCGGGACCGATCCTCTGCTTCGTCGGGCCGCCCGGCGTCGGCAAGACGTCGCTCGGTCGTTCGATCGCCCGCGCCATGGGGCGGGAGTTCGTGCGCATCTCCCTGGGCGGAGTGCGCGACGAGGCCGAGATCCGCGGGCACCGCCGCACCTACGTCGGCGCCATGCCGGGCCGAATCATCCAGGGGTTCAAGACCGCGGGCACCTGCAATCCGGTCTTCATGCTCGACGAGATCGACAAGCTCGGCTCCGATTTCCGCGGCGACCCGTCGGCCTCGCTGCTGGAAGTCCTGGACCCGGCCCAGAACGCCACGTTCAGCGACCATTATCTGAACGTTCCCTTCGACCTCTCGAAGGTGATGTTCATCGCCACCGCGAACCGGCTCGACTCGATTCCGAGCCCCCTGCGCGACCGCATGGAGGTGATCTCCATCGCCGGCTACACGCCGGAGGAAAAGGTCGAGATCGCGCGCTCGTACCTGATCCCCGGGCAGGTCGAGGCCAATGGTCTGGCCTCCGACCGTCTGACCTGGTCGTCGGCGGCGGTGCTCGAGCTGGTCACCGATTACACCCGCGAAGCCGGCGTGCGGGAGCTGGAGCGCAAGGTGGCGGCGCTCTGCCGCAAGATTGCGCGCCGGACCGCCGAGGGAGACGACTCCAAGGTGGCCATCACCCGCCGCTCGCTCGCGCCGGCCCTGGGGCCGCCGCCATTTCGTCTGGAAGAGCCGTCGCATCGCTGCGAGATCGGCGTAGTCAACGGCCTGGCCTGGACCGAGAGCGGTGGCGAGGTGCTCACGATCGAGGCGACGATGACCCGCGGCGAGGGGATCCTACTGACCGGACAGCTCGGCGACGTGATGAAGGAAAGCGGACGAGCGGCGCTCACCTATGCCCGCGGACGAGCCGTCGATCTGGGCTTCGACGAAGGCCTGTTCACACGGCACGAGGTCCACGTTCACGTGCCGGCCGGGGCGATCCCCAAGGACGGCCCCTCCGCCGGCATCGCCATCGCCACGGCGCTGATCTCCCTGGCGACCCACCGTCCTGTGCGCGCAGACGTCGCGATGACCGGAGAGGTGACGTTGCGCGGACACGTGCTCCCCATCGGCGGCATCCGCGAGAAGGCCCTCGGTGCGCTGCGCGCCGGCATCA
>JAFDDA010000106.1 GCA_019311105.1 Deltaproteobacteria bacterium
CCCGTATCTGAAGATCGACCCGCTGAAGCTCGACAACGAGCTGATCTCGAAGACGCTCTCGCGGCCCTTCGCACGCCGGCACGTCGTGGTGCCCGTGGCGCGAGACGGCGACACCGTGAAGCTCGCGCTCAGCGACCCGATGGATAGCGGCCTGCGCGAGAGCCTCGAGCAGGCGATCCATGCGCCCATCGACTACATCGTGTCGTCGAAGCGCGACATCCTCGCGACGATCGACCGGGTCTACGGCTTCCGGAGCTCCGTCGCGAACGCCCGCAAGGAGCTCGGCGAGGCCGGCCACAGCGACGCGCTCGTGCAGCTCGTCGAGGTCCGCACCAACGACGAGCTCGACGCAAAGGACGACGAATACGTCGTCGCCGCCGTCGACTACCTGCTGAACTACGCTTTCGACCAACGCGCTTCGGACATCCACTTCGAGCCTCGCGAAGAGGACGCACTCATCCGCTTTCGGATCGATGGCGTACTCCACGAGATCGAAGCCGTCCCCTACACGGTGCACGCGGCCATCACGTCGCGCGTGAAGGTGCTGGCACGCATGAACATCGCCGAGCGTCGGCGGCCCCAGGACGGGCGCATCAAGACGAACCGGGGCGACCGCGAAGTCGAGCTGCGCGTCGCGAGCATGCCGACCGCCTTCGGCGAGAAGATCGTGATCCGCATCTTCGACCCGTCGATCCTGATGAGCGACCTCGAGGACCTGGGCTTCACGACGCTCGATCGCGAACGCTTCGAGCGCTGGATCACTTCGCCCTCGGGCTTGATCCTGGTGACCGGCCCGACGGGCAGCGGCAAGACCACGACCCTCTACTCGACGCTCCGCTACCTCGTGAGCCCCGAGATCAACATCACCACCATCGAAGACCCGATCGAGATGGTCGACCCGCGGCTTTCGCAGGTGCAGGTGAATCCCCAGATCGACGTCACCTTCGCGAGCGCGCTGCGGTCGATGCTGCGGCAGGACCCGGACATCATCATGGTGGGCGAGATCCGCGACGCCGAGACCGCCCAGATGGCGGTGCAGTCGGCGCTGACGGGCCACCTCGTCTTCTCGACGGTCCACACACGAGACGCCGCCGGCGCCGTGACCCGGCTCCTCGACCTCGGCGTCGAGCGCTTCCTGTTGTCGAGCGTGCTGCGCGGCATCCTGGCCCAGCGGCTCGTGCGTCAGGTCTGCCCACGCTGCGGCGTCGAGGGGACGTTGAACCCGGACCAGGTCGCTGCCCTCGGCATCAAGGTCACCGTCGAGCGACGCGATCGCCTGCGAGTGAAGTGGGGCGAGGGCTGCGTCGATTGCCGCTACACCGGGCTCTTCGGTCGGAGTGGCGCATTCGAGATGCTCGACGTCGGGCGCCGCGTCCGCTCGCTCATCAACGGCGGCAAGGACGCGAACGAGATCACCGAGGGCGCCCGCATCGAAGGCATGGAGACCCTGCGCGAGGCGGCCGTCCGCAAGCTCGCGGAGGGCATCACCACCTTCGAAGAAGTCGTGCGCGTGACGGCGGACGTGCAATGAGCCAGGAATGCGCGCGCGAAATCGAGCTGCTGGTGAAGGCGAGCTGGCGGCTGGTCGTCGTCGAAAGCTTCGAAGAAGACCGCGCGATCCGCGCGGTCCAGGCGGCGGCCAGCGTGTCGAACCGAGAGGTCAAGACGTGGTCGCTGTCGAGCGGGCTCGACGGCGCCGGCCAGGGTGAAGGCGGCCTCGACGCTGGCCTGCGAGCCATGGCCGAGACCGAAACGCCGACGCTCTTCATCGTGCTCGACGCCCATCGGGTCCTGTCAGAGCCCGCGGCGGTCCGACGCCTGCGCGACTTCCTGCCGACCCTCGCGAAGCGACGCCAGGCCGTGATGCTGTTCGGCCCGATCGTCGACGTACCCCTCGAACTCGAGCGAGAGACGGCGCGCGTTCATCTCCCGCTCCCCAACGCCCGCGACCTGATGCCGCTCTTCCGCAAGGTGGGCGAGCAGCGCAAGGTCGCGGTCGAGGACGAGTCGCTCTGGGAGGCCGCCGTGCGGGCGGCCCTCGGCCTGACCGCCGGCGAAGCCGTGCGCGTCTTCAACATGGCGTGCCTCCAGACCAAGGCATTGAACGAAGAGGCCATCCGGCTGATCGCGCGAGAGAAGGGCCAGGCGCTGCGGCGCACGCCCGCGCTCAGCTTCCACGAGCCCGACGGCGGGCTCGATGACGTGGGCGGGCTCGGCGAACTCAAGCACTGGCTGCGCGAGCGGCGCCGCGCCTTCAACCAAGAGGCGCGCGACTTCGGCCTGCCGACGCCGCGCGGGTTGCTGCTCCTCGGTGTCCAGGGTTGCGGAAAGTCGCTGGCGGCCAAGGCCGTGGCACGCGAATGGCGCTTCCCGCTCCTGCGCCTCGACCTGGCGGCAGCCTTCGGCGACCCGTCGCGCAGCCCCGAGGTGATCGTGCGGACCGCCACCGAGGTGGCCGAGCGCCTCGCCCCGGTCGTGCTGTGGATCGACGAGATCGAGAAGGGCTTCGCCGCGTCGGGCAAGGACACGGCTTCCAGCCGGGTGTTCGGCTCGTTCCTGACCTGGCTTTCCGAAAAGCAGTCGCCGGTCTTCGTGGCGGCCACGGCCAACGACGTCGTCCACCTGCCGCCCGAGTTGCTGCGCCGCGGCCGCTTCGACGACCTCTTCTTCGTGGACCTGCCGAACGACATCGAGCGCCTGGAGATCTTCGCCATCCACCTCCGGAAGGCCGGGCGCGACCCCAACCACTACATGATCGACGAGCTGGCGGCGGCCTCCGAGCGGCTCTCCGGGGCCGAGATCGAGCAGGTCGTGGCGGCGGCCCTCTACACGGCCTTCTCGGAGGACCGCGACCTGACCGACGCCGACCTGGTCAACGCCATCACCGAAACCGTCCCCCTCTACGAGACCTTCGAGGAGCGGATCAAGGAGCTGCGGGACTGGGCTCGGCACCGGGCTCGCTCCGCGACGCTCGACCCGAAGATGATGGACCTCTTCCAGACGACCTAGCTCCGACAGAGCAGATCCCCCCGGGGATCTTGTTGCCGGCCTCCGCGGGCTGGACTATAAACCTCGCTCCCGCGGGCACTTCGCCCGCCCGAGCGCGGCCAAGTTCACATGGCAAAGACCAGTCAGGTCCAGCGCGACAAGCGTCGCATCAAGCTCGTTGCGAAGTACGCCGAACGGCGTGCCGAACTGCGGCGCATCCTCAACGACCAGAACGCGTCGATCGACGAGAAGCTGGCCGCCCAGGAAGGCTTCGCGAAGCTGCCCCGCAACTCGTGCCCCACGCGCATCACGCGCCGCTGCGAGCTCACGGGCCGCGCGCGCTCCGTCTACCGCAAGTACGGAATCTCGCGGATCAAGATGCGCGAGCTCGCCCACAAGGGTCAGCTCCCCGGCGTCCGCAAGTCGAGCTGGTAGGAGAGCCGTCATGAAGGAAGGCATCCACCCCGAGTATCACAAGGTCCTCTACGTCGACTCCGCGACGGGCGAAGAGTGGGTCAGCCGCTCCACCATGACGTCGAAGGAGAAGCGTGAGGTCGACGGGGAAGAGATGCCCGTCGTGAAGCTCGAGATCTCCTCCGTCTCCCATCCTTTCTGGACGGGCAAGATGCGGAACCTCGACGCCGACGGGAAGATCGAGCGCTTCAACAAGCGCTGGGGCAAGAAGAAGTAGAGCGCCTCGCTCGCCGTGCCGAAGCTCGAGTTCTTCTACGACTGCGGCAGCCCCTGGACCTATCTCGCATTCCACAGAATTGAGAGCCTCGCCGCCGAGGCCGGGGCCGAACTCGTCTGGCGCCCGATCCTGGTGGGCGGTGTGTTCAACGCCGTCAACGAGTCCGTCTACGAGCAACGCTCGAACCCGGTCCCCGCGAAGATCAAATATCACGCCAAGGATCTCGGCGACTGGGCCCGGCTCTACGGCCTCGAGATCGGCTGGCCGAGCGTCTTCCCCGTGAACAGCGTCAAGGTGATGCGCGGTGCGATCGCGGCGGACGCACACGGCAAACTCCCCGAGTGGTCCCGCGCGGCGTTCGAAGCCTACTGGGGCGAAGACCGCGACGTCTCCCAGGACACCGAGATCGAAGCCCTCGCCACGAGGGTCGGCCTCGACCCGAAAGCGATGCTCGCCGCCATCGCTACGCCCGAGATCAAGGCGAAGCTACGCGAGAACACCGACGACCTGATCCAGCGCGGAGGCTTCGGTTCCCCGACGATGATCGTCGACGGCGAGGATCTCTACTTCGGCAACGACCGCCTGCCTCTGCTTCGGGCTGCGCTCGGACTCTCTCAGTAGCTGGGATGTGGGCGGGGCGGCCGGCGGGGTTCCTTCCGCGAATGGCTCGCTGCGCCGTCGTGACATGGGAACCTGAGACAACGCCGTGCGGGGTCGCGTGACGCCCCCTCTCTCACAACGCGCGTGGCTTGCTGCGCTTTATTTCGCTCCAGGAACCCCGCCGCCCGCCCCGCTCCAACGTGGGGGGCCTGAAGGAAAACAAAACCACCACCGTGTCACTGGCGGGTCGGGCGTCGGAGAGTTCTCGCAGCGAAATAAAGCGGAGCGGCGCCGCAGCTCGATGAGGAAAGAAAACCCTCCAGGCCCACTTCGCCCTTATCGTCAGTGACGGCGAGCCTTATGCGGCGCATTCGTGAGCCATTCGCGGAGGGAACTCTCCGGCGCCCGACCCGCCTCCGACTAGAACTCAGCGTTCCCAGGGACACGGGGGAACGGCGCGATGTCTCGGATGTTCGCCATGCCGGTCATGAACTGAACGAGTCGTTCGAAGCCGAGACCGAAGCCTGCGTGCGGCGCGGAGCCGTGGCGGCGGAGGTCGAGGTACCACCAGTATTGTTCTTCGGAGAGCCCGTGGTCGGCGAGGCGCGTGCGCAGCACTTCGAGGCGGTGCTCGCGTTGGGAGCCGCCGACGATCTCGCCGATCTTGGGGACCAACACGTCCATCGCGCCCACCGTCTTCTCGTCGTCGTTCAGGTACATGTAGAAGGCTTTGATTTCGCGCGGGTAGTCGCGCACGACGATGGGCCGCTTCACGTGCTCTTCGGTCAGGTAGCGCTCGTGTTCGCTCTGCAAGTCGACCCCCCAGCGAACCGGGTACTCGAACTCGCGCCCGCTCTTCTCGAGGATCTCGACGGCTTCCGTATACGAGAGCCGCTCGAAGGGCGAGTCGACGACGTGCTGCAGGGTTTCGAGGATGCCTTTCGAGACGCGCTGCTCGAAGAACTCCATGTCGTCGGCGCAGCCCTCGAGCACGGCAGCGAGGGTGTGCTTCAGGAACTCCTCGGCGAGGTCCATGTCGCCGGCCAGATCGCAGAAGGCCATCTCGGGCTCGACCATCCAGAACTCGGCGAGGTGCCGGCTGGTATTGGAATCCTCGGCCCGGAAGGTCGGCCCGAACGTGTAGACCTTCGATAGCGCGAGGGCGCCGATCTCGGCCTCGAGCTGGCCCGACACCGTGAGGTGAGCCTCCGCGCCGAAGAAATCCTGGCCGAAGTCGACGGCGCCGTCTTCGGTGCGCGGCGGGTCATCGGCCGGGAGCTGGGTGACGCGGAACATCTGGCCCGCGCCCTCGGCGTCCGACAGCGTGACGATCGGCGAGTGCAGCCAGACGAAGCCCCGCTCCTGGAAGAACTCGTGGATCGCGCGGGCGGCGACGTTGCGGACGCGCAGCACCGCACCAAAGGTGTTCGTGCGGGGCCGCAGGTGCGCGATGGTGCGGAGGTATTCGAAGCCGTGGCGCTTCTTCTGGAGGGGGTAGTCGTCCTCGACGCCGCCGACGAGCTCGACGCGGGTGGCGTGGACCTCGAGGCTCTGGCCCTTGCCCGGCGAGGCGACGACTTCGCCTTCGACCCGCACGGCACAGCCGTTGCCGAGGCTCCGCACCACGCTCTCGAACTCGTCGAGTTCCGGGTTCGCCACGACCTGGATCGGGGCGAAGCACGAGCCGTCCGACAGGGCCAGGAAGGAGACCTCCTTCCCGTGCCGAGCCGTGCGAAGCCAGCCCTCGAGAGTGACCGATCCACCCGCCTCGGACCGAGAGAGAACGCTGCGAACGCTGTCACCCATCCCCAACAGAATTAGCGGACTGACGAAGGGGACGGTTCTCTTTGATGACGAAACCAGGGACCAGCCCAGAAATCCACGGTCTTGGCGGTTTCGTCATCAAAGAGAACCGTCCCCTTCGTCAGGGGCTTCGTCGGGGGGGAGGGTGACTCGAAAGGTGGCGCCTTCTCCGTCGGCGGTTTCTACCTGGAGGGTGCCGCCGAAGGCTTCGACTACCTGGCGGGAGACGGATAGGCCGAGGCCTGTGCCCTGGCCCGAAGGCTTCGTGGTGAAGAAGGGCTCGAAGATCTTCTCCGCCACGGCGGCACTCACCCCGACACCGGTGTCGGTCACTTCGAGCACGACCTGGCCCGTCTCCGAGGCGAAGGTCGCCACGGTGACCTGGTGCAGGTCGGCGCGGCCTTCGGGGATGGCCTGGGCGGCGTTGATCAACAGGTTCAGGACGACCTGGCCGAGGTACGCATCACTTCCACGCACGGCCGGCACCGGGTCGAGGCGCAGGGCCACGCGCGCGCGGTCTTCGATCGTCCGGCGCGCCATCCGGAGGGAGGATTGCGCGACGGCAACCAGATCCACGGCGTGGATCTCCGTGCGCGGGCGGCTCGAGAAGTGCTTCAGACCGCCAACCACCTCGGTCACTCGGGTCACGCCCTCATTGGCCTCGTCCATGGCTTCACGCAGGTCGCGCAGGCGCGTCTCGACGTCCGGGAAACCCGTCGCACCGCCCGCGACGTTCGGGAAGCGCTGCACGAGGCGCCCGAAGCGGTCGGCCAGATCCGAGAACTCTTCGAGCACGAACTCGAGGTTCGAGCGCACGTAGGCCAACGGGTTGTTGATCTCGTGGGCCACACCCGCCGCCATCACGCCAAGCGAGGAGAGCCGCGACGCCTTCAGGTTGGGGCTCTCCCACGCGGGCGGCTCGGCGGGGGCCTGCAACGCGTCGCGCCTCGCCAGGGTCCGCAGCACCGCGCGCGGAAGCCCGTGGGCAACTTCGGTATCGGGCAGCGCCTCGAGGATGCCTGCGCGCAGCATGACCTCCTCCGAGATCATGGGCTCGCTGCCGACGAGCGCGAGCCACACCGTACCGGGGTATTCGCGCCGCCAGCAGCGCACGGCGTCGAGACGGCGCATCGCGTCGCGCGCGAGGTTCACCACCGCGACCTCGAAGCCCCCGGTTGCCAGCAGGTCCGCTGCGGAGGCGACGTCGCTGGCCACGATTTCGAGGGTCAGCGGCTCGTCGCGCCGGAGCGGCGCGGGGCCCGGCTGCCATGCGGGCGGCTCCCCCACGAGCAGGATCCGGCGCGCAGGCGCCCCGACGAGGCCACGAGCGGGCTCGAGAGCGGAGTGATCGAAAGCCTGGGTCAAGGGTTCCCCCGTCACCGTTGGCATGAGTACCAGCCGGTCACATGGGGGATCGGGACTTTGGCGAACGGCGTTCCGGGACGCAACGAAAAACGCGGCACCCCGAGCGGGGCGCCGCGTTGGCCAGGAAAAGTGGATCGAGCGCTAGCGCCGAGCGCGCCGCCGCCACGCGAGCCCGGCCGCCGCCGGTGCCAGGAGCGCGAGGAGCGCCGGCTCCGGAACGTGCTCGAACTGGTACCCGATCATGGCTTCCGGATGCGAGAAGGTCTCGGACGTGTTGTGGAAGAGATCGGTATAGGCCACGACCGCGAGCTCGAACTCGTCACCACTGCACTCGCCGCAGACGATCAGGTCCTCGTCGATGTCGAACAGGTCGATCGAGAAGATCATCCCTTGGCCGTTGATATCGGACAGGATCAGGCGGTCCGCCGTGCCGGCGACGCAGTCGTCGAGGTTGCTCGCATTGCCGACGTCGCCGCCGGTGAAGATGCAGACCGAGACGCCGTGGAACCCGGCCGTGCTGAGGTCGAACACCTCGGGATCGGGCTGCGACCAGCCGGTCCAGTGGTCGAAGTCTGGGAAGTCCGTTTCCATCTGGTCGCGGAGGTCGAGGAAGGTGCTGAGACTCAGGTCGTCCGCGCCGGGGATGTCGAAGGGGTTTTTTAGCACCACGCTCAAGCCGTTGACGCCGACTCCGTCGCCATCGCAATCTCCTTCGTCGGAGAAGTATTCGAATCGGTCGATCCGGTAGATCTGGTTGCCGGTCTCGGCCTGGACGTTCGGCGCGCCAAAGGTCCCCGGGTCCTCGGTCGATCCGTTGGCGGTGTCGTTCACCTGCCCGACGCCGACGAAGGTCCGATCGAAGCAATCCGTCGGGTTGGCCGCGGCCGGGCTCGCGACGGCGAGTGCCAGCAACCCTATCGCGAGCGGCGCAATGTTGCGGCCAGGCCCGTTGAGCGTCATCTGAAGCGCGTTCCCAACATCCATCCGTTCGGCCTCTGCTCTCGACTGAGTTGCTCTGCCTGTTTGCCCTCGAATCCGGACCCGGCGTCCGCAGCGACCGGAGCATCCTCTCATGGGCTGAGTGGTCGCTCGACACAGAAAATCGCGAGGCATCGCAGAAAAGCTGGCACGTGGTGATTTCCACCCAACAATGGCCCAAGAGCGACCCGTAGCCACGAGGGGGGCGCTCCGTGATAGGATCCGCGATCTATTCGCAGCCTTTTTCGCCGCTCGTACGCAACGCATGCGAGCAATACGCGCACTCACACACACGAGGCAGAGAGCCCCATGGGATTCGTACGGCCTACCGGTCGGAACCGTCGTCAAACCGCACTGTTCAGTGCCCTGATTGCCATCTCCGCAGCCCTCCTCCTTGCGGCCGGGCCGGCCTCGGCCGCCCTGAGCGACGAGGCCCGCGCCGAGATCCAGCACCAGCGCGGCACGCGCGCCCTGCGAGCGGGCGATCCCGACAAGGCCATCGAATGGTTCGACAAAGCGCTGGCCCTGCAGCCCGACCACATCGAGAGCATGGCCATGAAAGCCCGGGCGCTGCTCGAGGCGGGCCGCGCGGCGGAGGCCGAAGCGGTCACCCAACAGCTGCGTACGCTTCGCCCGGACGACCACGAGGTCGCCTACCTGCTGGGCCTCACCGCCTACCGACAGCAGGATTGGATCTCCGCCCAGCGCTACCTCGAAGAGGCGCGCGACGCGAACCCGGGCGACGCCAACGTCCGCCTCTACCTCGGGCGCGTCTATCAGGAACTCGGCCAGGACAGCGGCGCCGAGCGCGAACTCAACGAGGCGATCCGGCTCCAGCCCGAGTTGCGCGCACCCGCGACGTTCCGGCTGGCCATCCTTCACCTCCAGCGAGGCGAGAACAAGCAGGCCAAGCGCCTCTTCAAGGAAGTCGCCGAGATCGATCGCAGCTCGGAGCTAGCGAGCCAGGCCGAGCTGTACCTGAAGCTGATGTCCGGCACCGAGCAGCGCCGCATCGGCTTCTGGCTGAAGCTCGGCGGGGCGTGGGATTCGAACCTGACCCTCGCGGGCAGCGGCGACCTCTCGGAATCGTCGGGCCGGAACGGCGTCCGGAGCAGCGTGGAGATGGGCCTCAACGCCCGGCTCTTCACCTGGAAGGACGTCACGGTTCGCGCCGGGATGACCAACTATATCTCGTACTACATCGATCAGAACCCGGACGACTTCGACATCCAGCAGACGCGTCCGTGGCTGCTCGCAAGCTGGCAGCCCCTCGAATGGCTCGCGTTCGACACCCGCCTCACCCACGAGCGCGTCTATCGCGACTACCACACCTTCAAAACGGCCAACTTCATTTCGCCGGCCATTCGCATCCTGCCGAAGCCCGGCTGGGTGACGCGCCTCTTCGTCGAGTACGAAGACCGCAACTACGTCGATGCCTTCGACCAGATCAAGAGCCGCGACCGGGACGGCGAGGTCGGAATCGCCGGGCTCGATCAGTACATCCCCCTGCCCAACCCCTTCACGGATGGGATCGCCTACTTCCGGCTGGGCTACCGCTTCCGCAACGAGGATTCGGCCGGGGTCCACTTCGACAGCCAGAGCCACAAGCCCCTGGCCACCCTGGCGTTCGCGTTGCCCTGGGGGATGAACCTCAGCCTCGACGCCTCCTGGGAGCGCCGTCAGTTCCGCGAGCGCAGCATCTTCGAAGCGGTGCACGAGATCCTGGCGGTAACCGGAAACCCCAACGGCACCCTCAACGACCTGCCGCCGATCGCCGTTCAGCCCTTCAACTGCTACTGGCTGCCCCCGGTGCCGGGTGTCTCCGCCGAGCAGGAAAACTTCAGCGACTGCAACTCGAACGATCGCCTCGACAAGATCACGCAGGCCCGCATCAGGCTGCGGAAGAACATCGGCAAGAGCTGGGTCCTGGAAACCTACTACCGCTGGGTCGACTGGGAATCCACCACCGAGGAATTCAATTTCAATCGACACATCGTGGGTTTAGCTGCCACATTCAGGCGATAAGGATCGGTCCCCTCGGCCGTTCCCGCCCCGGGAGAAAGACGATGAACCACCCCAATACACGCAACATCCCCCTCGCCCTGTCCGTCGCCGCTCTGCTTTTCGCAGGCGTGGCCGGCGCGGAGCCGGTCGGCTTCGTGGCCGTCGCGACAGGCGAAGTCACTGTCCAGAAGTACGGCACGAACTCGTGGGAAGCGGCGGCGATGGATGCCGACATCGAGGTCGGGGACACGATCCGCACGGGCTTCGATTCGCAGGCCAAGATCATCCTCGTGGACGACACCACGTTGACGATCGACGAGGACACCGAGATCACGATCCAGAGCCTGCATGTGGGCGACGCGGCGACGCGAGACCGCTCGATCATCCGGCAGGCGCGCGGCAAGATGCGCACCGTGGTCGGCTCGGCCTTCGGCGGCCAGACCCGGATGGAGATCCACACCCCCACGGCCGTCGTCGGCGTGAAGGGCACGGACTTCACCTCGGAGAAGGACGAAGAGGCGCGGCTCACCGGCAACGAGAAGGACAAGGGCCAGTGGCTGCTCTGCCTGAACGACGGCAAGATCGTCGTCCGCACGCCGGGCGGCGTGGGCGTCCCGAAGCCGGGCAACTGCGTCTATGCCTACGCCAACGGTGACCTCAGCGAGGAGCTCGCCAACACGGCCGAGAGCCTCGAGCTGGCCTTCAGCTCCGTCGGCTTCACAGGCTCCGACTTCACCGCGCCCGGCACCCCGGACGTGGGGGCTGGCGGCGGTGGCAGTGGTGGCGGTGGCGACGGCTACGGTGGTGGCACCGGTGCTGGCGGCGGCGGCGCTGGCGGCGAAGGCGGCGGTGCTGGCGACGGCGCCGGCGGCGACGAGTTCGGGATCCCTGACCCCGTACTGCCGGACGAGATGATGGACCCGCCCATGGACGATGGTACCGGCGAGATCGTAGGCGACTTCGGCGAGATCGTAGGCGACTTCTAGCCACTCGCTTCAGAGCAATTCGAGCGGCCCGCGTCGACCTAGTTGACGCGGGCCGTCTCTTTTCTGGACAATCCCCTCCCATGAACCCGCGCACCCGTATCACCCTGGCTGGCCTCGCTGCGCTCTTCGTCGTGCTCGGCATGTTCGCCGTCAAGCCCGGCGTCTTCGTCCGCACGGAGCAGATGCTGCTCGATTGGCGCTTCCTCGTGCGCGGGCCGGAAGATCCCGAGATCCCGATCGTAATTGCCACCATCGACGCCAAGAGCGTGGATCAGATCGGCCGTTGGCCCTGGCGCCGCACGGTGATGGCCAACCTGATCCGCAAGCTGAACGATGGCGGCGCCAAGGCCATCGGGCTCGACATCGTCTTCAGCGAGCCCGAAGAGCCGCCGGAGATGGCGCCCCTGCGAAAGGCTCGCCAGGAGATGGAGGGCCTTTCGGGCGACATCACGCCCGCCCTCGCGCTGGTGGACGAGGCGCTTGGGCGCGCCAGCACGGACGACCACCTGGAAGCGGCGATCCGCGAGGCGAGCCGCTCTGTGACCATGGGCTTCTTTTTCCGCACCGACAAGGACGACGCGCTCGACGGCGGAATCGCATCGCGCTTGGACGAGACGCTGCCCCTCGTGCGCAAGAGCAAGCTCAAGCTCGAAGCCCGGGTCGCGGACAAGCAGGCCGCGAACTTCCTGACCTGCAGCGACGTCGAGCCCAACATCGAGCGCTTCCATCGGCTGCCACGGCGGATGGGCTTCTTCTCGACCGACACGGACATCGATGGCGTCGTGCGAAGCTCCTCGTTGCTGTTGCTTTGCGAGGACGCCCTCTACGTCTCGCTGGATCTCGCGATTGCCGAAGTCGCCCTGCAGCAGAACGCCCAAGCCATCGGCTTCCCGGAGAAAGGGACCGAGCGAACGCCCGGCGTCTCGGAGATCAAGCTCGGCGACCTGTCGATCCCCACCGACCCAGGTGGGCGCATCCTCGTGAACTACCGGGGGAAGACGCGCACCTTCCCCCACTGGTCGATCGTCGACATCCTCGAAGGCAAACACGATGCCGAGATCGAGGGGAAGATCGTGATCGTCGGCCCGACCGAGGTGGGCATCCAGGACGTCTACGGCAGCCCCTACTCGAAGGCGTTCCCCGGGGTCGAGGTCCACGCCACCGTGGTGGACAACATCCTCTCGGGCAACGTGCTGCGGAAGAACCCCGAGTTCCGCTACATCGAGCTGCTCGCCATCGTGATCTCGGCGCTGCTCATCGTCTTCGCGGCGCCGCGCATGGGTGGCGCGGCCGCGGGCGCCGTCTTCAGCATGGTGCTGCTGGCGGGCGTCGTGGCGGGGATCACCTGGCTGTTCATCGACCGCAACTGGTGGGTGAACCTCACCTACCCGAGCCTCTCGATCGTCGCGACCTATCTGACGGTGGCCGTGACCCAGAGCATGACGGTCGAGGCCAAGAGCCGGCAGATCCGCAAGCAGTTCGAGACCTACGTCTCGCCCGACGTCGTCGACCAGATGACGGCGAGCCCCGATGCCTTCCACCTCGGAGGCGAACGGCGCGACCTCTCCATCCTGTTCAGCGACATTCGCGGCTTCACGACCATCAGCGAGGACATCGGCGCCGAGAACATCGTGAAGATGCTGCAGGCCTATCTCACGCCGATGACCGACATCGTCTTCGAGACCAAGGGGACGCTCGACAAGTACATCGGTGACGCAGTCATGGCGTTCTGGGGCGCGCCGCTCGACGTCCCGGACCACCCGCTGGCCGCCGCGGAAGCGGCCCTCGAGATGCAGGTCGAGTGCGCACGGCTGCGCGACACCCTTGCCGACACCGTCCCGGGGATGGACCGACTCAAGATCGGCATCGGGATCCACAGCGCCGAGGTATCGGCGGGCAACATGGGCAGCGCCAAGCGCGTCGACTACACCGTCATCGGCGACGGCGTGAACCTGTGCGCCCGCATCGAGTCGCTCACCAAGAAGTACGGCTCCGGCGTCCTGTCCAGTGGCGACTTGATCGCCCGACTGCCCGAGGGTTTTCTTTCCCGAGAGCTCGACGAGATCAAGGTGAAGGGCAAGACAAAGGGCGTACGGCTCTTCGAGCTGATCGGCCGCCGCGAGGCGACGCCCGACGAGAAGGTCTGGCTCGATGCCTACGCGGGCGGTCTCCCGGCCTACAAGGCCGGAAAGTGGGACGAGGCGGAAGCGGCGTTCCGGAAGTGCCTGGAGCTTCGCGGAGGCGAAGACATGGCGTGCGAGTTGATGATCGAGCGGATCGAACGGCTGCGAAACGACCCGCCCGAGAAGTGGGACGGGATCTACGCGTTCGAAGAGAAGTGAGGCGGGGGTCGGGTCGGTGGCTCTTGCGGCGCCGCCGCAGGCGGAATTGAGGATGACCCGACATTTCAACTCTGGGCTTGATCAGTCAGGCCAGCTCTGATTTCGCCTTCGGCGACGCCGCAAGAGCCACCGACCCGACCCCCTACCAGGTTTGACCAACGGGAACCGGGGCAGGTGCGTTGAGCACCTGCCCCGGTTTTTCGCTGGGCTCACTGGTTCGGGTCAGCGCGCCGTCACGGGGACGGTGACCGTTTCTCGGGTCGGGATCGGAGTCGTGATCGGCTGAGGTTCCGCCAGCTGCGGCCGGACGCGGCGCTTCAGCTCGGCGAGCTCCGTCCGCTGGGCCTCGGTCTCGGCCTCGCTGCGGATCTCACTCACTCGGCGACGCAGATCGGTGTCCTCTTCGAGCTCCTCGGTCAGCCGACCCTCCGTCGAGACGCGGGCGACGTAGTCGCGCACGCTTTCCAGGGCTCGCATGTCGGCGTCCACCGAGAGGCCTTCGAAGGCCTCCTGGATGCGGCGCCGGGCTCGGGCGTTCGCCAGGGTCGCGAGGATGCGGACCTTCTCGCGCTCGAGGCTGCGGATCTCCTCGCGGAAGCGCACGAGGTTGGTCTTCGCCTCGCTCGCTTCGTGCGACACGGCCTGGAGTTCCTCCTCGGCGCGCGCGATCTCCTCGTCGATGGCCTGCCGCTGGCCGATCAGGGCGAGTGCCACGTCGTCCTCGCCGCGTTCGACGCAGCGCTGGGTGTCCTCGCGCAGCTGGGCCACCTCGGCACGACGTTCGGCGAGATCCGCCTGGATCTTGTTCCGCATGTAGAGGATCCCGGCCACCGCTTGCTTCAGCTCGCGGTATTGGCGGGTGCGTTCCTGGATGGCCTGTTCGTACACGGCCTGCGGGTTTTGCCGCTCCCGATCGCGCACCCACACACCGAAGGTGCCGCGGATGAGCGCACGGAAACGAGCGAAGAAGCCTCGGGGTTCGTGGGTCGTCATGGTCGTTCTCCTCTAGGAAGCCTGCGCCCAGTTCTCGGAGCGCAGGTCGTGTTCACGGATCTTTTGCTGGAGGCTCTGCCGCACCATCCCGATGGTGCGAGCCGTGCGAGAGACGTTCCCGCCGTTCCGACGCAGAGCGCCGAGCAGATAGGCACGCTCGAAGGCGATCACCACGCGGCGCTTGGCGTCGCTGAAGGGGACCTCCTCGGGATCGAATCGGGGCAGGGCGTCTTCGTCGCCTTCGGCGTCGAGGCCGAGGTCGGCGACGCTGATGGCCTCGCCGTTACCGAGCACCGCGGCTTGCTCGACGACGTTTCGCAGCTCGCGGACGTTGCCGGCCCACTCGTGGCTCGCAAGCCGCACCACCGCTTCGGGTGAAAACGCCCGGCACGCATGCACCGCACGCGTCGCGACCTGCTCGAGGAAGCGCGCCGCAAGGGAAGGCACGTCCTCGAGACGCTCCCGCAGCGGCGGCACGTCGATCGACACGACGTTGAGCCGGAAGTAGAGATCCTCGCGGAAACGGCCGTCGCGAATGTCCTGTTCGAGGTCTCGGTGTGTCGCCGCGACGATGCGCACGTCCACCGGCACGGTGCGCGTGCCGCCGACCCGCTCGAGCTTCCGCTCCTGCAACACCCGCAGCACCTTCGCCTGGGTCTCGAGCGGCATGTCGCCGACCTCGTCCAGGAAGATCGTTCCGCCCTCGGCTGCTTCGAAGCGGCCGACGCGACGCGAGTCGGCGCCGGTGAAGGCGCCCTTTTCGTGGCCGAACAGCTCGCTCTCCACCAGCTCGCGACTGATGGCCGCACAATTCACGGCGACGAAGGGGCGGCTCGAACGCGCGCCGCGATGGTGCAGCGCCTGCGCCACGAGCTCCTTACCCGTGCCACTCTCGCCGCGGACGAGCACGGTGAGGTCGGTCTCGGCGACTTTCTGGATCGTCTCGAAGACTTCCCGCATTTCCGGACCCGACCCGATCATGCCGTCGAGGCCATACTCCCGCTCCACGCGCTCGAGCAACATCCGATGCTCGCGGGCAAGGCGGGTCTTCTCGAGGACCCGCGCCACGACCAGGCGCAGCTCATCGTTGTCGAAAGGCTTGGGCACG
>JAFDDA010000107.1 GCA_019311105.1 Deltaproteobacteria bacterium
AGCATCGAGCAGGGCCTCGTCGCCGAGTCGTTCGTCTATTCCATGCTCCAGGCCGGTCCCGAGTTCGCGAGCTGGCTCGCCGCCCAGCCGACGCTTCGCCCCGAGCTTCCCGAAGCGCCGCCCGTGCAGGTTTCACGGGATGGGGATCGCCTCGATCTCGTCTTGAACCATCCGGCGAAACGCAACGCCTACTCCACGGCGATGCGCGACGGGTTGTGCGAAGCGCTCCAGCTCGCGGCTTCGGACGATTCACTCGAACGCATCGTGCTGCGCGGCGAGGGCCCTGCCTTCTGCGCGGGGGGAGACCTCGATGAGTTCGGCCTGCTCGTCGATCCGGCCACGGCCCACACCATTCGTACGACACGAAGTGCCGCGCGCCTGCTCTCGGTCTGCTCCGAGCGAGTGCGCGCCGAACTCCACGGCGCCTGCGTCGGAGCCGGGATCGAGTTGCCGGCCTTCGCGTCGACGGTGGTGGCGAAGCCCGGCACCTGGGTTCAGTTGCCGGAGCTGTCGATGGGGCTCGTGCCCGGTGCGGGTGGCACCGTGAGCCTCCCGCGACGAATCGGGCGCCAGCGCACGGCGTGGCTCGCACTCAGCGGCGAACGCGTCGACGCCGAAACGGCCTGCGACTGGGGCCTGAT
This sequence comes from Deltaproteobacteria bacterium, assembly GCA_019311105.1. Classification (GTDB taxonomy): domain Bacteria; phylum Myxococcota_A; class UBA9160; order UBA9160; family JAFDDA01; genus JAFDDA01. The sequence continues at coordinate 642 of JAFDDA010000107.1, forward strand.
CGACGAGATCGTCGAACCTTGAGCGCAGACGAGGCTCGCGCATGGTGCTAGTCGCCGGGGTCGATTCGTCGACGCAGTCGACGACGGTGGAGGTGCGCGATGCCTCGAGCGGTTCGCTCGTGGCGTCCGGCTCCGCGCCGCATCCGGCGGTGACGCCGCCGACGGCAGAGCAAGACCCCGCCGCCTGGGAGCGTGCCTTCGAGGCTGCCTTTGCCGCCGCCGGCGCGCCGCGCATCGAGGCGATCTCCATCGCGGGCCAGCAACACGGCCTGGTGGCACTCGATGCCGACGGCGAGGTCGTCCGCCCCGCGAAGCTCTGGTGCGACACCACGTCGGCGCCCGACGCCGCGTGGTTGCTCGCGCGCGGGCCGGGCAGCGCGGCGGGTTGGGCCGAAGCGTGCGGCCTCGTGCCCGTCGCCTCCCACACGATCACGAAGCTCTCCTGGCTTCATCGCGAGGAGCCCGAAAGTTGGGCCCGCCTGGCTCGCGTGTGCCTGCCTCACGATTGGCTGACGTGGCGCCTGTGCGGCGAGTTCGTGACCGACCGCGGCGACGCGTCGGGTACGGGCTACTGGTCCGCGGCCGAAGAAGCGTATCGATTCGATCTGCTCGAGATCGTCGATGGCGAGCGTGATTGGTCCGCCGCGCTGCCCCGGGTGTGCGGGCCGGCGGAGAGGGTTGGCCGTTGGGAACGAGGCGGCCCCGCGGTGGGCCCCGGCACGGGCGACAACATGGGCGCGGCCCTCGGCCTCGGCCTCGCGCGTGGCGAGGTCGCGGTGTCGATCGGGACATCGGGCACGGTCTACACCGTGGCCGAGTCGGCGAGTGCAGACCCGAGGGGTGAGGTGGCGGGCTTCGCCGATGCGACCGGGAGATACCTCCCGCTCGTCTGCACCCTGAATGCGGCCAAGGTCACCGACGCGGCGGCACGTCTGCTCGGCGTGGGCCACGAAGAGCTCGACGCACTCGCGCTGGCGGCGCCCTCGGGGGCGCGCGGCCTGACCCTCGTCCCCTACTTCGACGGCGAGCGCACGCCCGACCGGCCCAGTGCGCGTGGGCTGGTCGCGGGATTGCGTTCGGACGTGTCCCGCGAAGAGTTCGCGCGTGCTGCGTTCGAAGGCGTCGTGTGCGGACTGCTCGACGGGCTCGACTCCCTCGCGCGTCACGCGCCCGCCGCGGGGGCGATCACGTTGGTCGGGGGCGGCGCTGCGTCGCGCGCCTACCCGCGGATCCTCGCCGACCTGTCCGGCAGGCCCGTGCGGGTCGTCGAGGAGCCCGGCTCCATGGTGGCCCTCGGCGCGTGCATCCAGGCCGCTGCCGTGCTCGACAATGCTTCGCCCGAGTCCGTGCGTGCGGCGTGGCCGATGGGCGCGGCCTCGATGGTCGAGCCCGACCCGGCCGTCGATGCCGCCGCCGTTCGCGAGGCCTACGCACTCCGCCGGGAGGAAAGCGTCGCGAACCCCGATGGAGCCGCGAACCGGTAGACGGTTCGCTGCTCGTACGTCTCGCCGGGGCGAAGCACGACGGACGGGAAGCCGGAATGATGAATGGCGTCGGGGAAGCCCTGGGCCTCGAGGCAGAAGCCGGCGTGGCGCCCGTACCGTGCGCCTCGCTTTCCCAGAATGCCGTCGAGAAAGTTGCCCGAGTAGAACTGGAGCCCCGGCGCCGTCGTCGAGACCTCCATCACGCGCCCCGTGACTGGTCCGTGGGCCACGGCCGCCGGCCGGGCCTCGTTCGCGTCGCTCAACACGAAGTTGTGGTCGTAGCCGCCCGCTACGGCCGGAAGGTCGCGCCCGATCGGCTTGCCTGCGCGGAAATCGAGCGGCGTTCCCTCGACGGGGAGGATGCGCCCGGTCGGGATGAGCCCCGGCCCCGGTTCGGTGTAGCTCGCCGCGTCGAGGCTCAGCTCGTGCCCCAGGGTCGTGCCGGCTCCCTCCAGGTCGAAGTAGGCGTGATTCGTCAGGTTCACCAGCGTCGGTGCGTCCGTGGTGGCTCGATACTCGATCGCGAGCGCGTCGTCCTCGCCAAGTACATAGGTCACCTCGGCCCGTAGGTGGCCCGGGTAGCCGCCGTCGCCGTCGTGGCTCTCGACTTCGAAACACAGCGCGGGGCCTTCGCTCCGCGCGACCTGATGGCCGTGCCAGACCTTCTCGGCCAGGCCGTGCGAGCCACCGTGCAGATGGTTCGTTCCGTCGTTGCACTCGAGCTCGTACTCGACGCCGTCGAGTTCGAAGCGCCCGTCGGCAATCCGGTTCGCGACGCGGCCCACGATGCAGCCGAACCAGCGCCGCTCGGCTTCGTACTCGCGAAGGGTGTCGAAGCCCAGGACGACGTCGGCTCGCTCGCCCGTGCGGTCGGGGACCCAGAGCTCGGACAGCGTGGCGCCGTAGGAGAGCCAGCACGCGCGCGTCCCAGCCCGATTGGTCAGCGTGAAACGCTGCACCGCCTCGCCGCCCCGGGTCGTACCGAACGGCTCTACTTCGACCAACGGCCTGCCTCTCAGCGCGCGGCGTCGAGGGATTTCTTCAAGCGTTCGGTGGCGTCGACGAACTCGTCGATGAACTGGTAGATCACGTCCGCCGAGCTCATCTCGTCGTTCATGCGGCTCACCACCTGGCCCACCGGGATGCCGAGCAGATCGCGGGCCTTCGCCCCTTCCTTGCGCGCCGCGAGCCCGATGCGCTGCTGCGCCTCGGCGGTGGCCATGAACTGGAGCGGCATGGGGAGCGTGCCGGGGCACTCCTCGCGTTCCCAGGCTTCGGTCCACGCCGTGCGCAGGAGCCGCGCCGGCTTGCCAGAGAGCGAGCGCGAACGCACCGCGTCCTTGGAGCGCGCGGCGTGGAGCTTCTCCTTGATCGCGGGCGTCATGTCGCTCTCGCGTACGGTCAACCAGACCGAGCCCGTCCACACGCCCTGGGCGCCGAGTGCCATGGCGGCTGCGGCCTGGCGCCCGCTCGCGATCCCGCCCGCACCGAGCACCGGCGTCGGAGCGACGGCATCGACGATGTCCGGGATCAACACCATGGAGCCGATCTCACCCGTGTGGCCGCCGGCCTCGGTGCCCTGGGCGATGATGATGTCCACACCCTGCTGCTTCTGCCGTTGGGCGTGCTCCACCGCGCCGGTGAGTGCCGCGACCTTGACCCCGTGTTCGTGGGCGAGGTCGACCACGTCCTTGGGCGGCGGGCCGAGCGCGTTCACGAGGAGCTTCACCTGCGGGTGCGAGAGCGCGACCTCGACGTGGTTGCGCCCGCCGCCTTCCGTCCAACCCAGCAGCCCGCTCGAGCCGACCGGCGAATCTGGGGCGTCGGCCGGCAGCGGCGGCACTTCGTACTCCTCGAGCACGGTCTCGATCCAGGCCGTTGTCTCGGCGGGGATCAACTTGCGGAAGGCGTCGGCATCGACTTCACCCGCCTCGTCACGCTGGCCGAGGCCTTCGTCCTTGCCCGCGTAGCTCATGGGCATGACGGTATCGACGCCGTAGGGCTTGCCGTCCGTGTTCTCGTCGATCCACTTGCACTCGATCTCCAGCTGCTCGGGCGAGAAGGCGAGCGCGCCGAGCACGCCGAGGCCCCCAGCGTTGGTCACGGCGGCGACGACGTCGCGGCAGTGCGAGAAGGCGAAGATCGGGACGTCGATTCCAAAGAGGTCGCAGAGTTCGGTGCGCATGGTCTCCCTCGGTGCGCCGGGTTCTGGGGCGCCCCCGGTCAGTATGCCACCGCGACGCGAGACCGGCTTGGCCGACGGCGAGAGACGCTAAGCTCGCCCTCATCATGACCGCCGAGCGCGCCTACGAGACGCCGGTCCCCGGCTGGTACGGCAGCGTCTTCGAGGAAGGCGTGCAGCCCGAAGACCCCTACACCGGTTTCCGGGAACTTCGCGAGACCCAGCCGGTCAACCTGACGCCCGAGGGCACCTGGCGGCTCTCGCGCTACGACGACATCCAACGCCTGCTCCGCGTCGTACCGTCGGGCGTACGGCTCACGAACGGGCTCGTCCCGGGCCAGACTGAAGAGGTGCCCGGCGCGGGCCTCTTCATGCTGATGCAGGACCCGCCGAACCACACGCGGCTGCGCAAGCTCGTGTCGAAGGCCTTCACGCCGCGCGCCATCGAGGCGTGGCGGCCGCGCATCGAGGCCATCACCGAAGGCCTGCTCGACCGTGTTGCGGCGAAGGGAGAGATGGACCTGATCGCCGACCTCGCGCTGCCGGTGCCCGCGACCCTCATCTGCGAGTTGCTCGGCGTGCCGGTCGAGGATCAAACGCGCTTCACCGAGTGGACGACCACCGCCACCCACGGCCTCACCACGATCCGAGGCCTCGGCGATGACGCCATGCGCGAGCGCGTGCAGGAGGCCGGCGCAAACCTCGTGGGGTACTTCACGAAGCTGATCGACGAGCGCCGCGGCGAACCCCGCGACGACCTGCTGAGCGTGCTGATCTCCGCCGAAGAGGAAGGCGAAGAAAGACTCAACCCCCTCGAGCTGCTCTCGCAATCCATCGGCCTGTTGATCGCGGGCTTCGAGACGACCATCGGGCTGATCGGGAACGGGCTCACGACGCTCATCCGTCACCCGGCGGAACTCGCGCGGCTGCGGGCCGAGCCCGAGCTGATCGAGAGCGCCGTCGAAGAATGCCTGCGCTATTCGGGGCCCATCACCGCGACGGTCCGGGTGCTCCACGCGGATTCCGAGTTCCGCGGGTTCACCATCCCGGTGGATACGGAGGTCGTGGCGCTGCTCGCTGCGGGGAACCGCGACCCCGAGCACTACGACGACCCCGAGCGTTTCGACGTGGCGAGGTATCGGTTGGGCGCGAACACGCCGCCCCATCTCTCCTTCGGTGGGGGAGCCCACCTCTGCCTGGGCGCGCACCTGGCGCGCCTCGAAACCCAGATCGCGATCGGTGCGATCGTGCGCCGCTTCGACTCGCTCGCGCTGTGCGATGCCACGACCGAGTGGGGCCGATCCCTCTTCCGCGTGCCCGCCCGGATCCCGGTGACCTACGTCGATCGGCCGGCCTAGCCGAGCGCCGCCTTCGGCAATCCTTACAGCCCACCCTGAGTTTCTAGTAGGCTATAAGCTCACCGCAGGAGGGTGCGCATGGCGCCGCAGGCCGCCGAGCCCGCGAGTCCGAGCCGCCGTGAGCGGCGCAAACAAGAGGTGCGCGAGCGGATCCTCGCCGCCGCCGCTCGCCTCTTCCTCCGCCACGGCTTCGAGGCCACCACCGTCGACCAGATCGCCGAGGCGGCCGACGTCGCCCAGAAGACCTTCTTCAATCACTTCCCCACGAAGCACTCGGTCTTCGAGGCCTTCGCCAACGGGCGGCTCGCGCTCTTCGAGGACGCCGTCCGGGCCGAGCGCCGCCGAGGAAGCTCCACACGCAAGCGGCTCGAGCGCGTCTTCGCGTTGATGGCCGACCACGTGAGCGAGGTGAACGAGCTGGCCCGCGACCTCGTGCTCCACATGATGCACGCGCCGCCCGAGGACGCGAACGGCAACGAGCAGTTCTCGACGCTCCAGTCGGCCATCGGCCCGCTGTTGCGCGACGGGCAGGAACAAGGCGACGTCCGGCGCGACCACGACGTGGCGTTCCTCACCGAACTCATCGTTGGCGCCTTCTGCATGATCATGATCCAATGGGCGAAGGATCCGAGCTACCCCATCCGCGCGCGTCTCCAGGAGACCGCGCGCTTTCTCGGCGAGGCGGTTGCGCCGCCCGCCGCCTAGGAGATCGCAAGCGTGAAGGCATTGGACGGACGGGTCGCCGTGGTGACCGGCGCGGCCAGCGGCATCGGGCTTGCCATGGCGGCGCGCTTTCTCGGAGCGGGTATGCGCGTGGTGTTGGCGGACGTGGAAGCGACGGCTCTCGACAAGGCGGTGGCCGGGCTCGGCGCCGGCCCCAACGCGTTGGCCGTCCCCACCGACGTGACGAGCCAGGAAGCCGTGGATGCCCTCGCCGAGCGCACCCTCGACGCCTACGGCGCGGTCCACGTCGTCTGCAACAACGCCGGCGTGTTTGCAGGCGGGTTGTGCTGGGAGGCGCCCCTCGAAGATTGGCGCTGGTTGTTCGGCGTGAATGTGATGGGCGTCGTGCACGGCGTGCGCACCTTCGTGCCTCTGCTTCTCCAGCAGGACGAGGGCCACATCGTGAACACGGCGTCGATGGCGGGTGTCACCGCGACGCCGCTCACCGGCATCTACAACGCCACCAAACACGCCGTCGTGTCACTCTCCGAGACCCTCTTCCTCGAGCTCCAAGGCAAGGGCGGCAGCGTGGGCGTCTCGTGCGTCTGCCCCGAGGCGATCCGCACCGGCATCGCGGCGGCCGAGCGCAACCGGCCCGATGAACACCGCATCGCCGAGACCGACCTCACGCCCGAACGTCAGGTCGTCGGCCAGGCCATCACCGCCGCCGCCGAGGCCGGCATCCCCCCCGACGTCATCGCCGAGCGCGCCGAGCGCGCCATCCTGGAGGGTCGCTTCTGGGTGCTGGCCGAGGACGAATACTGGACTAGGCCGAGCGATCGTGGGCCCGTCGCGCAAGCGGCCCGGGTTCCTCAGCCAGATCCGGCCAGGGTGTCCGCGCCCACGAAGGTGAAGAGCCGCTGGCTCGTCCACGCCGGGGGCGACACGCAAAGGCGGTTCGCGCCGACGCCGAAGAACACCTCGTCGGACGCCACGAATCCCGCCTCCTCGAAGCCGGCCTCGCTGAACCATCGGCGGATGTCGACCGTCAGGTCGGGCGGGCGAGGGGCGCAGAGCGTCGGCAGGGTGACCACCGTGTTTCGGACGTCGTCGTCGGTCACGTTCCCGAAGACGCCACAGACGAGCACCAGGTCGGCAGGCGCGGCGCCTCGGTAGGAGTCGGTGATGGAGGCATCACCGCAGACGACTTCGACGCCGGGCGGCGCGCCGGCCCGGGCGCGGGCCGCGAGCTCCGGGTCGAGTTCGACCAGCCGCGCGGCGACGTCGGGCGCGCGCGGGTGGCCCGCCAGGACTCCCAGGAGGTCTCGCCCTTCTCCCGCACACACGCTCACGGCTCGGATCGGCCCGGGCGGCGCGCGATCGATCGCGTCGCGGATGAACCCCTGAACGGCGCTGAGGCGGCGTGCCAGCCGGGAGCCAGGGGTGTCGTACTCGTCGTGCCACGCTTGCCAGTCGATCGGCATGCCACTCATACTTGCGCAGGATGCATCCGACGGCCCCGGGGCGCCCCTTCCGCCGCCGATCCTGAGCCCCGCGACCGCCGCCTTGCGGTCGTCCCAATGGCTCGACCGGCGGTTCTCCTACGACAGCTGAGTCCGGGGCGTCAGCCCGTGCGGGGCAAGAGACCCGGCGCCACGAAGCGCTCGACCAGGGCGCGTTCCTCTTCTTCGCTCTCGCCCGGCATGGTGAGGAGCGACACCACCACACGCACGAGCCAGCGCGCGCGCAGGGTCTGCTCGCGCAGGCTCTGCTCGGGTTGCGAGAGAGCACTGCCCTCACCTCCCCCGGCCGGCGCGAACGCAAAGCCGTCGGCGTCGCGCACCAGGCCCTCGACGAAGGCCTCCGCCAGGGCGTCGATCAGCTCCGAGCCGTGCGACATCCGCACCGTGATCCCCGACGCATCGAGTTCGAACCAGGCGGCCGTGCCGGGCGTTGCCCTCGCCTTCTGAACCGGGCGAAGGATGCCCTCCACCAGACGTTGGTAGGGGTCGTCGATGGCGCGAAGTTCGTCCGCGAGTTCGGCCGAGAGCTTGCGCGCCCAGTGGTTGACGTAGGCCAGGTGCAATTCGTGGCGTGTCTTGAAATAGCGATAGAGGGTGCCGCGCGAACAGCCGGCGTACTGCGCGATGTGGCCCATGCGGGTGCGCGAGACGCCCAGGTCGACGAAGGCCCGGCCGGCCGCCTCGAGGATCTTCTCCTCGGCGAGGCCCGCCTGCTCTTCGCGCAGCCAGGCGCCCGACATCACGCGCCCTTGGCGCTGAAGGGCATCGACTCGTAGCGGCGCACGAAGTGACCCGGCGCGAAGCGGGCGGCATCGGCATCCACGGTGAACTCGGGACAGCGGGCCAGCAGTTCTTCGAGCGCGATGGTTGCCTGCAGGCGCGCGATCGCGGCCCCGATGCAGTGGTGCGCACCGTAGCTGAAGGTGAGATGCCGGCGGATGTTGCGAGTGATGTCGCACTCGGCCGCCGTCGGGCCGAACTCGCGTTCGTCGCGGTTGCCCGAGGCATAGAGGAGCATCACCTTGCGGTCCTTGGGGATCGTGCGCCCACGCACTTCGACGTTGCGGGTCGTCATGCGGGCGAGGCCCTGCACGGGGGAGGCGAGTCGCAAGAACTCCTCGACCGTGCCCTTCATGTGCGATGCGTCGCCGAGAATGAGGGCACGCTGGTCGGGGTTCTTCGTCAGCAGGTCGGCCGCCACACCCAGCAGGCCCGTGGTGGTGTCGTTGCCCCCCGCCACCATGGTGAACGCCATGCCGAGCAGCTTGGCGGGCGATACGGGCGCGCCATCCAGTTCGGCGTGCACCAGGGTCGAGATCATGTCGTCGCCCGGGTCGGTGCGACGCTTTTCGATCAGCGCCCCGAAATAGGCAAAGAGTTCCGCCACCGCTCCCGACGCCGCCATGATGTCGCCGGTGGCGTTGGCCGAAACGATGGCATCGCTCCAACCGTCGAACTGTCCGCGCTCCTCCTGCGCCACACCGAGCGCATGCGCGACGACCAGACTCGGCAGCGGCTTGAAGAGTTCGGCGATGATGTCGCCCTCGCCCATCTCGCGCAGACGCTCGACGCGCTCCACGACGAACTCGCGAATCAGGGGCTCGACTTCGCGCACCTGCTTGGGGGTGAAGCGCTTGGTCGCGAGCTTGCGGAGCGCCGTGTGATCGGGCGGGTCCATCATCACGATGGGGGCTTCGACGCCGAGCTCTTCCATCTCGCCGTAGGTGAAGGTGAGGCCCTGGGCGGAGGAGAAGGTCGAGAAGTCGACGGCCGCGTCCATGATGTCCTCGAAGCGCGACAGCACCCAGTAGTCGCCCGCCTCCGCCTTGACCTCGTGCACCGGGTCGTGGTCGCGCAGTGCGGCGTACATGGTGAAGGGGTCGATCCAGGTTTCGGCACTGCGCGGAACGAAGACGGCGTCGCTCGCATGGGTGGTGGCTTCGGTCATGGGGACCTCTCTTGGGTGGGCGGCTGGCGGATGAATCGGGGGCCGAGCACGGGTTGAACGCTAATGAACAATAAGCGAATAGTGTTTCACAGGATGGATAGTCGTGCCAAGATGATTAGGTGGGATCCCCCAAAACTCGCGGAGAAACCACTCAGGCGCCCCTCACGCCTTAGCCGAAGTGCCCGATCTCGAAGCGCGGCCATCCTAGAGGGCCCGAGCCAGCGCAGCGATGGCCGGGTCGTGCCGCGGGCTCGGCGCCGGCCTGCTTGCGGATCGCGCTCTCGACGGTCGTGCCGTCGAAGGCTTCGAAACGTTCGACCGTGCCCCGGTGGATGGAAAGAACTCGCGCCACGGGTTGAGCTCAGGTCGAGGTCAGGACTCGGCACTCGTCGCGTCGACTTCCTCTCCTCCTCCGCCGAAGACGCGCGAGAAACCTCGCTTGACCCAATCGGCGGCGTCGTCGAAGAGCAGGTAGAAGACGGGGACGACCATGAGCGTCAGCACCGTCGACGAGAGCATGCCCGCCGCCGTGGCCACGGCCATGGGGCGGCGCGACTCGGCGCCCGGGCCGAGGCCGATGGCCGCGGGCAGCACGCCGAAGATCATCGAGAGCGCGGTCATCAGGACGGGGCGCATGCGCACCGGGGCCGCGTGGCGGATGGCGTCGAGTTTGTTCATGCCTTCGCTGCGCAGTTGGTTCGCATAGTCGACGAGCAGGATCGAGTTCTTCGTCACCAGGCCGAAGAGCAGCAGGATCCCGATCATGCTGAACATGTTGAGCGTCTGGCCGAAGAGGAGCAGGCCGCCGAGTGCGCCCACCATGGCCAGCGGCAGCGCGAGCATCACCGTGAGCGGGTGCACGAGGCTCTCGAACTGCGCGGCCAGCACCATGAAGATCACCAGGACGCCGAGGCCGAGGGCGATGCCGAACTGGCGCCCGCTCTCTTCGAGAGCACGCGCGTCGCCCCCCGGCTCGAGGGTCACGCCTTCGGGCAGGATGCGAGCGCCGATCTCGCGCGCCGTCGCGACGGCCTCACCCAGGACGATCCCCTCGAGGTTGGCTTCGATGGTGACGCTGCGGTTGCGGTCCACGCGGGTGATCGCCGAGGGGGCGGCGCCGGTTTCGAGGCTCACGAGGTTGCGGAGCGCCACGACGTTGCCGTCACGTCCTCGGACGTAGAGGTTGCCGATGGCTTCCGGGCTCTGCCGATCCTCTGCTTCGAGACGCATGCGGATGTCGAAGCGTCGGCCCGCCTCCTTGAAGACGCCGACGTCCATGCCGCCGATCATGACCTGGATCGCCTCGGCGATGGTACGGGCGTCGACGCCCAGCGCCGCGGCCTTGCGGCGGTCGGGAACGACGCGGACCTCGGGCAGCCCGAGTTCGAGTGATTTGTCGAGGTCGACGAAGCCGCCGGCCTGACCGAGTGCCGCGACCATCTGGTCCGCCAGGGAGTCGAGCTCCGCAAGCGGACGGTTGCCCCGAAGGTCCATCTGGAAGCTGCCGCGCGCGCCCGTGCTCATGGACGACATGTCGATCACGCGGATCTTCCGCCCGGGTACCTGGCCGAGGGCCTTGCGCGCCTCGTCCATGATCTCGAAGACGCTGCGGTCGCGTTCGGCGCGGGGTGCGAGGGTGCCGAAGAGCAGGCCGTCGGTCGGCCGCCGTGTTGCCTGGGCGCCGCCGCCCGTCGAGCCGGCGGCACTCATGATGGCGCGCACTTCGGGTTGGGCGAGGAACCACTTCACGTCGTTTTCCACGTATCCGAGTGTGCCCTGGACCGACGTGCCCGGCGGCGCCTCGATCACGGCGTAGAACATCCCCGTGTCCGACCGCGGGAAGAACTCGCGGTCGAGCTGGCTCGCCATCAGCCCGGCGAGTCCGAAACTCGACAGCGCGGCGACGATGGTCACGGCGCGGTGTCGAAGGGTCAGGTCGAGGACGCGACGATATGCGGTCTCGAGCGCGGTGAGTCCCTGCTCCAACCGGTGATAGATGCTGCCGTGGGCGCGCTCCTTCGGCGGGGGCATCCGCGCGGCCAGCATGGGCGTCAGCGTCAACGCGACGAAGAGCGAGATCAGCACCGAGCCGGCGACGGTAAGGCCGAACTCGCCGAGGAAGTTCCCGACCAGGCCTTCGACGAAGACGACGGGCAGGAACACGGCCGCCACGGCGATGGTGGCCGAGGTCGCGGCGAAGGCGATCTCGCGCGTGCCGGTCTCCGCGGCCTCGCGCGCGTTCTTCCCGGCTTCGCGGTGGCGCTCGATGTTCTCGAGCACGACGATCGCGTCGTCGATCACCACCCCGACCGCGAGGGTCATCCCGAGCAGGGTCATGGTGTTGAGGGTGTAGCCGGCGAGCCAGACGAGGCCGAAGGTGGCGAGCAGCGAGATCGGGATGGCCGCCGCGACGATCAGTGTCGGGCGACTGCGACGCAGGAAGACGAAGACCGTGAGCACCGCGAGCAGCGCGCCGAACGCGAGCGCGAACTCCGTCTCGTCGACCGCCTCGCGAACCCCGAGGGAGAAGTCGAGCCAGTACTCCGAGCCGTAGAGCTCGATACCGCTCGGCAGGCTCTCACGGATCAGCTCGAGTCGTTCGTAGACCCGGTCGACGGTGGTGACGGTGTTGCTTCCCGACTGCTTGAGGATGCCGATTCCGACTGTGCTCTCGCCGTTGAAGTGCGAGATGACCGTCGCGTCCTCGGAGCCGTCTTCGACCCGCGCGACGTCGCGCAACAAGATGGGGGCGCCGTCGATGTGGCGGATCACCAGGCCTTCGAGGGCTTCGAGCGTGCGGAACTCCGCAAAGGTCTTGACCGAGAACTCGACGCGGCCCGCCTCGATCTGGCCCCCGGGCAACTCCACGTGCTCGCGGCGAAGTGCGCTGATCACGTCCGTGGCCGAGAGCTCGCGAGCACGCAGGGCGTCGCCGTCGAGCCAGATGCGGATGTTCCGTTCCTGGGCGCCGAAGTTCATGATGGCCGCGACGCCGGGGATCGTTTCGAGGGCGGGGTTGATGTTCCGCTTCACGTACTCGCTGGTTTCGACCAGCGGGCGCTCCGTGCGGATCGTCGTCCACAGGACGGGGAAGCTGTTGCTGTTGAACTTGCTGACCGTCGGCGGCTCGATCTCCGGCGGGAGCAGGAAACCCGCGCGCGCGATGCGGTCGCGCACGTCCTGGGCCGCGATGTCGAGGTCGACGTCGAGTTCGAACTCCACTGAGATCAGCGACGCGCCCGGGTAGCTCGTCGACCGGAGAGATCGCACGCCCGCGATCGTGTTGAGCTGTTCTTCCAGAACGTCCGTGACGTCCTCTTCGATCCCCTGGGGCGTCGCGCCTTCGAGCACCGCCGTCACCGTGAGGATGGGGAACTCCATGTTCGGGTACTGATCGACGCCGAGGCGCTGGTAGCCGAGCACGCCGAACACGATCAGCGCGAGCGTCATCATCCACGTGAGGATCGGGCGGCGGATGGAGAGATCGGAGAGGGTCATTGGGCCGCGACCGCCGCCGCGCTGCCGTCGAGGTTGCGCACCGTCACCGCCGAACCGTCGATCAGTTCGGCATGGCCGCGGATGATGACCTGCATGCCCGCCTCGATGCCCGCCCGGATCTCGACGAGCGAGCCGCGGTAGACGCCGGTCTTCACGTTCACACGGCGGACGCGGTCGCTGCCCTCGAGGATGAACACCACCGCGCCGTCGGCGCGCTGCAACACGGCCTCCTGAGCGACCATCGGGACGGCTTCGCGGGTAGCGACGCCGAGGTCAACCCGCGCGAACAAGCCGGGCCGCAGCCGGCCGTCGGAGTTGTCGACCTCGGCCTTCACGCGCAGTGTGCGCGTCCGGGCATCGATGGTCGGTGCGATCATCGTCGCCCGGGCCGTGAAGACTTCGTCGGGATAGGGCGCGACCCGAACCTCCACGGCATCGCCCAGCGAAACCCGCGCGGAATCGATCTCGGCCAGGTGGAACTCGACCTCGATCGGGTCGAGGGCGACGAGGTCGAAGAGCGCCTGCCCCGCCGACACGAACTCGCCCGTCGAGACGTGCCGCCGCGCCACGAGGCCTGCGAACGGTGCGGCGACCGATGCGTCGCGCAGCGAGCGTTCGGCGATCCCGAGCCGGGCCTGGGCGGCGGAGAGGCGCGAACCCGCCAGCTGGGTCGCGGTCCCGGCGGCGTCGATGCGGGCTTTGCTGGCCGCGCCGCGCTCGCCGAGTGCGCGGATGCGTCGCGCCTCGCGCTCGCGCTCCTTCAGGTTCGCTCGTGCCTCGTCGACGCCCGCACGCGCATCGAGGGCTTCGAGCTGCCGGCGCTCGGGGTCGATCTCGAGCAGCGTCTCGCCCGCCTCCACGGAGCCACCCTCGACGGCCGCGATGCTCGTGATCGGCCCGGCGACCTGGGCCGCCACCGTGGCTTCCTCTTTCGCGATGAGCTCGCCGGTCGCCTCGATGCGGTCGACCACGTCGTGGGCCTGCACCGCGGCCACGGCCACGGGAGAAGCACCGACTACGGGCGGGGCCTCGTCGTCTCCACAGGCGAGGCTGAGGCTGGTCAGTGTGATTGCCGCCAATGCGAGTCGTCTCATCGTCGAGCTTCCTTCTTGTTCGTTGCAGCGTTCGGGCGGAGCGAGGCCTCGAGCCCGGCCACCAGGTGGCGCGCGCCCTCGGCGAAGGTCTCGTCGGTCTCGCCCTTCATGAAGTGGGGGAGCAATTCGATCAGATCGGGGATCTTTGCGGATTCGGGCGATTCGGGCGCCGGGAAGGCCTGGATCGCGATCGCGCCGACCTCGACGCCCGGATATTCCTGCCGGGTGCGGATCTCCATGATCACGAAGCCGAACGTGAACCACATGATCTCGCGCGAGGCGCGGACCGCGCTGGCATCGTCGAAACCGGCGCCACGCAGGATCACCAGCAGGGAGTTGATGGCGCGCAGGAGTGCCGGGGCGTAGCGGGTGCGCGTTCGCAGGAGCGGCACCACCGCCGGATGTTCATGCAGCTGGTCGCGCAGGCCACCCATCCAAGCGAGCGCGCGTTCGGTCCACGGCCCCTCGACGGGGAGCTCCATGTCGAGCTGATCGAGGACGCGGCTCGTCAGGCCGTCGAGCAGGTCGTCCTTGTTACGGACGTGGCGGTAGAGCGACATCGGCGCGGTGCCGAGGGCATCGGCCAGGGCGCGCATGCGCAGCTCGCCCTCGGGGTCGCGACCCACCATCTCGAGGGCCTTGGCGAGGATCCGCTCCCGGGTCAGCGGGATGCGGCTGCCCTTCGCGCGTGCGGCGCGGGGCGCTCCGGTCTGGGGCGACATGGGCGATCTCCGGGCGGTAGCTCGCGGGCGCTTGGGCGCGGCGCGCGCGAGGCGTACACCTTAGCGTACATCGTACGCATCGACCACGGAGATGGCGACGAAACGGGCCGTCGACCACCCGGTGACAGGCCCCGGGGCCTCAGCGAAACCGAATTCCTCCGCCGCGCGTCCGTCTTATCAAGCAGTCGCCCTGTGATAGGCTAGGCGGCCGTTCCGGTCGCCGTCGGCGGTTGGTTCATCCATTCGGGTTCCTGGGGGAAATCGTCGCGATGCATCGCACCCATTGGCTACTCGCCATTCTTGTCGCCCTCGTCCTGGCCACCGGTGCCCAGGCTCAGGAGGACGCCACCTCCGTGGGCCCGCCCTTCTCCGAGGGGGACGTGATCGGCTTCGAGCAGCTCGATCAGATCAAGGCCTACTTGCCCGAGGAGTTCTGGAACAACCGGGACTTCTTCTTCTTCGAAGGCATGCAGCTCGAGGTCGGGCCCGCGCACTTCGACTACCAGCCGGCCGAGGCCTACGTCAAAGCCTCCGAGAAGTTCAAGGGCCAGCCGCGCATCGGCCCCGAGGGAAGCCTCGAGAACTACACCGCGGGCAGGCCGTTCCACGACTTCGACTGCAAGGGCGACCCCCAGGCAGGCTCGAAGGTCATGTGGAACTTCGCACGCCGCTGGTCGGGCGGCGGCGGCGAGGCGCGCTTCCTCTACACGTATTGGGATCGCGGCGAGAAGCTGCCGCTCTACTACGAGGGCACAGGTCGCGGCATCCCCATGTCCTACCGCGTCGAGGAGCAATACCTCGACAAGCAGGGCGGCGATCTCTTCCGCAAGGAGAAGCGCAGCGTCGTGAGCGGCGCCGAGGTCACGGCGCCCTTCGATGCCCGCGGCATCAAGCTCCTCACCTATCGCTACAAGTCGTCCTACGGCCCGCCTTCCCAGGCGAAGAACGACGACACCTGGGTCTACGTCCCGACGCTGCGCCGCGTGCGCCGCATCTCGACCTCCCAGCGCACGGACGCGATCTCGGGCACGGACTTCACCCTGGACGATCTATTCAGCTTCAACGGCATCGTCCCGCAGTACGAGTGGACCTGCCTCGGCGAGTTCGAGTACATCGCCCCGGGCAACACCAAGATCAAGGGCTACCCCTACAAGAAGGACCAGAACTACGGCCCCTACGGGCTCTCCCTGGCGAACGATCGCTGGGAGGTCCGCAAGATGGTCAAGGTCCGGATGAAGCCGAAGAACCAAGACCACCCCTACTCGTACAAGGACATCTATCTCGACACCCAGACCTTCCAGCCGCACTACTCCTTCGCCTACGATCAGAAGGACGAGCTGTGGAAGATCATCTGGCACGCCAAGCGCTGGAGCGAGGACAAGGATCTTGCGGGCGAGTGGTACGAGAACTGGGACGGCGTCGACGACCCGCGAGACCTCCGCATCGTTGGCGACATCATCGTGAACGTACAGACGGGCACGGGCAACCGGATCGAGTTCTGGGACGCAAATGGGAAGCCGATGAAGTCGAAGGCGAAGATCCGCCGGTACATCGATACCGGGCGGCTGACGATGGGTCGGTGAAACCGAAATCGAGGATGGCCTGACCATCCAGAGAACCCAAGGCCCGGACGAGAGATTGTTCGGGCCTTTCTCGTTCTAGCTTCCGCCAGGCTTCCCCTTGCGGGTCTTCATCTTTTGTTGGACCTGGCGGAAATCGACCTTCAGGAATAGGGCTTCGGCTTCTGCGGTGAGGGTGTCGCCGGCATGGCAGGTGGCTTTGGCGACGATGCGGCGGCCCTTCTGGCTTTCGATCCAGGCTTCGAAGCGCAGATCCTCTTCGAGGGGCGTTACGTGGCGGTATTGCACTTCGAGCCGCGCGGTCACGCCGCGGGTTCCAGCGAGCCATTGGCTGGCGCCGAGGATGTCGTCGAAAAGCGCCGCGACCCAGCCGCCGTGTACGCCGTGGGGTGGGCCTTCGTAGGCCATCCCGAGGTGCGCGTGCCCGACCATGACGGGCGTGCCGTCTTCGCGCTCGCCCGGCTCGACGGTGAGCGGCGGCGCCACGGGGTTCAAGCTCCCGCGGATCGGGCTCTGCTCGAAGTAGGCCCGGGCGGTTTCTTCGTCGATCTCGAGAGTCGCGCCGCCGCGATCGTACCAGCGGGTGCGCGGCGGCCCGTCGAGAAGAGCTCGGGCCTCGCGGACGAGGGCTGCGGCCTGGGCGAGGGCGTCTGGGTCGAGGGTGTTGACGGCGAGGGCTTTGGAAAGTTCGCGGAGTTCCTCGACCACCGGTAGGGCCGGTGCCCGCCAATCGCGGGGTGCTTCGGTCATTAGGAGTCGAGCGGCTTCAGCTTCTCGAGCAGCTCACCCTGGGAGCCGACCTCGAGCTTCAAGAAGATTCGCTTCAGGTGGTTCCGAACGGTGTGAGGGCTGATGAAGAGGCGTCGCGCCACGGTGGCGACGCGGTAGCCGTTGCGGATCAGCTCGAGGACTTCGAGCTCGCGGGGCGAGAGCACGGAGAGATCGACCGAGGCAGGGGTTACCGTCGTCGTGGCACCGGGTGCGCCGGGCGGCACCGAGAGCACGTCGACCTCGAGGCGGCCGAGGTCGCGCAACCCGGAGAGCAGGGCGCGCGAGGTGCCGTCGAGGAGCTGCTGCAGCGATGCCCGGTCGATGCGCGGCTGCGGCGTGCGCAGCACTTCGGAAACCGAGCGCACATCGTGGTGGATCCGCTCGAGGCGCTCTTCGAGCGCGGTGACGTCGCGCCGGAGCCGTACCTGCCGAGTCGCGCTCTCGACCTTCTCGAGCAGGTCGCCAAAGTCGATGGGCTTGACCAGATAGCCGAAGACCCGGAGGTCGATGGAGGAGACGGCCGTCTCGACCGAAGGGAAGCCCGTCACCACGATCACCGCCGGCGCGTCCTCTTCGGCGCAGAGCCTGCGGACGAACTCCATGTTCTGGTTGCCCGGCATCGTCGGGCGCGACGCGGCACAGGTGGCCCTGGCGTCGCAGCATCTCGGCCGTGGGCTCGAGGAAGCTGCGCTCGTCGTCCACGAGCAGGATTCGGCTCGACTCGTCGTGCGGTTCGGTCGGGGCGTCGGGGCTCGTGTCGGGTTGTTGCTGGGGCATGAGGCTCGGCTCGTGGGCATCATACCAGAGTGGCAGCCGGCCCTGGGTCGGTACACTCGCGCCCGCCTATGTCACCGTGCGGTGCGCCGTGAGCGCCTCCTTCGACCCCATCGAGCGCAAGATGCTCGACGCCGGGCTTCCGCCGGTCGCGGTGGACACGTTCCGACACTACTGGGAGTTGCTCCAGGACGGGACGACGGGGCTCGTGCCCGAGACCGAGATCGAACCCGTCGCCTCGCTGCCCAGCCTCGCCGACCTGGGCGACCACGCCGCTGCGGGCCGGGCGGCCCTCGCTGCCACGGTGGTGGTGAAGCTGAACGGCGGTCTCGGCACCAGCATGGGGATGACGCGCGCCAAGTCATTGCTGCCGGTGAAGGGCGACCGCTGCTTTCTCGACATCGTGGCCGAGCAGGTGCTCGCGCGGCGAAGCGAGGCCGGCGTGCGGCTCCCGCTCGTCCTGATGAACAGCTTCCGCACGCGCGACGGTTCGTTGGCGCAGCTTGCGCGGCATCGCGGCCTCGGCGCTGATCTCCCCGCGGACTTCCTGCAACACAAGGTGCCGCGCATTCGGGTGAGCGACGGCGCCGCGATCGAGTGGCCCGACGACCCCGACGCCGAGTGGTGCCCCCCGGGCCACGGCGATCTCTACACGGCGCTCGTCACCTCCGGGATGCTCGATCGCATGCTCGAAGGCGGCTACCGCTATGCCTTCGTTTCGAACGCCGACAACCTCGGCGCGGTACTCGACCCGAACCTGCTCGGTTGGTTCGCCGACGAAGGGGCCCCCTTCCTGATGGAGGTCGCCGAGCGCACCGAGGCCGACCGCAAAGGCGGACACCTCGCGCGCCGACCCGACGGGGGCCTGCTGCTCCGGGAGTCGGCCCAATGTCCCGCCGCCGATCAAGCGGCCTTCCAGGACCTGACGCGGCACCGCTACTTCAACACCAACAGCGTGTGGCTTGATCTGGTGGCGCTCGACCGCGTGCTCGAAGAGCGCGAGCACGTCCTCGGCTTGCCGATGATCCGCAACGAGAAACACGTCGTTCCCGGGGACGACGCGACGCCGCGCGTCCATCAGCTCGAGACCGCCATGGGAGCGGCGATCGCCGTCTTCGAAGGTGCGACCGCGGTGTGTGTGCCGCGCTCGCGCTTCGCCCCGGTGAAGACCACGGACGATCTGCTCGTCGTCCGCTCCGACGCCTATGCGCTTTCCCCTGACGCGGAAATGGTGTCCGCCGTCGCGCTGGAAGATCTGCCCGTCGTCGATCTCGACAAGCAATGGTTCGGGCTCGTGCAAGACTTCGACGCCCGCTTCCCGCACGGCCCGCCGTCGCTGCGCGCTTGTCGCCACCTACGCGTGCGCGGTGATGTCCACTTCGGGCGCGGGGTCGTGGTGGAGGGGGACGTGGAAGTCGCAGCGAAGGGCGACGCGCGTCACGACGTGCCCGACGGCGCGGTCCTGCGCGGCTAGCGCACGGGCCCCGCGGCTAGCGGGGCGCTAGTCCATGTCCCAGAAGAAGTCCTTGTTGCTGAGCTCGGTTTCTTCGGTGGTGGCGTCCGCAGCGGCCTCGCCCGGTGCGCCCGCGGTGGGGCGTTCGACGAGCTCGACCATCTCCTCGAGGTCGTTCGTCTCCTTCTGCCAGTAGTCCTCGGTCCCGAAGTGGGGGAAGGCGTCGGGGAAGGCCGGGTCTTCCCAGTGGCGCGCGACCCAGGCCGCGTAGTGCACGAAGCGCAGCGCCCGCAGCGGTTCCATCAAGCCGAACCAGCGCTCGTCGAAGTCGCGGAACTCCCGGTAGGCGGCGACGAGCTTCTGCCGCTGCCGGGAGCCGAAGCCGTCGCGGCCCGGGGCGAGCATCCAGACGTCCTGTGCGACGGGCCCGCGGACGAAGTCGTCGAAGTCGAGGAAGAACCAACCCTCGCCGCTGTTCAGCAGGTTGCCGAGGTGGCAGTCGCCGTGGATGCGCTGGAAGGGCACGCCTCGGCGCTGTTCGGCGTACTCGGCGGCGATGCGCTCGACCGCGGCGCGGTAGCGGCCGACACAAGATGGCGGCAGGAAGCCGGCCTCGAGCACCGCCAGTGGCTCGAAGGCGTAGGTCTCTTCGGTCAGTTCGACGCGTTCGGGTGCGTCGCGCGTGGCCCCCACGTTGTGGATGCGCGCGAGCAGCCGGCCGAGGATGGCCACGTTCTCGTCGGAGAGCTCGTCGAGGCTGCGGCCCCCGGTGCGCGGCCAGACCGCGTAGTGGATGCCTTCCACCTGATGCAGGGTCTCGCCGTTCTCGAAGCGGACGGGCGCGCAGACGGGGATCTCGGCCTCCTGGAGGTCGAAGAGGAAACGGTGTTCGGAACGGATCGCCTCCTCGCTCCAACGCCCCGGCCGGTAGAACTTCGCCACGACGTGGCTGTCGTCCTCGAGCCGCAGATCGAAAACACGGTTCGACAAACTGTTCAGCACGGTGCAGTGGCCGGTCGGCTGGAAGCCGCCCGCCTCGACGGCGCGCAGCACCCAATCGGGCGTCAGGCGATAGAAGAACTCGGCCATTCGCGGCTAAGATAGGGCACCTGCCGACCTGCGAACGAATACCCCCCAACGGGGAGGAGAAGGCCATTGGGCATCGACGTGAAGCTTCTGGAAGAACAGTGCTCGAGGACGCTCGAGCGCACCGACCTCCAGGGTCTCGGCCAGCGCATCGAAGGCAAGGTGCGCGACAGCTACGTGGACGGCCCGCGTCGCACGATCGTGGTGAGCGACCGCGTGAGCTGCTTCGACGTCGTCGTCGGCACGATCCCCTTCAAGGGCCAGGTGCTGAACCAGGTCGCGGCCTTCTGGTTCGACAAGACGAAGGACATCGCGCGCAACCACCTCATCGACGTGCCCGACCCGAACGTCTCGGTGGTCGAGGAGTGCGAGATCCTGCCCATCGAGTTCGTCTACCGCGGCTATCTGACCGGCGTGTCCAACACGTCGATCTGGACCGCCTACGAGCGCGGAGAGCGCGAATACTGCGGCCACACGCTTCCGGACGGCATGACGAAGCATCAGCCGCTTCCCGAAGCCATGCTCACGCCGACGACCAAGGCGGAGCACGGCGCACACGACGAGCTCACCTCGCGCGCGGCGATCATCGAGAGCGGCGTGGTGTCGGAAGAGCTCTACGACCGCGCCGCCGCGCTGACTGGGAAGATGTTCGCCGAGGGCCAACGCTTCGCGGCGACGCGCGGCTTGATCCTCGTCGACACGAAGTACGAGATCGGCCTCGACGCCGACGGCGAGCTCGTGGTGGCCGACGAGATCCACACGCCCGACTCGTCGCGGTACTGGTACCGCGACGTCTACGAGCAGGCGATGTCGAAGGCGCAGGATCCGCCGGCCCTCGACAAGGAGTACGTGCGCAGCTGGCTCGCCGACCAGGGCTACCGCGGCGACGGCGAACAGCCCGAGCTGACCCTCGCCGTTCGCTGCGAGGCCGCCCGGCGCTACATCGAGGCCTACGAACGAGTGACCGGGCTTTCCTTCGAGCCCGACCTCGATCCGCCGGCCGAGCGAGTGCCGAGAAACCTCGGTCTGTAGTTGAAACGCCACGGTCCGACGAGAATCGCGTGAAAATCCGCCCAAGGGCCTAGACAAGGCGAGTCGAAATCCTCTAAACCGAACGCAGCGTTATACGTGTCCGCTGCAAATCCCTTGCCGTTCGAGTGGTGGCGGCATCGGTCCTTCTCGGCCCGTCGGGGCCGCCCTTCGTACACCATCCTCGGGAGAACCCTGCCCATGCGTCTCAGCTTCCTCTCTGCACTGGTACTGGCTCTGGCACTGAGCCTCGCGCCCAGCGCTCAGGCCGATGAAATCGGCGGCAGCGGCTTCGCCGTTCCGCAAAGCGAATGGCTCTGGGGCATCGACGGTCTCGTCCGCACCCCGATCGATCTCTCCGCCGACTTCGGCGTCGGGTTCTTCGGCCACGAGATGTCCGGCCGGATCATCTACGACGATCGCTCCGAACTGGGGGGGGGAGGGGCAGACACGCGCACAGGCACGCTGCGGTTCGAGCCCGAGGTCATCGAAGGCGGCTTCCGCCTCGCCGGTGGCATCGGCTACTGGAGCTGCTGCATCCTGATCGAGCCGGCCATGGCCTTCCGCGCGAACCGCCCCTTCGGCGACGACCGCACCGACACCACACACTCTCTGCGCAACACGAATGAAGGCTTCAACTTTGCCTACGCCGAGGCGGAGATCAAGCACGGCTGGAACCTGCAGTTCGGGCCCCAGATGACCTGGATCATCAAGGACGACACGCCGGTGCTGGGCAGCATGCTGGGCATGGGCGGCCTGCCGCTCGTGTTCTTCCCGAGCCTCGGTGTGAGCCACATCAACTGGGACGTCGAGTTGATCTACGGCCCGCCGGGTGGCTTCACCGGCGCGTCCGACCGCAACTTCGAAGACGACGCCTTCACCGTGGGCTTCGACCTCGATATCCCGCTGCCGGGCAAGCACGCGAACTTCACCCATGCCCTGACCTTCGGCTTCCGCTGGCTCGAGACCAACCAGGACCACGACATCGGCCCCAACGACGCGGATAGCGGCTTTGCCACGGTGCCTCCGGGGAGTGGCTGCACGGTCGGGACGCCGGCGCTCAGCGACGACCAGACCTGCTTCAACTTCGATAGCTTCGACGGCTGGCGCGTGGGCCTCTACTACCGCGTCACCTGGAACGACTTCGAAGGCTTCGTGAAGCGGAACATCTTCGGGCCCCTGGACTGAGGCCGAGGCTCCGACTTTCGACTTGCCAGACGCCCGGTGCGAGAGCGATCGCGCCGGGCGTCTCGCGTATCAACCCCACTCCGGGAGGAAGACCCATGGCAGCGAAGAAGAAGGCGACCAAGAGGAAGACCGCGAAGAAGAAGTCGGCGGTGGCGAAGCTCGAGGCCGAGTTGCCGAAGACGGTGCGGGCCTACACCAAGGAAGTCCGCAAGCAGCTCGGTAAGCTCGAGAAGGACGTCGGCAAGGCGCGCGCGCAGGCGAGTCGCCGTGGGACGAAGGTCCTGCGCGAAGCCAGCGAATACGTGGGCCGGCTCGAAGCTCGAGGCGAGAAGGAATTCCGCAAGGGCCAGAGCGAAGCCGTGAAGATGCTGAAGAAGCTCGAGAAGGCGATCGGGCCGAAGCCCAAGAAGAAGACGGCGAAGAAGAAGGCCGCCAAGAAGAAGACCACCCGGCGCTAGAACTGAACGTCCACGAGCCGCCCCTCGCGAACCGTCGCCTCCCGGTCGAGGCCATCGCTCGCGCGGAGGAGCGCGCGGCGGCGGAAGTGTTGGCGCTGGCCTTTCACGACCAGCCCCTCGATCGGGCCGTCGTCGGCGGAAGTGCGAACCGGCGCCTTCGTGCGGAACGCGCCGGCATGAGCGCCACCCTCGCAGCCGCCCGCGGCCGCGCCGACGTGCGGGTGGCCCGCGCCGATGCTGCGGGCGAGCACTCGCCCCGCGCCGACGGGATCGAGGGCGTGCTCGTCGCCCTCCCCCCTTGGGTCTTCCCGCTTCCCGCGCCGGACCTCGGGGCCCAGCTTCGGACCCTGTTCGCTCAAGGCCTGCGCACCGCCGGCCGGTGGAGCGAAGTCTTCGAGCTGCTCGCCGAGCACCACCCGCCGGAGCCCGTCTGGCATCTGTCGCTTCTCGGTGTTGCGCCCGAGCGCCAGGGCACCGGCGTGGGGTCGGCGTTGCTGCGGGCCTGGCTCGCCGACGTCGACGCGGCGGCCCAGGCCGCCTGGCTCGAGACGGCCCACCCACGCAATCTGCCCCTCTACCGCCGATTCGGCTTCGAGGTCGCCGGCGAACTCGAGGCCCTCGCTGTGCCGATCTGGCTCATGAGCCGGCCGGCGCGCGGAGCGCCAGGCTCCTGAATCGCCCGCACACGGTATGATCGGGTTCCCATGTTTGGATACCGACCCGATGCAAAACTGGCCGAGGGCGTGCCGGCGATCCGCCGCTTCATGCCTCTCATTTCGCCGCGACGGAACGAGTCGCTCTTCTACTTCAAGCAGGAGGTGAACGTCGAGCGCGCGCTCGAGTTCCTCGACGAGATCAACGTCGATCGCCCGCCCGAGCGGCGCGTCACGCTCTTCCACCTCGTGCTGCAAGCGTTGACGCTCATGTACGTCCAACGGCCGCGTCTGAACCGTTTCACCCAGGGCGGCCGCATCTGGCAGCGCGACGGGATCTACATCTCCTTCAGTGCCAAGGTGCGCATGGACGACGACGCGCCGCTCATCACCGTGAAGCGCAAGTTCGACCCGAAGGACGACCTGCTGACCATGGTCGATGGCCTGCTCGACAGCCTCCAGAAGGGTCGCAGCGGAAAGAAGACGACGTCCGACAACGAGATGGGCCTGCTGCTGCGCTTGCCGCCCTTCATCGTGCGGATCGTCTTGCGCCTCGTCATGGCCCTCGACAATGCGGGCCTGCTGCCGCGTGCCATGATCGAGCCCGATCCGATGCATGCCACGATCTTCATGGCGAACCTCGGTTCGGTGGGGCTCGAGGGCGGTTGGCACCACCTTTGGGAGTACGGGAACATCCCGATCTTCGGCGTCGTCGGGAAGATCTACGGCGAACCCGGCGCGCGGCACGTCACGTTCAACTACAGCTATGACGAGCGGATCGAGGACGGCCTCTATGCGGCGCGTGGCCTCGAGTTGATCAAGGAGTTCCTGGCCCGACCCGAGGATCTCTAAGGCGTGGCCCGCCGAGACCCCTACGCGGTGCTCGGCGTCGCGCGCGACGCCGATGCCGACTCGATCAAGAAGGCCTATCGCAAGCTCGCCCGAGAGCTCCACCCCGACGTGAACCCCGGCGACGACGCGGCCGAGGAGCGCTTCAAGGAGGTCTCCGAGGCCTACGCCGTCCTCTCGGACGAGGGGAAGCGGCGCGACTACGACGAGTTCGGTGACGTCGCCTTCGAGGGCGGCTTCGACGCGGAGGCCGCCCGCCGCGCCCACGGGGGCTTCGGCGGCCGCGGCGGGTTCGAGCCGTTCTTCGGGGGCGGCGGCGAGTCGATGCAGTTCGGCGGCGACCTCGATGACCTGCTGTCGCGCCTGACGGGGCAGGGCCGGGCCCGCGGCCCGCGTCGCGGCGCCGACCTCGAAGCCGAACTCGAACTCGACCTGCGGGAATCGGCGCTCGGCTGCGAGCAGCGCCTCACCCTCGCGCGCCCGACCTCGAACGGGCCGCGCAGAGAAACGGTCACGGTCAAGGTGCCACGCGGCATGGTCGCCGGCGCCCGCATCCGGATCGCGGGCAAGGGCGGCGAGGGCCAGAACGGCGGGCCGGCCGGCGACCTCCATGCGACGATCCGCGTGCGGCCCGACCCGATCTTTCGGGCCGAAGGGCGCGACCTGCATCTCGACCTGCCGGTGACCTTCGCCGAGGCGAGCCTCGGCGCCGAGATCGAAGTGCCGACCCTCGACGGCCGGGCGACCCTCGCGCTCCCGCCCGGCACCGACGGGGGAAAGCGTCTGCGCCTGCGCGGGAAGGGGATCCCGGGCGTCGGTCGGCACGGCGACGGAGACCTCTACGTGACCGTCCGGATCCTGGTCCCGCGCGACCTCGACGACGAGGGCCGCAGCCGGGTGGAGGCGGTGGCCGAGCTCGGCCCGGCGGATCCTCGAAAAGACCTCTCCTGACCGCTCGTTAGGCGTGTAACCGTCTGGTAACACTAATAAAATCTACAGTTCGGGGTGACAACGCCCCGCTCCGGGCTAGAGTCCCGTCCGATTCAGCCCACCAGGGAAGGGGCCGGCGGGGGTAGCGGTTTCAACCGCTGCACCCTCGGCCCGACTCCCCGGGCCTCCTCCACAGATTTCGCGGCGTATCCCCGAACGGTTTGCGATCTTGTTCGCCTTCATGGCGACCCTGTCTGGCAGTCGTCCCCCCGCAAAGACGCCGCGCCCGAAGCTCCGCCCCGACGATGGGCGGCTCGTGCGCGGGCGCCGCAGCCGTGCGCGCATCCGTGAGGCCGCCCGCGAGCTCTTCGCCGAGCGTGGCTTCGACGGCGCGACCCTGCGCGCCATCGCCGAGCGCGCGGGTATGGGCGCGAGCTCGATCTACCGCCACGTCCGTTCGAAGGAGGAGCTGCTGGTCGCCGAGCTGGCCGACCTCCAGGAGGAGGCGTGGACGCGCTTCCGCACCGAGGATGACCGCAGCGCACCCACCCGCGACCGCATCCAGCGCTTCCTCGACCTCCAGCACGAGGTGCTGGTCGAGAGTCCGGACCTGACCATGATCGCCCTGCGCGCGACGACCCACACCGCGGCCCGCGTGGCCCGGCGCGTGCTCGCCCTCCAGGACCGCACGATCGGGCTGCTGGCCGAGATCCTCCAGCGCGGCCGGATGTCGGGCGAGTTGTCGCGCGAAGCCGACCTGCTGGCGGCCGCCCGCACGATCTTCCACCTGACCCAGGGCTCGCGCACCGCCTGGGCCAACGGGCTGCAGAGCCCGGAGGCCTGTCGCGAGGCCATCGACGGGGGCGTCGCCGTCCTCTTCTCGGGCCTCGAGTCGCCCACCGCCGGCCACTAGCCCGCCGCCCCACCGCGGTAGAATGCGCCTGCCCCGAAATCGGGGGGAGGAAGCATGCGAGCCATCGTCGTCGATCGTTGGATGAAGCCCTCGGAGCTGAAGGTGAGCGAGGCGCCCGAGCCCGTGGCCTCGCCCGGCACCCTGCTCGTGGAGGTGAAGGCCGCGGGGTGCAACTTCTTCGACATCCTCATGGTGCAGGGGCAATACCAGGTGAAGCCACCGTTTCCGTTCATTCCGGGGGCGGAGGTCGGCGGGGTCGTGCTCGAGGTGGGGGAGGGCGTCGACGGCTTCGCGCCGGGCGATCGCGTGTTCGCCTCGGCCGGGCTCGCCGCGTTCGCGGAGCGCGCCGCGGTGCCGGCGCGCGGTGCGTACAAGCTTCCCGACGGCATGAGCTTCGCCGAGGGTGCGGCCTTCCCGATCGTCTACCCGACTTCCTACGCCGGGCTGGTCTACCGCGCAGCCTTGCAGCCGGGCGAAGACCTGCTCGTCCACGCCGCGGCCGGGGGCGTCGGCATCGCCGCGGTGCAGATCGGCAAGGCGCTCGGTGCGCGGGTGCTGGCGACGGCGGGGAGCGCCGAGAAGCTCGACGTGGCGCGCCAGGCCGGCGCCGATGTCCTGATCGACTACCGCGAGGAGGACTTCGTCGCGCGGGTGAAGGAGGAGACGGGCGGCAAGGGCGCCGACGTGATCTACGACTCGGTGGGTGGCGACATCTTCGACCGCTCCCTCAAGTGCATCGCCTGGAACGGCCGCTTGCTGGTGATCGGCTTTGCGGGCGGGACGATCCCGTCGGTGAAGGCGAACCGCATCCTGCTGAAGAACATCGCGATCATCGGGCTCCACTGGGGCGCCCACGTCACGAACGAGCCCGAGAAGATCCCCCAGACCTTCGACGCCCTCTTCGACCTCTACGCCGAGGGCAAGATCGCACCGCTCATCTACGGCACATACTCCCTTGAGGACGTCCCGACCGCCCTGGAAGCCCTCGGCTCCCGAAAGACCTACGGCAAAGTCATCATCGAACCCTGACGGAGGGGACGGTTCTATTTGATGACGAACGCCCGTCGGTCAGGAGTAGTTGGGCTCCGTGCCCGGCTTCCACTTGATCCCGCAGCCGATGGCCGGCGTCTGCTCCGCCGGCAGCGGCGTGCCCGAAAGCAGGGCGTGGGCGGCGGCGCGGAGGTCGGTGCCCGTGACGGGGACTTCGTTCTGGGGGCGTGAGGCGTCGAGCTGGCCTCGGTAGACGAGCTTGCCGTCGCCGTCGAACAGGAAGAAGTCGGGAGTGCAGGCTGCCTGGTAGGCCTTGGCCACGTCCTGGCTCTCGTCGTACAGGTACGGGAACGGGTAGCCCTCGACGGCCATCTTCGCGGGGGCGTCGTCGGGGTAGCGTTCGACGTCGTTGCTCATGATGGCGACGACGCCGAGCCCCTTGGCCACGTAGTCGTCGCCGAAGCGCACGAGTTCCGCTTTCACGTGCTTCACGAACGGGCAGTGGTTCGAGAGGAAGGCGACGAGCAAGCCGTACTCGCCCTGGGCCTCGGCGAGCGTCACGTCCGCACCGGTCTTCGGGTCGGGCAAGCGGAACTCGGGGGCGGCGGTGCCGAGGGGCAGCATGGTGGAGGGGGTTGCGGCCATCGCGTCTCCTTCGGGTTCAGGGGCTCGCGCGCTCCGCATCGTAGCGTTCCCAGAAGAGGCACTCCTCGACGTTGCGCCGGGGCGGCCGGCCAAAGCGACCAAGCGGCCAGCCGATCGGAAGCAGGGCGCTCGTCGGGCAGCCGTCGGGGAGCCCCAGCATGCGATCGATCTCGTCACCGTGAGCCCGATGGACCGTCGTGAGCGAGGCGCCGAGGCCCACGGCCCGGCACGCCAGCAACACGTTCTGGATGCACGGGAAGAGAGCCTGCGCCTGCTCGGCGCCGCGCCGCGTCCAACCCGCCACGAACAGGTGCACGGGCGCCTCGTGCAGATGGTCGGCCAGGTGCAGGGCGGCGTAGACGTTTCGCCTCTTGGCCTCGGGATAGTCGGGCGACTTGGCCGCCTCGAGCGCCCGCGCGATGTAGGCGTGAAAGCCATCGCGGTAGAGCTCCGCCACGCGCGCCCGCCGCTCGGCGTCCGTCACGGCGACGAAGATCCACGGCTGCCGGTTCCCGCCGCTCGGGGCGAAAGTCCCCGCCTCGCAGACCTTCCGGACGAGGGCCTCCGGCACCGGGTCGGGCCGCAGGCGGCGGATGGCCCGGGTGGTGCGGATCCCTTCGAGCAACGCCAGGTCTTCGCCTGCCGTCGCGACGTCGCTCGCCGCAGGGTCTTGGGTGCTCACGTCTTCCTCCCCGTCGGGCTGTGGCTGCTCACGTCTTCCTCCCGTCGAGTCGATGCTAA
The DNA here is from genome assembly GCA_019311105.1 of Deltaproteobacteria bacterium. Lineage (GTDB taxonomy): Bacteria > Myxococcota_A > UBA9160 > UBA9160 > JAFDDA01 > JAFDDA01. Next base: position 29,174 of record JAFDDA010000107.1, read on the forward strand.
CGCGGCACCCATCGCTTGCGAGCCGTCGCGAGGGCGGTGACACCGCCACCTCGCCTGGATCGCCGGAGCTAAGGAGGCCCCATGAAGACCGGACTCGCCATCGTCGTCGCCGCCGTCATCGGACTGATCGGGGGCTATTTCATCGGGTACAACTCGGCCACGCCGCCCGACGACTTGTTCGAGACCCTGGCGGAGATCCAGTCGGACATCGCCGAGCTGAAGAAGGGGCAGCCCGCGCCCGCCCCCGTGCGCCGACCCAGCGGCCCCGACCCGGACAAGGTCTATGACGTCAAGCTCGGGACCTCGCCTATCAAGGGCGCCGCCGACGCGAAGGTCACCATCGTCGAGTTCTCGGACTTCCAGTGCCCCTACTGCGGCCGCGTGGGCCCGACGCTGGCAAAGCTCCTCGAGGACTATCCCGATGACGTCCGCATCGTCTACAAGCACCTGCCCCTGTCCTTCCACAAGGACGCGCTTCCGGCGGCGAAGGCTTCGGCCGCCGCGGGCCGTCAGGGCAAGTTCTGGGAGATGCACGACCAGCTGTTCGTGAACCAGCGCGACCTCAGCGAAGCGAGGTTCGCGGAGATCGCCAAGAACCTCGGCCTCGACGTCGGCCAGTTCGACGAGGACTACAAGTCGGCGGCGGTCGCCACCGAGGTGGCCCAGGACATGAACGAGGCGCGCCGGCTCGGCGTGACGGGCACGCCGGGCTTCTTCGTGAACGGGCGCTTCTCCTCGGGCGCGAAGCCCTACGAATCCTTCAAGGTCATGGTCGACGCCGCCCTCGCGCAGAAGGGCTAGCGGCCCGGCGCCGGGAATCCCCTTCGAGCACGGGCCCTTGGCGCTGCCCTGATCGGCTGCGCCGAAAAACCGAGACTCCGCTTCAAGTCGCGGCCCCTTTCTGCCGTTCCATGAGGGGTGCGGAGTCTCTATCAGCAGGTCCTCGCCCAGCCCGGCGAGGTCGGCGCCTGGCGGCGCCTTGCCGAATCCTTCGGGAGCCAAGGCCGGGCCGGCCGCGCCGTCGCCTGCCTCGATGCCCTCAAGGCCGCGCACCCGGACACGCCCGAGACCGAGGACGACCGCGCCCTGCGCCGACGCGCTGCGCGCGAAGCGGTCGAGCGCCGGCGTGACCTGTTCGCATCCCTGACTCTGCCCGACGACCAGCGCGTGAGCGTCCTGGTCGTGGGCGCGCCCGGTGAAACGGCCACGGAGCAGACCCTCGCCTCACTCGGCGAGCAGACCCTCGGCGGGCTCGACGTACACGTCGTCCCGGATCGGAGCGAAGGCCTGCACCTCGCCACCGGCCGCTACGTCGCCCATCTCGATGCCGGGGACGAACTCTGGCCCGATCACCTCGCCACGCTCGCCGACCACCTCGATCGCACCGGGCGGGCGATGACGTTCTCGCGGGCCCTGCGGCCCGGCCGCGACTGCCCGCGCGCGACGGCCGGAGCGCCGGTCTTGCCGCGCGAAGCCAATCGCAGCGAGTTCGTGCCGAGCGCGGCCGTGCTGCACAGGCGCCGGGCGCTCCTCGACGTGGGTGGCTTCGAGCCGCACCTCGGGCGTGGCCAGGCGTGGCACCTGTGGAATCGCTTCGTCGATCGCCTGCGCGCCGACGCCGTCCCGGTCGGGCCCGCCGCCGCCACCGCAAGGCCCACGAACATCTCGACCGCGGCGACGTGAGGCTCGCGACTCAGGATCTCGGCCGTGCCTGGAACCTCGGGCTCTCGCCCAAGGAGTACGTCCCCGGCATCGCCCGCGTGGCCGAACATTCCCGGAGCCTGGCGGCGGATCTCGTTGCGCTCGGCGGCGGAGAGGTCGAGCCCCATGTGCGCGGCGTCTTCCAGCGCATCGCCCGCGGCGCCGAGGCGCGCCGCACCCTGGCGCTCCGTACCCACCGCCACGCCTTGCGAACGCTCTACCACGAGGAAGAGCAGCGAGGCCTGGGCCGCGCCCGGGCGTTCGGCTGGCGCGACGACGCCGCCTAGCCACAGGTCGGAGCGACCTCCGAGTTCAGAACATCGCCGTGCGGCTGTGATCAGGCTTCCGGGTTTGGCGGAGTCGGCCCCGGCTTCGCGCCCGGCGCCGCGACTTC
>JAFDDA010000108.1 GCA_019311105.1 Deltaproteobacteria bacterium
GAACACGTTGCTGTTGGCCCCGTCGGGCGTCGCGCCTGAATCTCGCTCCATGAAGTACGAGTAGATCTGGTAGAGCGACTCGGCAAGCGGCGTCCAGGTCTCACCCTCGAGCTCTGAAATGGCGTTGGCCAGGGCCGTGGCGTGGCTGGACGTGTAGTCGTCGATCCCCACGCGCACGTAGCCACCACGCGGGTCGCTGCCGAGCCGGAACTTCGAGAGCCCGAAGCGCACCTCACCGGTCTGGTTCACCTGGCAGATGACGTCGGAGAGGATCTGCTTGGCCGCCGTCACGCGCGAACGCCGGTATTTCGAGAACGTCCCGCCCCCGAGGCAAGTCGAGAGCGTTCCGTTGTTGGTCAGGGCGATCTCGCTGATATAGGAGGTCGCCGCGGCACTGAAGTACCAGTTCAGGTAGTGACCCGACCAACGCGTGCGGTCGGGGATGTCCGTGTCGACCCAGATCGTCCGCGTCGCGTTTTCGCACCCCGCGTACGACCCGTAGTTGGGGGAGTAGTTCGACGAGTAGGAGTACGAGGACGTGTCGTTGAACCGCGTGCACACGCTCGCCACGTCCGGGTCGTACTCCTCGTGCCACACGATGTGGTTCATCGAGCCCGAGTTGTCGACGTGCAGGAGCACGTTCGGCGCCACCGCCGCGGTGAACAGCACCGTATCGTCGGCACGGACCGCCGATGCGGGCAGCCACAGCGCTGCGGTGAGGAAGAGAATCGCGATATGGATCAGGGGGTTTCGCGGATTCATGATGGTTCTCCTTGCGGTCGTTCGGTCGGGGCTGGCGAACAAGGTCCGACTAGCCCTGCTCGAAAACGTGACAGCGGGCGGCCGCCGCCTCGATGCGGGTGCGCGCGCCCGTCTGGGTCTGGCCCTGAACGCGGATGTCGTAGATGGTTTCGAGGACGGTCAGGCCACCGCCGCCGATGTTCGACGTGTCGATGCTGACCTCCCAGCCCGGGCACTCGCCGCCGACACCGAGATACTCGATCGGCTGCGCGGCATCGGGGTCCGCCACGTAGCTCGGGAGCCCGTGCGGGTAGTCGGAGCTGTCGCCCAGATCGATGTCGGGCAACGCCGGGGCGAAGTTCGCCAAGCCAGCGATCGAGGTCGGCCACGGTTGCGTCGGGTTCCGCAGGGCCGCGAGGCCCGCGGCGACGCCCGCCTCGGCGGCCTGGAAGGCCTGGTTCGCCTGGCTATGGATCCCGGCGATCTGACGGTCGCGCATCACCGTGTCCATCGAGGCGACGGCCATGGCGCCGAAGATGATGAGCATCAGCATGGCGATGAGAAGCGCCACGCCTCCCTCACGGCGCGGGTCGCGCACGGGCTCGTTCGAACGGGTTCGAAGTCGGGTCACGGGAGCCTCCATCAGGCGTTGTTCCGCAGGCGGATCGTGGACGTGTGGACGCGACGACGTGCGCCGTCCGTCTCCGCCACGCTGTCGGGGTCACGGTTCTCGAGGGCCTGGCCCATGCCGCCCTGCCAGGAGTGGTTGGGGTCCTCATCGCGCGTCTTCACGACCACGGTGATGCGGACCTCGCGAAGCAGCGTGCCGTCGAGATCGGTGGAGTCGTAGTCGTCGGTCACGCCCTCGCCGTCGGCGAGGTACTCCCCGGGGTCCACGAGATCGTCGTCGTTCAGGTCGTAGAACCACGCGACCTGGAAGTCCTCGACCTGGTCGACGATGGTCACGCCGTTGCGCTGCAGCTCGTCGCCCACGAGCTCGTAGACGATGGCGGGGATGGCAACGAGCTCGGTGCCCGAGCTCAAGGAGCCGGTGTCGTCCTCGAGGTCCACCTCAATCGGGATGCTGAGGAGCGAGACGCCCCCCACTGTCCCGACCTTCCCGCACGCCACGCTGGTGAGGCCCAGGTAGCGGTCGGCGATGATCATGCCGGCATCCTCTTCGAAGTCGCTGCCACCGATCCCATCGAGATCGAGAGTCTGGAGCCCCAGGGTCTGGTAGCCCGACGAGAGGCCTGCGAGGGGCGGGTTGTCGATGACCGCTCCAAGCGATGTCGTGAGCAGGCTCGCGGGCAGGCTGTTCATGGCCACGATCGAAGCCGCGTTGCTGATGTAGAGGATGTCGGGCCCTTCGTCGTCGTCCTTGCCACAGGCGGCTGCGGCGCCGGGCACCATGTAGCCGGAGTTCCGGAGCTCGCGCTCGATCAGGTCGGCGACGACCCGGACGTTCTGCTTCGCCTCGGCCACCTGGTCGACCACGACGTAGGTGCGCTGCTGGAACGTGAAGCTCGTGGTCACACCGAGCATCAGGATCGAGAGCAGGCCGACGGCGACCATGAACTCGATCAGCGTGAAGCCTTGCTCGCGGCGGGTAGGAGAACGGGTCACTTCGAACCTCACGGGTTGTACTTCAGGGTGGACGAGGTGTAGGTCTGCTGGCGGTCAGCGGCGTCGGTCCACGCGATCTGGATGTCGACGCTGCGAAGCGAGCTCTGCCCGGGGACGGCGGTGACCTGCCAGTTGACCTGGTAGACGAGCTGGTCGATCTCGCCGCCCTCCGGCGTCTGGACCGAGACGGGGACTTCTCCGTCGTCATAGCCGGCGTTCGAGATCCAGGCCGGCTCGTCGTAGCCGGCGGTCGGCAGCACTGTCGTAAACGGCAGCCGCGCCACCTGCTCGAGCACGTCGCGCGCGATCCGGCTGGCATCGTTGTCCTGGCGGGCGATGGCCTCGTCACGCATGGCGAGGACCTGGATCGAGATCATCCCGGCCACGCCCACGGCGAGCAGCATGATCGCGATCATGACCTCGATCAGCGTCATGCCGCCCTCGGTGCGGCTTCGAGAAGACTGCGCTGCGTTCATTTCCACACCTCTGAAACCGGATCCCACACGGAAACCCGGACTCCGCCGAGAGGCTGAAGCACGATCGCGTAGTCGCGGCCGGGCTGGCCCGTGGCGGGGTTGCCATTGGTCACGTAGACCGCGCCCCCACCCGAACCCACGGTGCCCATATCGAAGGGCGGGCCGGGGTCGTAGGTGCGCGGGATGCCATCGGACTGGAACACGATCTGGTTCGTGGCCGCGCCGCTCGGATCCCGAAAGCTCGACACCGCGCCGGTGGCGTCGTCGAAGAGGTTCAGTGGGTCGGGCGCATCGTCGGGGATGCCATCGGCATTGGTCTTCCCGAACGCCGAGGTGCGCGGCAGACCCTGGAACTCGCGGCCCGGGTCTCGCGGGACCATCATGACCGTCTCGTTCAGATCGATCTGGCCGTCTCCATCGGTGTCGGTCAACACGATCGCCGCGGACGGCAGCGGGTTGCCGTTGGGCGTCGTCCCGAACATCACGACGTGATTCACCTGGGTGCGAATCGCCTGCGCACGGGCGTAGTGCAGCGCGCCCGCAAGGTCGCGGGTCGCGCCCTTCAACCGGGTGTGCCGAATGGCGTCGCGCATGTACGGCGCGGCGACCACCACCAGCGCCCCAGCGATCGCCACCACCACCATCATTTCCACGAGCGTGAAGCCTCGTTGCCGTTTCATGCATTTGCTCCGACCGGGTCATGGAGCAAGCCCCATGCCACACGGAACTGTTCGGCCAACTCGCCGGTTTCCTTGAAGTTTCGAAAATGGGGGGCGTGCGGAACCGTGCACGGCGTTGCGTGGCTACGCAAACGCGTTCAGGCCTCGCCGCGCACTCCCTGCGCATCCCCTGCCGGCGCCGCCGGAAGGACCACGTGGAACGAAGCCCCCCCAAGAGCGCCCGGCGAGACCAACGCCAGGCTGCCGCCCAGGGATTCCAGGAGGCGCTGCGCGTTGGCGAGGCCGAGGCCAGTCCCCTCGCCCGGGTCCTTGGTGGTAAAGAAGGGGTCGAAGATGCGCTCCGAGTTCTCCTCGGCCACGCCGGGCCCATTGTCCGCGACGACACACTCGATCCCATCGGGCGCCCGGCGGGGTGCTGCCTCGTCCGGGGCGTCGCCTGCGCGCCGCTTCCGCGCCACGCCCCGCACCGTGATGCGAATCCGGGGCGATGGCGTTCCCGCGCCGCACAGGGCATCGCCGGCGTTCAGCAAGAGGTTCAACAACACCTGGCCCACCACGCCCGGGTCGGCCAGGGCCGCAGGCAAGGGCGCCTCGCCTTCGACCCGGATCTCGAGGGCCGAATACCGTCGCTGGGCGGCCACGAGACCGACGGCCTCTTCCGCGGCAACGAGCAGATCCATCGGGATCACCCGCCCCTCGGAGGGGCGCGAGAAGTCGAGGAGCTGGCGCAGGATCGTGCGGACACGGCCGCCCTGCTCTGCCGCTCGGGCGAGGTGGCCCCGTGTCGCGTCGGAGACGGCGGGGTCACGCCTGGCCAGATCGACGAAGGCCAGGATCGCACCGATCGGGTTTCCCACTTCGTGGGCTACGCCCGCCGCCAGGTGCCCGACCGAGGCCAGACGCTCCGCCCGGTGCAGGCCCTCGCGCGCCTCCTGGAGTTCGCGGTTCGTGGCCCGGAGGTCGGCGACCGCCTTCTCCAATGCCTCGGTGCGTTGGGCGAGCGCCTCGCCCATCTCGTTGAAGCTCTCGGCCAGCTCGGCCGTTTCGCGCACGCCTTCCACCGGGACGCGGCCGCGCAGTTCGCCGTCGGCCAGCGTGTGGGCGGCCCGCGCGACTCTCTGAAGTGGCACCACGACCCGGCGACGCAGCAAGAAGAGCCCGAAGGCCGTGAAGATGGCGGCGTCCACCGCGAGGAGGCCGAACAAGAGGTTGGCGGGGACCGCGCGCAGACGGCTCGAGCTGTCCTCGGTCAGCCGGGCGACGGCGACGCTCCCATCCGGCAGGACCCGCGCGAATCGGATCGCTTCGTCCCCCCGCCCCGGTCGAACGACACTCCCCTGTGTCCTTGCCGCCTCCGCAGCGACGGCCCGGGAGACCGGGTCGAGACGGTCCGAGAGTGGCCCCCAGGGCCGGGCGGTGCCGCCTTCCGGAATGCGCCACCAGACCGTCCCCGGGAAGGTCGAGTGCACGGGGGGGCGCGGCGCGCGCGCTTCGCTCCCGAGCGATCGCGCGAGGACCTCGCGCAAGCGAGCGTCGTCGGCGCTGCGAATCACGGAGGCCACCACGCCCGTGGCGGCCAGCATCAACAGGGCCAGGCTGACCAGGACTTCGGCTTGAAGGCCCGTGCGGCGCATCGCCTCGCTACTCGGCTTCGTCGAGGTCTTCGAGTCGGAGCTTCTCGAGGCGATAGCGGAAGGAGCGGAAGGAGATGCCGAGGAGCGCCGCGGCACGCTTCTTCACGCCACCCGACTTCTCGAGTGCCTCGCTGAGCAGCCCTTTCTCGTAGCTCGCCATCAGACCGTCGAGGTCCACACCATCGCGTGTGATGCGCGAAACCGGTGCGGCGACCGCGGGACGCAGGACGTTCGGCGGCAGTGCATCGACGCCGATCGTGTCCTCACGGGTGAGGGCCACGGCGCGCTCGATCACGTTCTCGAGCTCGCGGACGTTCCCCGGGAACGCGTAGTCCGCCAACCGCTGGAGCGCGGCCTCGGAAACGCTCGCGATCTTCCGATCCAGTTCGCGGGAGTATTTCTCGACGAAGTGCAGCACCAGCAGCGGGATGTCGTCCACCCGTTCGCGCAGGGGCGGGAGCGTGACCTGGATGACGTTCAGCCGGTAATAGAGGTCTTCGCGGAAGCGGCCGGCCGCAACGGCCTCTTCGAGATTCTGGTTCGTGGCGGCGAGGATCCGCACGTCGACGGCCTCATCGCCGATCCCGCCCACGCGCCGGATCCGCTTCTCTTGGAGGGCGCGCAGGAGCTTCACTTGGAGTGCGAGCGACAGCTCGCCGATCTCGTCGAGGAAGAGCGTCCCCTTGCTCGCAGCCTCGAACAGGCCCGCCTTGTTCTGCACGGCGCCCGTGAAAGCCCCCTTCACGTGCCCGAAGAGTTCGCTCTCCAGCAGGTTCTCCGGGATCGCACCACAGTTGATGGCGACAAAGGGCGCCTCGCTGCGCTGGCTGCGGTCATGGATCGCCCGCGCGACCAGCTCCTTGCCCGTGCCGCTCTCGCCGCAGATGAGGACGTTGGTCTTGGTCTCGGCGACCTGATCCACCAGATCGAAGACGCGCTGGATGGCAGCGCTGTTGCCCACGATGCTTCGCTCGCGCTTCTGGGAGCGCAGCTCCGTCTTCAGCCGCTGATTCTCCGTGCGGAGCAGCCGCTTCTCGAGGGCCTTCTCGACGGTGAGTCGGATCTCTTCGACCTTGAAGGGCTTCGTGATGTAGTCGTAGGCGCCTTCGCGCATGGCCTCGACCGCCGTCTCCGTCGAGGCGTACGCGGTGATCATCACGAAGACCGTTTCGGGTGAGATGGCTCGCGCTTCGCGCAGCAACTCGAGGCCCGAACGCTCGGGCAGCTGGATATCGCTGACCACGAGGTCGAAGTCGTCGTTCTCGATCGCGACGAGGGCGGAGTCGACGTCACCGACCGTGACGACCTCGTGGCCCTCCCGGCGGAAGAAGATCTCCAGGAATTCCCGCATGCTGCGCTCGTCGTCGACGACGAGAACCCGCACCGAATCGTTCAACGAACCACCTCCGCGCCGACCTTCCGGCCGGCTCCCCGCTCTGCTTCTGGGAGCCGCAGTGCGAACCGCGTCCCCTGCCCCGGCTCGCTTTCCACGCTCAGGGTTCCCGCGTTCGCTTCCACGATGCGATGAACCATGGCGAGGCCCAGACCCGACCCCCGAGGCTTGGTCGTGAAGAAGGGTTCGAACACCCGCTCGAGCCGTTCGGGGTCGATTCCGACGCCCGTGTCCGAGACGGAGATCTCCACCGAGGCGTACCCCTCCCCGTCTTCGTGGTTTCGGTCCTCCGAGGCCGCTTCTTGAGCCGGCAACCGTCTTGCGTCGAGGCGCAGCACGCCACCGCTCGCTTCCATCGCCTGGCCGCCGTTCAACAACAAGTTCCACAGGAGTTGGCGCAGCTGATCCTCGTCGACCCAGGGCGCGAGACCCTCGGGCACTTCGAAACGCGCCGAGACGCCTTCGGGGCAAGCCGACACGTACATCTCCCGGAGATCGCTGGTCAGCGCCGAGAGGTCGACCCCCACCGGCTCGGGCGGCTTGGGCCGTGCGTAGAGGAGGAAGTCGCCGATCAGGTGATCGAGGCGGTCGGTCTCGCGGAGTACGATGTCCATCAGGCGACGCTGCTCGGCGTCCTCTTCGGGAAGGCTCGCGCGAAGGATCTGGACCGAACCCGACATGGACGCCAACGGGTTGCGCACCTCGTGAGCGATGCCTGCCGCCAGCTCCCCGACGGCGGCCATCCGCTCGGTCTGTCGCAGCTCGTGCTCCATCTCCACGATCTCGGTGATGTCCTGGAAGATGATCACGTGACCGCTGGGCCGGCCTTCGCCATCGCGCAGCACCGAGGCGGCGAGGCCCAGGTGCAGGAACTCCCCTGCCGCGTCGGTGTAGGGCATGCGTTCGCGCAGTCGCTCGCCATCCGAGCCGCGCCCGATCAGCCCTTCCGCCCCAGGGAGGATTGTCGTCAGGGGCTTCCCCATCGCTTCGGCCACCGGTACGCCCGTGATGTGTTCCGCTTCGCGGTTGTACGAACGGATCGTCCCGTCGTGATCCACGGTCAGCAGTCCACTGCCAAGGCTCTGGACGGTCAGTTCGTGAAGGTCCTGCAGCCGCCCGAAGTCGCGTGTCCGCTCGTCGAGGGCGCGATCGGCCCGGGCCAACTCCCGCGAGAGCCCGCTCGCGAGCGCAGCCACGACGAAGAGTGCCCCGCCCTTGACCGCCGCGTCCGCGTACAAGAGGGGCAGCGGTGCCGGCGGCAGAGCCGCACCGGAAACGCCCCACCCCTGGGCCGAGGCCAAGAGGGACGCTCCATAGGCCAGGGACGCAGCGAGCGCCGCGCCCACCGAGAGGCGGCGGTCGAAGAGCAGCGCCGCGTAGGCCACGACCAGAACGTAGAGGAAGGCAAAGACCGAGTGGCTGCCGCCAGTAGTATGGACGATGGCGGTGGCAACGACGAGGTCGGTCCCCACCTGGAGCGTCCCGAAGGCGCGCGGGCTCCGGAAGCGACGCACGATGAGGCCCGAGCCGATCGTCGCGCCGAGCCCGGCCAGCACGGCCAGCAGGACGTGCCGCTCGCTGCCGCTGCTGCCGGCCCCCGCCGAGGTCTCCAGCAGGACGGCGACCGCGAGTACCACCAGCAGCAGTACCACGCGGGCGAGCATCAGCCACGCGACGCGGCGTGCCAGGCGGTCGTCGAGCCTCCGCACCGATCCTCCCGGCTAGCGGATGGTTTCGGCGATCTTGAAGATCGGCAGGTACATGGCGATCAGGATCGAGCCCACGCTGCCGCCCAGGAAGACCATCATCAACGGCTCGAGCATCGCGGTCAGTGCATCGACGGCTGCATCCACCTCGTCCTCGTAGAAGTCCGCGATCTTGTTCAACATGGTGTCCATGGCGCCGGTCTGCTCTCCCACGGCGATCATCTGCACGACCATGCCCGGGAAGATCTTCGATTCCGCGAGCGGCTCTGCGAGGGTGCGGCCTTCGGAGATCGCGCTGCGCGTCGTCATCAGCGCCTTCTCGATCACCTTGTTGCCCGCGGTCTTGGCCACCACCTGGAGCGAGTCGAGGATGGGCACGCCGCTGGAGATCATCGTCCCGAAGGTCCGACTGAATCGAGCGACCGCCGACTTACGCAACAGGTTACCGAAGACCGGCAGCTTCAGGGCGATCGCATCCGTGTGGTATCGGAAGGCAGGGATCCGCGCACGGGCCTGACTGAAGGCCATGTAGAAGAGGAAGGTCCCGACCATCAGAAAGACGAGGTTCGCCTGCAACCAATGGGAGATGTTCACGACCATCTGGGTCGGCCCGGGCAGGGTGCCGCCGAAGTCCGCGAACATCTTCTCGAAAACCGGGATGACCTTCACCATCAGCATCACGAGGACGCCGATTGCCACCACCATGATGGTGATGTGGTAGACCATGGCGCTCTTGACCTTCCGCGTGAGCGAATCCGCCTTCTCGAGATAGGTCCCGAGGCGGTTCAGGATCGTGTCGAGGATTCCGCCGATCTCACCGGCTTGCACGAGGTTGACGTAGAGCTCATCGAAGACCTTCGGGTGCTTACTGAGCGCATCGGCGAAGGTCGCGCCCTGCTCGACCTCGGACTTCACCTGCATCAGGACATCCTTGAACTTCTTGTTGGGCTCCTGGTCCCCGAGGATGTCGAGGCACTGCACCAGGGGCAGGCCCGCGTCGATCATCGTCGAGAACTGACGGGTGAAGACCACGAGTTCGCGCGTGCTGACGGGGCTGCCCATATCGGGCAGGAACTCCATCAAGTCCCTGGACGCCGGCTTCACGGCGATGGGGAGCAGGCTCTGGGCCCGCAACACCCCCATCACGGCTTCGTCGTTCTGCGCCTCCATGACGCCCTTCTTGACGGCGCCCTGGCGCGTTCGCGCTTTCCAGCTGTAAACCGGCATGTCGTTCTCCCTCTGGGCCCTCGCCGACCCTGGCCCCGCGTGGGCCGCGTCCGATGCCTCGACGGCCCGAGCCGCCCTGGCTTCCGATGTCTCGGCGGCCGGGGCCGCCCTGCGTCTGATGCCTAGGCAGCCGAAGCCGCCTTCTTCTTCCCTGCTTCGCCGGGTGCAATGCCCAGCATGTTGCGCAGTTCTTCCATGTCGCCGCTGCGACCCAAGGCGTCGTCGAGCGTGATCAGCCTTCGCTGGAAGAGGCTCGCCAGCGACTGGTTCATCGTCTGCATCCCGAACTTGTCCTGACCCACCTGCATCTGGGAATAGAGCTGGTGCACCTTGTCCTCGCGGATCAGGTTGCGAATGGCCGGGTTCGGGATCATCACTTCCATCGCCATCACGCGGCCAGGCGCGCCCGCGCGCGGCAGCAGCGCCTGACACAACACCCCTTCGAGCACGAAGGAAAGCTGAGCTCGGATCTGGGCCTGCTGGTAGGGCGGGAAGACGTCCACGATGCGGTTGATCGTCTGGACGGTCGAGTTCGTGTGGAGCGTGGCGAAGGCCAGGTGGCCCGTCTCGGCGACGGTCAGGGCCGCTTCGATGGTCTCGAGGTCGCGCATCTCGCCAATCAGCACAACGTCGGGATCCTGGCGCAGGATGTACTTCAACGCGTTTTTGAAGTTCGACGTGTCCGCGCCCACTTCGCGCTGGTTCACGATGCAGCCCTTGTGGGGGTGCAGATACTCGATCGGGTCCTCGATCGTGACGATGTGCTCGTTCCGCTCGGTGTTGATCTTGTCGATGATGCTCGCGAGCGAGGTCGACTTGCCCGAGCCCGTCGGGCCCGTGACCAAGACCAACCCGCGCGGCCTCTCGGCGAGGTCGTGGACCACACGCGGGAGCCCCAGCTCCTCGATCGTGTTGATCTTGAACGGGATCGCGCGGAAGGCGCCCGAGACGGCACCGCGCTGCATGAAGATGTTCGAGCGGAAGCGAGCCAGGCCCCGGACGCCGAAGGAGAGGTCGAGCTCGTTGTTCTCCTCGAACCGGTGCTTCTGGTTGTCCGTGAGGATCGAATAGCAGAGCTGCTTCGTCTCGGGAGGCGAGAGCGGGGGCAGCTTGAGCGCGTGCAGCCGGCCATCGATCCGGAGCTGCGGCGGCGCATTGGTCGTGACGTGGAGGTCGCTCGCCCCCTTCTCGATCATCGCCTTCAATAGCTGGTGCAGATTCGCCATGATCGCCCCTACTGATCCGAGGCCGAGACGCGCAGGGTCTCGCCCAGGGTGGTGACCTCTTCCAGAAGCATGCGGAGTGCGCTCTTGCGCAGCGTGCACATGCCCTGTCGGATGGCTTCGCGCTTGAGCTCGGCCGCGGAGGCGCCGTTCAACACGAAATCCTTCAGCTCTTCGCTGAGTTCCATCACTTCGTAGAGCGCGACCCGGCCCTTGTACCCGGTGTCGGAGCAGCGGTTGCAGCCGCGGCCCTTCATCGGGTTCACTTCCTTGGCGGCGGCCTCGTCCATGCCGGCCTTCATGAGGGCCTCAACCGTCACTTCGGGGTCGCGCTCCTTGCACTCTTCGCAGATCCGGCGCGCGAGGCGCTGGGCCACGATGCAGTTCACCGAGGACGAGACCAGGAAGGGCTCGATGCCCATGTTGAGCAGCCGGTTGACGGTGGAGGGCGCGTCGTTGGTGTGGAGCGTCGAGAGCACCATGTGGCCAGTGAGTGCGGCCTTGACGGCGATCTCCGCCGTTTCGAAGTCACGAATCTCACCCACCATGATGATGTCGGGGTCCTGACGCAGGAACGACCGCAGCGCCGCCGCGAAGTTCAGCCCGATGTCTTCGTGCATCTGGACCTGATTGATCCCGGTGAGGTTGAACTCGACCGGGTCTTCCGCGGTCGAGAGATTCTCCGAAGTCTGGTTGAGCTCCGACAGCGCGGAATAGAGAGTGGTCGTCTTACCCGAACCGGTCGGGCCGGTGACGAGCACCATGCCGTAGGGCCGGTGGATGCAATCCTTGAAGACGTCGAGCTGCGTCTGCTCGAAACCGAGCTTGGTCATGTCGAGCTGCAGGTTCGACTTGTCCAGGAGACGAAGCACGATCTTCTCGCCGAACAGGGTCGGCAGGACGGAGACGCGGAAGTCCATCTCGCGACCCCGGCCCATCTTGAGCTTGATGCGTCCGTCCTGGGGCAGGCGGCGCTCGGCGATGTCCAGCTCCGCCATGATCTTGAGGCGCGAGAGCAGCGCGTTCTTCAGCTTCATCGGCGGCTTCATGACCTCGTAGAGGACACCATCGATGCGGTAGCGGACGCGGAAGCTCTTCTCGTAGGGTTCGATATGGATGTCCGACGCGACTCGCTTGATCGCGTCGGTGAGGATGAGGTTCACCAGCTTGACGACCGGCGCGTCCTCGGACTCGGCGGCGAGCTGGTTGACGTCGACGTCGTCCTCGTCGGAGATCACGTCGATGTCGGAGTCGTCGAAGTCCGCCATCACGTCGGCGAGCATGTCGCCGCGGTCGTACCAGCGATCGATGGCGCTCTTGATCGAATCCTCGGACGCGACGACGACGTCGACGTTGTACCCGGTCAAGAACTTGATGTCGTCGATGGCGATGATGTTCGCCGGGTCGGCCGTCGCGAGCACCAGCGTCGAGCCCGCGCGGTTCACCGGCACGACGCTGTGCTTCATGGCGACGTCTTCGGGGATCAGCTCGAGGACGTCCGGGTCGGGTTCGAAGTCTTCGAGGTCGATGGACGGCACGCCGTACTGCTTGGCGATGAAGTCCGAGAGCTCGGCCTCTTCGAGGTAACCGAGCTTCGTGATCTGCGCACCGAGGCGTTCGCCGCTCTTGGACGCTTGCTCTTCCGCCTGCTCCAGCTGTTCCGCGCTGAGCAGACTCTCTTTGACGAGGAGCTCACCGATCCGCTCGTTCACCGCTTCGTGTCTCCGCCGGCGGGGCTTCCCAGTTGCGCGACCGAGGCCCGAAAGGCCGGCCGCGGACCCTCCTGGGAGGAGGCCCGCCGTTCCCCGAAAAATGTCGAGATCCCGCTGAGTTATCGGAGGCGCCGCGCGAGAACTTGACCGCCGCGTGGGCCGAGGGCGCGCTCCGGGGCCGGCAGGCACTGCGCAACCGGCGCGCGCGCCGCCCGGAATGACGACGGCCCCGGCCCGCGCGCCCGTTGGGGCGGAAGCGGCAGTGAAAACCGCCTCCACGCGGGCCGCGGCGCCCGGGGCGAAGGGGCCTCAGGGGAAGCCACGAGTCGGCGCCGTGGTTCGGCCGCTGGAGAGCTGTTTGCGCCGTGGTTCGGCCCCTGGAGCCGCCGTTTGCGCCGTGGTTCGGCGGGCCCGTCGAAACGCTGCTCGTCGCGCAGGCGGTGCCCGAAGCCGACCTCGATGGGGCGCCCGTAGGCATCGCCCTCGAAGTCGAGCAGATGGGCCTCGGCCAGCGCGGGGTCGTCGACCTTGAAGGTCGGGCGACGTCCGACATTGATGACCGCGAGATGGCGACTCCCCGCCTCCGGCTCGACGGAGTCGAGGAAGCGCACCCACCCGGCATACACACCGTGGGCGGGCAGGATCTCGCTCTCGGGCCGGAGGTTCAGCGTCGGGAAGCCGATGGTGCGCCCGCGCTGGTCGCCGCGCACGACCTCGCCACGCACCGCGTAGGGCCGCCCCAGGAGCAGCATCGCCTCGCTCACCTCGCCCTGGCTCAGCAGTTCGCGGATCCGGGTGGAGTTCACGTCGCGTTCGCCCATGGTGATCTCGGGGATGACCGTGACCGAGAAGCCCAGGTGCGGCCCCATCTCGACGAGCAGTCGCATCGAGCCCTCGCGCTCCTTCCCGAAGTGAAAGTCGTACCCGACGTACACCTCGAGGGGGCGGATGCAGCCATGGATACACTCGCGCACGAAGTGCTCCGGAGGCGTCCGGGCGAATTCAGCGTCGAAGGGTTCGAGCACGACGAGGTCCATGCCAGCCGCCTCGAGTAGCTCGAGCTTCTGAGCGAGGGTGAGGAGCATCCCCGGTGCGCTCTCGGGTTGAACGACCTTCCGTGGGTGCGGGTCGAAGGTGTAGACCACGGCGGTCCCTTCGAGGGCCGCCGCCCGAACGCGGATGATTTCCGTGATGGCCCGGTGGCCCCGGTGAAGGCCATCGAAGTTCCCGATCGTCAGCACGGCCCGATCGGGCGGCGTCGACAGCGCGGCACTCCCGCGCACGACCTCCAATGCTAGGCTCCGCCCCGTGCGAATCCTGTCGCGTTACGTCTTCGCACGGTTCCTCACGTGGTTCGCGGTCACCTTCGCCCTGCTCTGCGGCGTTGCGGCCTCGGCCGACCTGTTGATGGAGTTCGAGCGCGTCCAGGACCTCGGCGGCGAAGGGGTCCAGCCCATCGTGTACCTGCTGATGCGGCTACCGGCCCTGCACTTCAAGTATCTCATCCCCGTGTCGACCTTCTCGGCCGCGCTCCTCACGCTCGGGACCGCATCCCTCGGGTTCGAAATCATCGCCGCCAAGGCGGGCGGCATTTCTCCCCACAGCCTGATGGTGCCCGTCCTGGCCGGGGCGGCGATCATCGCCGCCGCGACCTGGGTCGTGAACGATACGCTGGTCGTGCGGGCGACGCACTACGTGGAACGGCCCGAAAAGGGCGA
>JAFDDA010000197.1 GCA_019311105.1 Deltaproteobacteria bacterium
CCGAGCTCCATGACGACGCGGGTCGTCTTCACGCCCTCGGCCACCTGGTTCATGTCGGCGGTGATCTCTTCGATGGTGCGCCCCTTGCCGAGCTCTTCGCCCACGTGCCGGTTGCGGCTCTGGCGGCTGGCGCAGGTGGCAATCAGGTCGCCCATGCCGGCGAGGCCCGAGAAGGTCTCTTCGTTCCCGCCCATCGCGATGCCAAGGCGAGTCAGCTCGGCGAGGCCGCGCGTGATGACGGCGGCGCGTGTGTTGTCGCCGACCCCGAGGCCGTCGCCCATGCCCGTCGCGATGGCGACGACGTTCTTCAGGGCGCCGCCCAGCTCGCAGCCGGCAACGTCGGGGTTCGTGTAGATGCGGAAGAGGCCCGAGTGAAAGACGCCCTGGATCTGGCGGGCGATCTCGACGTCGTCGAAGGCGACAACGCTCGCCGCCGCGAAGCCCGCCATGATCTCCTTCGCCAGGTTCGGCCCCGAGAGCGCGCCGGCCCGGTGCTCGGGCAGCACGTCGCGGATCACCTCGGTCATCCGCAGGTGGCTCCCCTGCTCCAGGCCCTTGGCGAGGCTCACCACCGGAACCCAGGGGCGGATGTGCTCGCCCACCTGCGCCAACACCTCGCGAAAGCCGTGGGAGGGGACGCCCATCACGATCACGTCCGCCCCGCGAACGGCCTCCTCGAGGGAGTCGGTCGCGCGCAACGAGTCCGAAAGGGAATACCCCTCCAGATAGCGTTCGTTCCTGTGCTCACGGTTGACCTCGTCGGCCGTCTCGGCGCGGCGACACCAGAGGGTCGTCGGCGCATTGTGCGACGCGAGGTGGGCGACGGTCGTACCGAACGACCCAGCCCCCAGCACGGCAACTCGAAGTTCCACGGCAACACCTCCTGGTTCGAGCCGCCATTCTACGCGCTTCGGACTCGGAGGTTTCGGATACCCTGCCCGAGAACCCGAGCGCGAGGAATCACGTGTCGAACGCACCCCAGCTCCTGCCCCTGCCCACCCAGCCTGATGGGACGTCCTGGCCCACCGAGGCCTGGCCCCACGGTGAACTCGACCAGCGAGCCGATGTTGCCGCCCTCGAGAAGCTCCTCGACCACGCCTTCGCGCAGCCCGAACCGGACGACCTCGAGCGGACTCACGGCGTCGTGGCGGTGCAGGGCGGGAAGATCGTGGCCGAACGCTACCCCGAGGACGTGAAGCCCGACGACACCTTCCTTTCGTGGTCCATGGCGAAGAGCATCACCAGCGCACTGGTCGGGATCCTCGTGCGGGACGGGAAGCTCGACATCTCGCAGCCGATGCCCGTTGCGGAGTGGCCCGAGGGCGACCCGCGCCGCCGGATCACCATCGACCAGTTGCTCCGGATGGTCGATGGCCTGCGCTTCCGCGAAGCCGAGCATCTGGGAGAAGGCAACGTCCGCTACTACCCGGAAGACGAGTCCGACGTCATCCCCATGCTCTTCGGGCACGGGAAGGCCGACGTCGCAGGGTTTGCTGCCACCCTCCCCTATCAGGTCGAGCCCGAGACGCGCTGGAACTACAACAGCGGCGCGAGCAACCTGCTCTCGCGGCTCGTCGCCGAAACCGTCGGCGGTGGCGAGGAAGGAATGCGCGGGTTCATGCAGCGCGAGCTGTTCGAGCCGCTGGGCATGAGCACCGCGACACCGCGCTTCGACGAGGCCGGGAACTTCATGGGCGGGAGCCACTGCTACTGCAGCGCCCGCGACTTCGCGCGCTTCGGCTACCTCTACCTGCGCGATGGCGTGTGGGACGGGCGGCGGATCCTGCCCGAGGGCTGGGTGGACTACAGCCGGAGCCCGTCGGCGCTCTCGCCCGAGGGCACCTACGGCGCGCACTTCTGGGTGACGCCCGGCAGCCTGGGGCTCTTCTCCTGCCAGGGCGCCTTCGGTCAGCGAACGATCATCTGCCCGAAGCTCGACCTCGTGATCGTACGCCTCGGGCGCACGGCGCCCGAGAAGGTCGGCAACGCGGTCCGCTGGTGCAAAGAGCTCGTCGACGTCTTCCGACCGACCGCGGGCTGAGCGCGGCTAGACCTCGAGCAGCTGCTTGCCCTGGTTCGCGCCGGTGTAGAGGCGCAGCAACGTCTTCGGCACGTTCTCGAAACCCTTCTGGATGTCGACCTGCCAGACGAGATCGCCGCTCTTCACCCATCCCTCGAGGGCGGCGGTGGCCTCGCCGAAGCGCGCCGCGTGGTCGAGGACGACGAAGCCCTCCATCCGCGCGCGCTGGATCATGAGGTTGATGTAGTTCGCCGGGCCCGGAGGAAGCTCGGACATGCTGTAGCGCTCGACGGCGCCGCAGATGACGACCCGGGCTCCACGAGCGATGCGAGCGAGGGCTGCGTCGAGGGCTGCGCCGCCAACGTTGTCGAAGAAGACGTCGATCCCTTCCGGGCAGAGGGCGCTCAGTCGCTCGCCGATGTCCTCGTTCTTGTAGTCGATGGCGGCGTCGAAGCGGGCCTCCTCCGTGAGCCAGCGACACTTCTCCGGGCCACCGGCGATGCCGACGACGCGGCAGCCCTTCACACGGGCAATCTGCCCGACGACGCTCCCCGTCGCACCCGCGGCGCCCGACACCACGACGGTGTCGCCCTCCTTGGCCGCCCCGACCTCGAGCAGGCCGAAGTAGGCAGTCATTCCGGTAAGGCCCAGGACGGAGAGGATGGCCTTCGGATCCGTGCCCGGGTCGAGGCGCCGCGTGCCGGCACCGCCCACGGAGAACTCCTGCCAGCCCGTCATCCCGGTGACGAGATCCCCCGGCGCGTAGCCCTCGACGCGGGACTCCACGACCTCGCTGACGGCAATGCCGCGCATGACGTCGCCGAGCCCGACGGGCGGGATGTAGTTCGGGCGGTCCTCCATCCAGCCGCGCATGGCCGGCTCGAAGGAGAGAAGGCGCGTGCGTGCGAGAAACTGCCCGTCTTCGGGCACCGGCATGGGCTCGCTGTGGAGTTCGAAGTCGCTCTCCTTGGCCACGGCATCCGGGCGCGCGCGGAGGCGCCACTGTCGGTTCTGTTGGGTCATCGGTCCCTCGCTCGTTGATTTAGTCAATCGATCAATCGAATTGTACATATGACCAAACAGAGGAGCAACCCCCGCCGAGGGCCAGCGCCCTGCGCAGCCAGGCCGCAGGAAGCCTTTCTTCTCAGGGGGTTGCTAGACTTCGCCCATGCGGCCCGCGCGCCCGAACCGACGCTTCCAGGCGGCCCTCGCCGTGGACATTTTTCTCGGGCCGCTCCTGTGCACCCTGCTCGTGGCACTGAAGCCGCTCCTCCGCCGAGGGCAGCCCAGCGATGCCCCGGTGAAGAAGATCCTGGTGGTGAAGATGTGGGGCCTCGGCAGCCTCGTCCTCGCCTCCCCTCTCTTCGAGCAGATCCAGGCGCGCTACCCAGGCGCGCGCGTCGACTTCGTCACCCTCAAGGAGAACCAGGCGATCCTCGACCTCTACCCCCAGGTCGAGCGGCGCTGGCTGCCCGATCTCGCCTCCGGGATCGGAGGGTTCCTCTTCCAGACCTTGAACGTGCTGCGCGGCATCCGGCGCGAGCGTTACGACCTGCTGCTCGACCTCGAATTCTTCACCCGCTTCACCGCGATCTTGTCCCTGTTGGCCGGCGCTCGCCGCACCCACGGCTATCACGCGAAGGGAAGTGGGCGCGGCCAGCTCCACGACGTGCAGGTTCCCTTCAACGTCTACAAGCACGTGACCGCGAACTTCCTCGCGTTGCTGCGCGGGCTGCCGCTCGAGCAGGTGCTCGACTTCGACGCCGACGCGCCCGACGTGCTGCCGGCCATCGCCTTGCCCGACAAGGCGTGGCAACGCTGCCACGAGACTTTGAGCGCCGACCCAGCCTGGCAGGACGAGCGCCCGACCGTGGTGGTCAACGCCAACGCCGGCGACATGGCGCTCGAACGGCGCTGGCCCGTGGAGCAGGTGGTGAGCCTGATCGACGCCCTGGCCGAACGCGGCGACCTGAACCTCATCCTCTCCGGCTCCGCCTCCGACCGCGACTACGTGGCGAGCCTTGCGGCGCGGCTGGCCCGCCCGGACCGCGTCGTCGACCTCTCGGGCCGAGTGAGCCTGCACGAGTTCATCGCGCTCCTGCAACGCGCCCGGGTGGTCGTCACCAACGACAGTGGGCCGCTCCACCTCGCTGCCGCCGCAGGGGCCTCGACGGTGGCGCTCTTCGGGCCGGAAACGCCCGTCCTCTATCGCCCGCTGCGTTCACGGCCCGAACAGCAACACCTCGTCCACTACCTCGGCCTGCCCTGCTCGCCTTGCATGTTCGTCCACAACAACAAGGTCATCGACTGCTGGTTCGCCAAGGCGCGCTGCATGAGCGAGATCCAGCCCCGCGCGG
>JAFDDA010000198.1 GCA_019311105.1 Deltaproteobacteria bacterium
CCGCCCGAGTTCGACGCGGTCGGCGTCCCGGTCACCGAGCGCGGCGCCCGCGCGGACGAGGCCATCGAGATCCTGCGACGGCTCTGGGCCGAAGATCGGGTGGAGCATCACGGTCGGCACTTCGACCTGGGCCCCGTCTCCATCGACCCGAAGCCCCTCCAGCCCGGGGGGCCGCGGATCGTGGTCGGAGGCCGCAAGGGCCCGAGCTTCCGTCGCGCCGGCCGGTTGGGCGATGGCTACATCTCCCACATGTGCTCGGCCGAACAGTACGCCGCAAACATGAAGGAGATCGCGGGCCACGCCCATGCGGCGGGCCGCGACGGCGTCGAGTTCGAAACCGCGTCGTTCCTCTTCACCGTCCTCGACGAGGACCGCGACAAGGCGCTCGACCGCGCCGCGAAGCTCCTCGGCATGATCTACAACCGCCCCTTCGAAGACGCCGCGCGGAAGTATTGCCTGCTCGGCCGGCCCGAAGACATGCTCGAGCAGCTCGAGGGATTTGCGAAGGCCGGCTCGCGCCACTTCGTCTTCTCGATGCTCAGCGACACGGGCGAGTTCGTGGACGCCTTCGAGAGCAGCATCCGGCCGGGACTCAGCGGCCTTTCACTGACGACCTGAGCGCCACGCTCGGGCGCCGCGTGATAGGCTCGGCCCCGATGGCCGACCGATCCGATCCGAGAGACCAGGCAGCCCGCCTGCGATGCTGGTCGGGCCCCGTCGACCCGCGCCCCGTCGGCGGCGGGATCACCAATGCGAACTTCCGCGTTGAAGATTCCGGCGAAGCGTTCTTCGTCCGGATCGGCGAGGACATCCCGCTCCACGGGGTGATGCGGTTCAACGAGGCGGCCGCAAGCCGCGCCGCGTCGGCGGCGGGTCTGTCGCCCGAGGTGGTCCACCAGGAACCGGGCGCGCTGGTCCTTCGTTTCGTCGAAGGTCAGCCCCTCGAGGCCAGCGACCTTCGCAAGCCCGAGACGCTCGAACGCGCCCTCACCCTCGTCCAGCGCGCCCACGCCGAGCTGCCGCGTCACCTGCACGGGCCGACGCTCGCCTTCTGGGTGTTCCATGTGCTGCGCGACTACGCCCACACGCTCCGCAGCGACGAGAGCCCGATCGCGCGCGAGCTGCCACGCTTGCTGGCGGCGGCAGAAACCCTGGAGCGCGCGGTCGGCCCCGTCGATCTCGTCTTCGGACACAACGACCTGCTGGCCGCGAACTTCCTGGACGACGGCAAGAGGCTCTGGCTGATCGATTGGGAGTACGGCGGCTGGGGGAGCCCGCTCTTCGATCTGGGCGGGCTCGCCTCCAACAATGGGCTTTCCGTCGATCAGGAGACGTGGATGCTCGAGGCCTACTTCGGCCACTGCGACGACGGACGGCGGCGGGCCTACGCCGCGATGAAGTGCGCCTCGCTTCTTCGCGAGACCCTTTGGAGCGCGGTTTCAGAGGTCCATTCGACGCTCGACTTCGACTACGCCGGCTACACCGCAGAGAATGCAGCGCGCTTCGACGCGGCCTTCTCCGGGTTCCGCGACTCCTGATGGCGACAAAACGCGAGCGCCCCTTTCCGACCCAGGCTCGCGCCGTCGTGGTCGGCGGCGGGATCGCCGGCTGCTCGACGGCCTATCACCTCGCCAAGCAGGGTTTCGGCGAAGTCGTCCTGCTCGAGCGTCACACCCTCACGAGCGGCAGCACCTTCCACGCGGCCGGCCTCGTGGGGCAACTGCGAAGCTCAGCGAGCATCACCCGGCTGCTCGGCCAATCGGTCGCGCTCTACGAAAGCCTCGAGGCCGAAACCGGGCAGGCCACGGGCTGGAAGCGCTGCGGCGGCCTGCGGCTCGCGTGCAACCGCGAACGCATGACCGAGCTCGAACGCCAGGCCACCACGGCGCGCAGCTTCGGCCTCGAGATGCACTTGTTGACTCCCGGCGAAGCGAAGGCGTTGTGGCCCTTGATGGAGACGGGCGATCTCGTCGGCGCGGCCTTTCTCCCCACCGATGGGTCGGCAAGCCCCGCCGACATCGCCAACGCCCTGGCCCGCGGCGCGCGCATGCACGGCGCGGCGTTGTTCGAGCGCTGCGGCGTGACCGGGGTGACGGTCGAGGGCGGGCGCGTCGCAGGCGTCGAGACGGAGCGTGGCCGGATCGCCTGTGAAGTCATCGTGAACTGCGCGGGGCGCTGGGCCGGAGAGCTCGGCGCGCTGGCCGGGGTGACCGTCCCCGTGGTCTCCGTCGAGCATCAGTTCCTGATCAGTGAGCCCATCGACGGCGTGACGTCGGAGCTGCCGACCCTGCGCGACCCCGACCGGCTCACCTACTACAAAGAAGAAGTCGGTGGCCTCGTGATGGGTGGCTACGAGCCCGACCCCGTTCCGTGCGACCCCTACGACGAACGGCCGGGCGAGCTGCTCGCCCCGGACTTCGACCACTTCCAACAGTTGGCCGACCTGGCGGTGGGCCGGATCCCTGCCCTGGAACACGCGGGCATCCGTCAGCTCGTGAACGGAGCCGAGGCCTTCACCCCGGACGGCAGCTTCATCCTGGGAGAGGCGCCGGAGCTCCCGGGCTTCTTCGTCGCTGCGGGCTTCAACGCCTACGGCATCGCGGCGGGGGGCGGCGCGGGCAAGGCCCTCGCCGAGTGGATCGAGGGTGGCGAAGCGCCCGAGGACCTCTGGCCCGTGGACATCCGACGTTTCGGCGCGCCTCACCGCGACGCGCGATGGGTCGCGAACCGCACGCTCGAGCTCTACGGAAAGCACTACACCATCGCGTGGCCCCACGAAGAACACGACAGCGGCCGGCCGCTGCGGCGCTCGCCCCTCTACGACCACCTCGCGGCCGCGGGAGCCTGCTTTGGCGAGAAGCTCGGCTGGGAGCGGCCCAACTGGTTCGCGCCGAAAGGGACGGAAGCCCGCGACCACTACACCTTCGAGCGCGGAAACTGGTTCACCGCCGTCGCGGAGGAGCACGCCGCCGCTCGCGAGCGCGTGGCGCTGTTCGACCAGACCTCCTTCGCGAAGTTCGAGATCCGAGGCCGCGACGCCGCGCGAGCGCTCGATTGGGTCTGCGCCGGCGATGTGCGTAAGCCGCCGGGCAGCCTCACCTACACGCAGCTCCTGAACGCCCGGGGCGGGATCGAGTGCGACCTCACCGTGGCGCGGCTCGCCTCCGACCATTTCTATCTCGTGACGGGCACCGGCTTCGCGACCCATGACCACCACTGGATCTCGAGCCAGCTCGATCCCGACTCGAGCCAGCTCGACCCCGGCTGGGACGTGGCCCTCGAGGACGTGACCGAACGCTTCGGAGTGTTGGCCCTGATGGGCCCGAGGTCGCGCGAGGTGCTCACGGCCGTGGCCGCCGAAGACGTCTCGAATGCCACCTTCCCGTACCTGAGCCAACAGACCCTCACGGTGGCGGGCCACCGCGTCCGAGCCCTGCGCGTGACCTACGTCGGCGAGCTCGGCTGGGAACTCCACGTCCCCCTCGACGGCACCGTCGACTGCTACGTGGCGCTGATGCAGGCGGGCGCCGACCACGGCATCGCGAACGCCGGCTACCGCGCCATCGAGAGCCTGCGCCTCGAGAAGGGCTACCGCGCCTGGGGCTCGGACCTGACCGCCGACCGCACCCCCTTGGAGGCCGGGCTCGCCTGGGCGACGAAGATCGATGGCGACGTGCCGTTCCTCGGCCGCAAAGCGCTCGAAGCCCAGCGGCGCGACGGCGTCGGCCGCCGTCTCGCGGGGTTTCAGGTGGACGACCCCGACGTCGTCCTGCTCGGCCGCGAGACGATCTTTCGCAACGGCGAGCGCGTGGGCTGGTTGACGAGCGGAGGGTTCGGCCACTCGCTCGGGGCCAGCCTGGGGTTGGGCTACGTGGCGGCGGCGCCTGCCACGCCGCGGGCGCTGCGGGAAGGACTTTACGAACTGGAGGTCGCCACCCGGCGCGTTCCGGCCGCCATCCACTTCCGCGCGCCCTACGACCCGGAGTCGAAACGGCCCCGGACCTGAGCCCGCGAAGTTCGGCTAACGCCTCGGGACGTAGAGGTCCGTGATGGTGCCCTCTGCCATCTCGGCCGCCATGGCGGAGGTCTCGGAGAGTGTCGGGTGCGCGTGGATGGTGAGCGCGAGGTCTTCGGCGTCGGCTCCGAGTTCGAGGGCCAACACGAGTTCGGCGATCAACTC
Organism: Deltaproteobacteria bacterium; assembly: GCA_019311105.1. Classification (GTDB taxonomy): domain Bacteria; phylum Myxococcota_A; class UBA9160; order UBA9160; family JAFDDA01; genus JAFDDA01. Next base: position 4,181 of record JAFDDA010000198.1, read on the forward strand.
GCCCGCGTTGCGCCCGACGATGCCGGCGCCCAGCAAACGCCCAGACTCCGGATCGAGCAGGAGCTTCGTCAGCCCCTCGCTGCGATCGATGCCGAGCGCG
>JAFDDA010000109.1 GCA_019311105.1 Deltaproteobacteria bacterium
CGCCTTGCGGGCGTCTTCGTGGGGGTCGCTGCGCGTGGCGCGGCCCTCGTCCTCGAGCTTCAGCAGGTGCGAGCTCACGGACAGCTCCGCGGCCTTGTGCAGCACGGTCGGGACGTCGGTGTAGACCCAGGCCACGATCTCGGAGACGCGCGCGGGCACCGGGCCGAGCGCCGCGACGATCTGTGCCTCGCGCTGATCGCGGTGGGCGATGTACTCGCGGATCTTCGCGGGGCCGTCCTCGATGCAGGGCCCGTGTGCCGGATAGATCCGGCCCGCCGGCTCTTCGAGCAGGCGTCGAAGCGAAGCCATGTATTCCGAAAGCGAGCCGCTCTCGTGCGGGATCACGGTCGTTCCCACACCGAGGACGTTGTCGCCCGAGAAGATCGCGGGTTCTTCCTCCAGCACGAAGCACAGGTGGTCCGGCGAGTGCCCCGGGGTGTGGATGCCGCGCAGCGTGGCGCCTTCGGTTTCGATGCGGCTGCCGTCGCGGATCTCGGTGAGCGGGAAGCCGTAGTGCTCGTCGTTGCCGGGCCAGGCGCCATCACCGAGGCGACGCCCCCGATGTGGTCGGGGTGCCCGTGGGTGAGAACGATCTCCTGGATCTCCTCGCAGCCGGCCTGTTCCATGGCGCGCTCGAGGACGTCGAGGTAGCCCGGCATGCCCTGACCGGGGTCGAGCAGGATCCGCTTTCGTCCCGTGCCAACGAGGTAGGTGTTCGTTCCGGGCCCGGTGAAGAGGCTTGGGTTCTGGCCCAGGGCCACCGAGACGCGCTCCGACCAGGCGGCCACGTCGGGCATCTTCAGGCCGATCATCGTGTTCGGGGTCGGGGTTTCGCTCACGGTGCAGCCTTACTCGCCGGCCACGGTCATGCGGGCGACCCGCAGGCTCGGCGCCGCGACCCGGCCGAGCCAGAGGAGGTCGCGACCCACGGCATCCACGTCTTGCAACATCTGGCCGAGGTTGCCGGCGATGGTGATCTCCTCGACGGCGTAGGCGCGCTCACCGTTCTCGATCCAGATGCCCGCTGCGCCGCGCGAGAAATCGCCGGTGACGGCGTTGAAGCCGTGGCCGAAGAGGCTCGTCACGAGCAGGCCGCGGGGCGTGTCGGCCACGATCTCGTCGAGGCTCGCGTCGCCGGGCTCGAGCCACAGGTTCGTGGCGCCGACGCCGGGGCCGCTGCCGACGCCGCGGCTGGCGTTGCCCGTGGAGGCGAGGCCGAGCTTGCGGGCCGAGTAGCTGTCGAGGAGGTAGGTCTCGAGGCGGCCGTCCTTCACGATGGTGTTGCGGCGGGTGGGCAGGCCTTCGCCGTCGAAGGGCTTGCTGCCGAGGCCGCCCAGGCGGCGGCCGTCATCGATCACGGTGACGCCCGAGCTGGCGATGGTTTCGCCGAGCCGGCCCGCCAGGAAGCTCGCTTCACGATAGACGGGGTAGCCCGAGAGACACCCGACGAGGTTCCCCACGAGGCCGCGCGCCGTCATCGGGTCGAAGATCACCGGGACTTCGGCGGTGGCCGCGCGGCGCGCGCCGAGGCGGCCGAGTGCGCGGCGGGCCGCCTCGCGGCCGACCTCCGCCGGCGCTTCGAGGTCGGCGAGACGTCGGCCCACGCTCGACCAGTGGTCGGTCTGCATCCCCGAGTCGTCGCTCGCCACCGGCACACACGACAGGCCGTGGTGCGCGCCTTCGTACTCCGCCATCAAGCCCGAGCTGTTCCCGAAGCTGATGCGCGAGAAGTCGGACGACGCCTCGGAGCCTTCGCTGTTCGTGATGCGGGGGTCGCTCTGGCGGGCGGCAGCCTCGGCTGCGCGGGCGCTTTCGATGCGTTCCTCCACAGTCGTCGTGCGGTCCGCCGCGTCGAACAATCCGAGGTCGGGCACGTCCTCGATGAATCCACCTTCGGGGAGGCCGGCATGGGGGTCGGGCGCGGTGGCCCGGGCGAGAGCCACGGTCTCCGATGCCATCCGCTCGATCATTTCGGCGGACAGGTCACTCGTGGAGGTGACGGCGCTCGAAAGGCCGTCGCCTCCGTTCACGAAGGCGCGGATGCCGAGCCCCCGCTCGCGGGCCTGCTTCACGTGTTCGATCTCGCGATCGCGGACGCGCACTTCGACGGAGTCGTTCTCCATGACGACGGCATCGGCGGCCACGGCGCCGGCGCGCTCGGCGGCCGTGAGGGCGTGGGCGATGGCATCGCTCCCCGTGAGGGCACTCATCCTTCGGTGCCTCCCACGGTCAGGCCATCGATACGGATCGTCGGTATCCCGACGCCCACCGGCACGCCTTGGCCGTCCTTGCCGCAAGTGCCGATGCCCCGGTCGAGGGCGAGGTCGTTGCCGATGCGGGAGATCCGGGTGAGCGCGTCCGGGCCGTTGCCGATCAGGGTCGCGCCCTTCACCGGCGCGCCGAGCCGGCCGTCTTCGATCACGTAGGCCTCGTTGGCCGAGAACACGAACTTACCGCTGGTGATGTCGACCTGGCCGCCGCTGAACGACACGGCGTAGAGGCCGTTCGGGACGTCGCGCAGGATCTCTTCCGGGTCTTCTTCGCCGGCGAGCATGAAGGTGTTGGTCATCCGCGGCATCGGCATGTGGGCGTAGCTCTCGCGGCGGCCGTTGCCGGTGGGTTCCATGCCCATGAGGCGGGCGAGCCCACCAGAATGCCGTCCTCGATGAGCGTCGTCCGCTCGGTCGGCGTGCCTTCATCGTCCACGTTGAGGCTGCCGCGGCGCTCCTCGATGGTGCCGTCGTCGATCACAGTGACGCCCGGCGACGCGACGCGTTCGCCGATGCGACCGGAGAAGGTCGAGGTTCCCTTGCGATTGAAGTCGCCCTCGAGGCCGTGGCCGACGGCCTCGTGCAACAGGATGCCGGGCCAGCCCGGGCCGAGCACGACGTCGAGGGTTCCGGCGGGGCAGGGCTGCGCAGCGAGGTTCAGGGTCGCGATGCGCACCGCTTCGTCCACCAGCGGTTGCCACGCCTCGGGTTCGAGCAGCCGCGCGAGTTCGTAGCGGCCACCCATGCCCTCGAAGCCCATCTCGCGCCGCTCGCCGTCGGCGGCGATGACCTGGACGTTCAGCCGGACGAGGGGCCGCACATCACCGACGAAGGTCCCGTCGCTGGCTGCCACGAGGACGTGTCGATGCTGGGACGTGACGCTCGCCATCACCTGCTTCACGCGAGGGTCGCGCGCGCGGGCGTAGGTATCGATCTCGGAGAGGAGGTCCACCTTCTCGCCCACCGGGACCTCGGTGGGCGGGATCGCGACGGGGTAGAGGTCCGATGCGGGCGCGCCGGGGCCGGCGATGGCGATGGACCGCTCGGGGGCGTTGCCTTCGGAGATGGCTCGCGCCGTAGTGGCTGCGAGCTGGACGCTCTCGAGCGTGATCTCGTCGGCGTGTGCGTAGCCCTGACCGCGTACTCGAAGAAGAGGTCGGCGTGGTCGACGGGTCGGGCGAGGGCGGTGCCGAGGCCCTCTTCGACGCTGCGGTCGTCGAGCCCGAAACGCTCGCGGAAGAAACCGACGGCGGGGTCGCTCATTCTTCTCCTGGGTTGGCGTCGCGGTCGAGTGAGGCAATGCGCGCCGGCAGGTCGGCCAGCGTAGCAGTTGCCTCGACGGTCAAGACCCGAAGCCCGGCAGCGCGAGCGGCCGATGCATCGTCGACCGGGTCGTCGCCCACGTGCAGCGTCGCGCCGGGTTCGACCTCGAGCCGAGCGAGCAGCGTCGTGAAGAAGGCCGGGTCGGGTTTGGCGGCACCCGCCTCGGCCGGCCCCCAGACCAGGTCGAAAAATGACCGTAAATCCAGGGCTTGAAGGACGGAAGGGAGGCGATGGTCGAAGTTCGATGCCACGGCGAGGCGGAGCCCGCGCGAGCGCAGCTCGGCGAGCGCCGAGGCCGCACCGGGCGTCGGCTCCCACGCGTCGCCGCCGCCGTAGTGTGCGAAGAGTGCGTCGAAGAAGGTGTCGAAGTCGGCGAAGCGTGCGGTCTGGTCCGTCGCGCGAAACGTCTCGCGCACCCGGCTGTGCCACCACATGCGCTCGAGTTCACGCACGCGCTCGGCCGATTCACCGGGGAAGGCCATGGCCGGCGCCTTGGCAACGATGCGTTGGAAGCCGTCCCCGATGCGCGACGCCGGCAAGCGCACGCCGTGTGCCGCAGCAAACCGGCCGTAGGTTTCGCCGACCGGTTCGCGCAATTGGATGAGCGTACCGACCGCGTCGAAGAGCACGGCTTGGAGGGGCGGGCTCACGGGTCGAGATACCCGAGTTCGCGGAGCCGTTCGCGGACGGACTCATCGAGTTCGGGGACCGACGGGGCTTCGGGGGATGCGTCGAGACACGGTGCTGCGTGTTCACGGGCGAGTGCCGCCAGGCGTTGCGCGCGCTCGATTTCTTCGCCGCTGCGGTCGCGCAGCTCGCGGGGGTCGCGCGCGAGGTCGTAGAGTTCGAGCGTGTCGGGCCCGGCGTTCCAGATCGCCTTCCAGGAGCCTTCGCGAATCGCGACGTTCAGGTTTCCGCGCCGCGCCGCTGCGGGCTCGTAGTGCTTCTTGCGGTTCCAGCGCGTGCTCACGACGCGCGCCTCGCCGCCGGCGACCGCGCGGCCCTCGATCCACGGCACGAGGCTCCGGCCGCGCGCGTTCTCGGCGAGTGCGGGCTCTCCGAGCAGCTCGGCCAGGGTCGGCGCGACGTCGAGCAACGACACCGGCTCGCTGATGCGGAGGCCGGCATGCTCGGCGCCGGGCAGCCGGATCAACATGGGCACGCGGATGACTTCTTCATGGAGCGACTGGTCGTGCTGCCACTCCTGATGTTCACCAAGCGCCTCGCCATGATCGGAGAGCACGATGAAGATCGCGTCGTCGAAGCGCCCGCGGCGTCGCAGCTCTTCCACGACACTCTCGAGCTGTCGGTCGGCGCGCTGGATGTCGGCCTCGTAGAGGCGGCCGATGGCGTCTGCGCGGGCTTCGATCTCGACGCGCAGGGCGTCCTGGGCCACCTCGTTTCGGGTGGTGCCGAGCGGCCTTCCCGCGAGCCAATCCTCACGGCCGAGGTGGCGAAATCGATCGAAGAGCTCGTTGACCTCGACCTTTCGCTCCTTGGGCACGCCGCGAGCCCCGTTGTAGGGGTCGTGGGGAGAGATGTTGTGGGCGTAGAGGAAGAAGGCCCGGCCCCCGACGTCATCGAGCCAGGGGGCGAGGCGGTCCCCCGTCGTCCCCTGGACGAGCTTCGCCGTGTCGAAGCCACGGTCGAGGCCGCTCGTCGCGCCGGCGTAGGGGTTGGAGATGAAGCTCCCCGTGCGACGCCCGCCTTCGGCCATGCGCTCGGCCAGCGTCACGACCTCGGGCGCAACGGTTTCGCCGTCGACCGCGACCCGGTGCTCGCAGAGCGGTTGGGAAGTCATGAGCGAGACCGCGGAGGGCAGGGTCCAGGGTGCGGGTGCGTAGGCCTGCTCGAAGACGATGCTCTCGGCGGCGAAGCCATCGAGGGAGGGGGTCGGGGATGGGAAGCGCCCGTAGGGTCCGGTGCGATCGGCGCGCAGGGTGTCGATCAAGAAGATCACGACGTCCTGTCGATCTTCGGGTGCGCCCGAGCAACCGAGGAAGAGCAAGGCGAGGAGTGCGAGCCACGGCCGCAGAGCCGTGCGAGCCACGGGCTTCAAGGGCGGGCCGGGCCGAGCGGTTTCCGGCCGCTGGCGATGAAGGTCTTCGGGAGTTCTCGCCCGGCGGAGTCGGCATCGAGTTCGATGCGCACGTCTTCGAGGCCGGCTTCGGCGAGCCACCCGCGCACGTCTTCCAAGGGGAAGCCCAGCCAGACGACGCCGAGCTCTTCGCGCATCCACTCGCGATCGTGGCGTTCGAAGTCGACGAGCACCACGACGCCCCCGGGCGCGAGCACGCGGACCATCTCGGTGATGGCTTCCGCCGGGTTCGCGAGGTAGTGGAGCACCATGTGAGCGAAGGCGGCGTCGACCTCGCCGTCGGTGAGCGGGAGGGCTTCGGCCGACCCTTCGCGCAGCTCGACATCGCTGGCCCCGGCTTCGTCCAGGTTCGCGCGCGCCGCTTCGAGCATGCGCGGCGAATGGTCCACGGCCACGACCCGGCAACCGAGGGCGTGGAGTTCGCGCGCGAGGATTCCGGTTCCGGTCCCGATGTCCGCGACCGTCAGGCCGGCGGGCATGAGCCGCGCGACGGCGCGCGCACGCAGGGAATCGTCGTTGAAGACCTTGCGCAGGGCATCCCACTCGGGCCCGACCGCATCGAAGAAGGCGCGCGTCCGCGCTTGGCGGGAGTCGTGGTGGACCGAAAGGGCAGCGGAATCGCGGGCGGCCGTGGGGTCTTCCGCGCGAGCTTTTGCGACCAGCGACCAGGCCGAGCGCCAGCCGTCGGGAAGGTCCGGGTTCATCCGGTAGAAGACGAAGGTGCCGTCCCGGCGGTCCGCGAGCAGGCCCGCCTCGCGCAGGATGCCCAGATGTCTGGAGACCCGCGACTGTGCCATCCCGAGGATCGCCATCAGATCCTGGACCGCCAGCTCCTCGCGCTCGAGGAGGGCGAGGATCCGGATCCGCGTCGGATCGGAGAGGGTCTTGAAGATCTTCTGGACGGCGTCGATGGACACGGATGGCTCACCAAGCAGGGCAGGCGGGAGCCTACCACGGGGCTAACGGACGATCGGTGCGGAGAGACTGCCGCGCACCTTCAACTCCGCGCTGCCGTCGGGCGCGAGCCGGAGGCCCGCCGAACGCAGGGTGGGTTGCAGGTTTCGGTCGGAGACCTGGAGGTGGATGTCGAGCTCGAGGGGTGCGATCCAGACGCTCGGCGCAGCCTGGGTGCCCCCTTCGAGTTGGGCCGAGATCATGGGGCCCTCGAGGGCCACACCCTCGAGGGTCAGCGCGCCGTCGTCTCCGAACTCGATGCGGCCGCGAAGTTCGTCATAGGGGAGGGCGAAGGGCAGCTGCGAGGTCGCCACCGAGCCGTCGCGGGCGAGGAAGTCGACTTCGCCCACGGGTGCGCCGTCGCGCCACTCGAGGTCGGCATCGAGGTCGAGCGCTCCGTCGAGGGCCGCGCCCTGGGCGAAGCGTTCGAGGGGCAGCCGATCGAGGTCGACCCCGGTGAAACGTCCATCGAAGCCCGGCGCGGCGCCCACCGTCACCTGCCCCGCGACGCCCCCGATGTCCGACTCTGCGTCGAGCAGGAACGAAGGGGAGCCACCGAGCCAGGAGGTCGACCAAGCCGGCCGCAAGCTCGCCGCCGCCACCGTGGCGCGCTCGCCGCCCGGCCAGCGGATCTGCACGTCGCGGGCGACGAAGCCGGGCCCGCCGACCGTGAGCGTTGGGTCGAGGCCGCCGATCGTCACGTCCGCGCCGAGCGCCGCGCCGGTCTGCCCCGCGAGGATCTCGCTGAAACGGTCGAACGGGAACTGCAGGAACACGAAGAACGCGACGAGCAGGACCGCCACGATCGGCACGCCCAGCACGAGCAGCCAGCGCGGGAAGCGGGCGTCCGAGCCGGCGGGTTGCGCCGCGCCGCGGGAGGTCTGGGGGGATGTCTCGCTCATGGGAAGGCGCGACCTCGGCTAGACGGGCTCGAAGGAGGAGACCGTGAAGGTCACGTCCAGGAGTTCGGGTTTGTCGGCGCGGGTGCGGATGCGCAGCGCCTTGATCGAGAGCAGCTGCGGCGCGCCTTCGATCTGGTTCAGGTACTGGGAGAGCTGATTCAAGGTCACGCTCTTGAGCACGACCTGGACCTTCTCTTCGGTGTAGCGGTCGCCCGCGGGTGCGGCCTGGGGTTCGAGGCTCTCGATCTTGATGGCCGAGTTCCGCGCCAGGCTTTCGAGCGTGGTGAAGATGTTGCCCTTGGGCCCGCGCGCGATGCGGGTCTCCACGCGCTGCAAGCGGCCCGCAATCTCGTCGTATTGGGCGCGCTGGCGCTGCATCAGGCCGATCTGGTGCTCGGCCCCTTCGATTCGCGCCTCGGCGTCGACCTGAGCGCGTTGCATGGGCTGCACCACGCCGAGCCACCCGATCGCGAGGCCGAGCGCGCCGCCGACGGCAGCGAGGGCCAGGCGTTCGCGCGGTGTGAGGTCTTCGAAGTAGGCGCGGATCCGCGCGATGACTTCACTCACCGCCGTCGCCCTCCGCCAGGCTGATGGTCATGCTGAACGTGTTGCCGCCGCGCCGGTCGTCGGCCTGGAGTTCGCTCGTCTGGATCCGCGTGAACAGCGGCGCCTTGGCCAACACCGCCCGCAGCCGGTCCACGCTCTCGAAGCTCTTCGTGTGGCCGCGGATCCGGATCGTCTTGCCGTCGATCCCCAGCTCCTCGAAGACCACGTCGATCTCTTCCGGCACCCGGCCCGACAGCTCGGCGAGGAGATCGAGGGCCGAGAGGTTGCCGCGATAGACACCCAGGACTTCGGCGCGCTGGCGGGCCTCGCGGATCTCGTTGCCCATGGCGCGGGCGGGGTTCGCCGGCACGGGTTGGCTGGGGAACGCCTCGCTGTAGAGCGCCGCGACTCGCGCCTCCAGCTCGTTGGCGCGCTGACTCTTCATCTGGAGGGACGTGATCGCGCTGGCGCCGAGCAGCACGACGGCCAGCACCGCCAACACGACCGTCCAGCGCAGCTCGCGACCGACCTGGCGGAAGTCGACCTTGTAGGCCAGCTCGTGCTTGCGGAAGTTCATGTGAGTCACGGCGCGCGTGCTGCCGCGCAGAGCCAGCGCCGCTGCGGGGCCGAATACGAGTGGGTCGCCCCCGGCGACCAGGGAGGCCGCTGCGGGGCCCGGGGGGAGCTCGAGCGGCCCGGTCGGGATCCCCGTGCGCTCGGTGAGATATTCGTCGAGCCGGTGCAGGCGCGCCGTGCCTCCGACCAGCGTGATGCCGTCGAGGTGTTCGGACGCCTTGCCGCCGAGCTGGGGCTCGAGAGCGCCGACGGAACGCACGACTTCGCGGGCCAGGCGATCGAGTGTCGCGAGGGCGGTCGGCACCGAGGCCGCGAGCCGCTCGGCGAAGACGCCCTCTTCGTGCTTCACGCGTTCGGCCTCTTCGGTCTCCACGCGTAGATCCTTCACCAGCGCCTCGGTCAAGGCGCGACCGGCGACGGGGAAGGAGCGGGCCGCCACGGGGCGGCCGTCGAGCATGAGGCACAGCGTGCTCTTGCGATGGCCGATGTCGAGGACGATGCGACGCCCGGGCAGCTCGAACAACGCGCCGAGGTTCCCGAGAGCCAGGCCTTCGGCCTCGACGACGCGCGGCTCCATGTTCGCCTGGCGCAACGCGTTCAGCAGCAGTGCGACTTCCTTGCGCGGCGAGAGCGTGGCGATGAGTTCGGTCCGCGTGCGATCCGATGCGATCTCGGCCCAGTCGATGACGATGTCTTCGAGATCGAAGGGGACCTGGCTTTCCACCTCGAACGGCAGGGCCTGGGCGATCTTGCGCTTGTCGCGGAAGGGGAACTCGATGGCGCGGCTCGAGACGCGGTCGCCGGGCAGGGCACAGACCACGTTCCCGGTCGGCAGCTGGTGCGTGCGCACCAGCTCGGCCAGGCGCTCGGCGAGCGTGCCGCCCGAGCCGCCGAGGCGGACTTCGCGCAGCTGCACGACCTCGAGGTCGCGCAACGTCTGGCGCAGCTCCACGGCCTTCACCGCGTAGCTGCCGACGTCCAATCCGAGAATGCCCCGACTCATGATGGTGGGATGGATACCTCAGGCGCGCAGAGCGCGCGCTCCGCGGTGTGTGTTCGCTCGAGTCATCGCATGCGCCATGAGAGGAGGACGGGTTTGTGGGGTTCGGTTCGGTCGAGGACGGCCTCGACCGTGCGAGTCACTTCGCCCACGGTCGCTTGAGAGATGACCGTGAAGACCTCCGACGACCACGTCGGCGGGGGATAGATCGTGCCCTCGACCACGCTGGACAGCGGGCGGCAGCGCTCGTTCGTCGCCGACTCGTCGCACCAGAGTGTCCCCCCTTCGCGGCCGGCCAGGACGTCCGCCACCGAGTCGACATCGGCCAAACGGTAGTCCCCCGAAACCCCGTGGTAGAGGAGCCCCAGAACGTGGGGTGGCGCCGTGTTGGGGTTGATCCCGTCGCCAGCGACCCAGGGGTGCACGGTGAGGTAGGGGCGCAGGGCTTCGAGCAGCGGCCCGTCGACGCCTTCGACGAGGCGCAGTTCGTCCAGGGAGAGCAGGGGGCGGTTCGCGGCGCGATAGGGCGGGTCGGCGCGCTGGTAGGGGTCGTCTTCGGCGCCGCCGCTGCCTTCCACGGCCTCGTCCGCGTCGATGAAGTCGACGAGGCTGCGCGCCAGCTCTCGCGGATCGTAGAGGTTGTCCTCCGGGCGCCCGGGCAGCCCTTCGACCACGCGCTCGAAGAGCACCTCGAGCAACACGAGGGTCTGCTCGTCGCGCATCTTCCCCTCCTGGAAGAGGGCGTTGACGTTGAGGCGCGAGCCGGAATCGAGCAGCTGGAGATGCAGGACGGCGTCGTCGCCTACCGGGAGGGGGATCGAGGCGGCCAGCGCCCAGGTCTCATCCGCGCTGTCGACGCGCAGCTCGTCGAGCTCTTCACGCATCCGATCCTCGAGCAGCAGGACCTTGGCGAGCTCGACTCCGCCTCGTGCGAGCGCCTCGGCCTCGCGCGCTGCGTCCCGGTGGCGCGCGATCAGACTGTCGACTGTGGCCCGGCGTTGGAAGGTCGAGACCGCCGTGGTCAGCAGCAACACGAAGAAGAGCACGATCAGCAGGACGATGCCTCGCTCTCGGCGGCCGGTGGCAACGCTCATTGGCAGGCCTCGACCAGAACGCTGGCCGGGATGCCGGTGTCGGCGAGGCATTGATCCTGGATGCTCGGGTCGTTCACGATGTTGGCCAGCAGGGGTTCGAGGGCCAGGGCGGCGGCGTCGATGCAGTCGCGCACGCGCAGGCAGTTCTCGTCTTCGCCCTCGTCGTCCTCGCTGCCGGCTGCGGCCTCTTCGCCGCCGAGGCGACCTGCCAGATCGATGGGCAGCATGGGCAAGACGACGCGCCGGGTGAAGGGGCCTGCGGGTTCGTCGCCAGAATTCTCGGGCGCCATGGTGACCGAGATCTCGGCGACGAGGGGCAGCTGGCTCGATTGAACGAGGGCGGAGGAGTCCCAGCGGCTCGTCCACCTACCCTCGGCGTCGAGAAAGCGCACGCCGAACTCTTCCACGCCGTCGGCGACCAGGAAGACGCCCGGGTCGTCGGCGCGCGGGAAGCGGCGGTCGAGACCCTCGGGCAGTCGCGGGTGGGACCAACGGAGCAGCTCGCGTGTGCCGTCCGCGGTGGTCTGGGTCAGCCACGCGACCTGGGCCAGGTCGGAGGCGGCCACCGAGCTTGCGATCGGCATCTGACCGAGGGCCACGAACTTCAGGCGGTCGGCGCCGTCGCTTCCGCCGCGTGCTTCGGCGAGGAACACCCAGGGGTGTTCGAGGGGGTCCATCTCTGCGGGTTTGACGACCAGGCGCGCGGCCTCGAGGTCGCGAGCCACGCGGTCGAGGACGGCGGTGGCCCGTCGGGCTCCGCGCGTGAGGTCGGCGGCGGCGAGGCTCTGGCTCGAGAGCCCGATATAGCCGTTGAGCGCGACGCCGGTGACGGCGACGACGAGCACCATCACGGCCATCATCTCGATCAGCGTGAAGCCTCGCTGGTGGGTCGGGCTCATCGATCATTCTCGGGGTTGGCGCCGAAAACGGGGTTGCCGTCCTCGTCGAGACTCACGACGCCGGCGTCGCTCAGGGTCTGGGCGATGGCTTCGGCATCGATGGCGAAGGTCGTGCGGTCGACGGAGCGCTCGGAGAGCCCGTCGTTCCAGGCGACGGTGACGTGCACCGTGAGAATCGCGGGCGAGCCGCGCTCGGGCGGCGCCAACAAGGTCGGCACGGCGTCGCGGCGCGAACGGCCCCGGTCGTCGCTCTCGCCCGAATCGGCCCACGGCAACTGCAGGGGGCTGACGTCGACCCGCACGGCGAACTCGTCCTCTTGGTCTTCCAGGGTTCCGACGGCAGGGGGCTGGCCCACGGCGAGGGCGGCCTCGATGTCCGCCAGGTGCCGGTCGGCCACGAGGGAGGCTCGCAGGCGGCGGTCGGCGTCGCCCTCGGCTGCGAAGCTCTCGACGCCCTTCGCGGTCAACACGCCGTAGAACATGGCCATGATCAGCGCCGCGGCGAGGACTTCGAGGAGCGTGAAGCCCCGGCGCGGTCTAGTGGACGACATGGACGCGCACCGAGTCGGCCAGGGGCAGGATCTCGAGCTCCAGTTCGTCGCCCGAATCGTTCATGAGTCGGATCCGCGCGGGCGTGGCCGAGCCGTCCTGCCAGAACGCAACCGCCACGGTGCCCTGGTCGGCAGGCCCCTCAGCGGTCTCGACACGGGAGACGAAGACTCCGTCGCTGAACTTGCGCACGCGCCCGTGGCGGGTCGGCAGAGGTTCGAAGCTTCCCGCAGCGGGGCGCGGTGCCGCGAGGTCGAGAGGCTCGCGCGGGTCGCGCGCCTCGGCGGTGGGGGGCGGCGCGTTTTCGAAGCGTTCCATGTGGAAGCGGGCGCGATCGATGTCGATGGCGATGCGGTGGGGCGCCCCGGTGGCGATGGCGCGCACGCGGGCGAGCTCCAGGTCGGCGCGCAGGCCTTCGGCCTCGCCGTCGAGGGCCCGCCGGCTGCCGATGCCGAGGTTGGGCAAGACGAACCCATAGAGCAGCGCGATCACGACGACGACCGCCGCGAGTTCGATGAGGGTGAAGCCGGCCTGGCGACGTTTGCGCACCTGCGGCCCGGCCTAGGAATCCCAGTTGCCGATGTCGGACCCGTTTTCCGAGCCGCCGGGCTGGCGATCTGCGCCGTAGGACCACAGGTCGAAGCCCCGCGGGTTGTGCTGCCCCGGTGCCAGATAGTGATAGGGCTCGCCCCAGGGGTCGACCGGGAGCGAACTGCGCTTCAGGTACCCGTCGGGCTGGTAGCGGCGCGGCTCGGGCGGAGAGGTCGGCCGCACGACGAGGGCTTCGAGGCCCTGTTCGCTGGTCGGGTAGTTGGCGTTGTCCATGCGATAGAACTCGAGAGCGCCCTCGAGCCGATCGATCTGGGCGGCGGCCGTCTTCACGCGCGCGGTGTCCATCTGGCCGGTGACGTTCACGCCGACGAGGGCGACCAACAGGCCGATGATGACGACGACCGCCATGATCTCGATGAGTGAGAAGCCTTGGTTTCGAGCGTGGGACATCGGAGTCTCCTTGCCTAGCTGAGAGAGGTGGTGAGCTTCAGGACCGGCTGCAGCGTCGCCATGATGATGAGCAGCACGATCCCGACCATGATGAGGATCAGGACGGGTTCGAGGAGGGCGGTCAGCCGCGAGACCGTGGTCTCGACCTCCTCGTCGTAGGTTTCCGCGACCTTGGCGAGCATGGCTTCGAGCTGTCCGCTCTGTTCCCCGACCTCGATCATCTGCGTGACCATGGGTGGGAACTGTCCACTCTGGCGTAGCGGCTGGGCGATCGACGCGCCCTCGGTGATGCTCTCGCGCGCCTTGTCGATGGCGTCGCCGAGCACCACGTTGCCGGCGACGTCGCGGCCGACGGCCATGGCCTGGACGATCGGGATGCCGCCGGAAAGCAACGTCGAGAGGGTTCGAGCGAAGCGAGACACCGCCACGACCCGCGTCACCCGGCCGACGACCGGGAGCCGGAGAAGCGTCTGGTCCCAGCTGCGGCGCCCCCGTTCCGTGGCGACGAAGGCACGGAAGCCCGCGAAGCCGGCGAGCAGCGCGATGGCGAGGACCCACCAATACGACCGCACCCACTCCGAGCCCCCGATGATCACCCGCGTGTAGACGGGCAGCTCCTGGTCGAGGCTGTCGAGCAGGGTCGTGATCTGGGGCAGCACGAAGGTCACGAGCACCCCCACGATGATCAGGGTGAAGAACAACATGAATATGGGATAGACGAGGATCGCGCTGACCTTGTTCCGCAAGCGGACCTGGGATTCGAGGTAGCTGGCGAGCCGCTCGAGGATGGCTTCGAGCGCGCCACCGGTTTCGCCCGCGCGAACCATGCTCGTGTAGAGGTCCGAGAAGACGTCGCCGCTGGCCATGGCGTCGGCGAGGGAGGCACCCTCGTTCAGGCGGTCGCGGACCCGGCCGAACTCGGCCTTCAGGCGGGCGTTTTCGCACTGCTCCGAGATGGCGCCGAGGGCGGAGATCAAGGGCACACCCGCGCCGACGAGCGTCGAGAGCTGGCGCGTCGCCACCGCTTGATCCATGAGCGAGACGCCGAGGCGCGGCATGCGGATCTCGAAGCGCGAGCCCTCGTCGCTGGGGATCGCATCGTCGGCCCCCTCGCGAAGCTCGGTCGGAAAGACGCCCTCGTCGCGCAGTTGCAGGCGGGCCGCGCGCGCGTTCTCGGCATCGACGAAGCCCTTCTGGCTGCGCCCGCCGCGATCGATGGCTTTGTATTCGAAGACCGGCACGGCGCCCCCTAGATCTCGGCGACGACGCCCTCGTCCTCGGTGGCGCGCAGGATCTCGGCGACGGAGGTGACCCCGGCCAGGACCTTTCGTGCGCCGTCGATGCGGAGGGTGTGCATGCCGAGGGCCATGGCCTTGCGCTTGATGGACTTGGCATCGGTGTTCTGGGTGACGAGCGCGCGGATCTCGTCGTCGATCAGCAACATCTCGAAGATGCCCACGCGGCCGCGGTAGCCGGTCTGGCTGCAGCGGCCGCAGCTCCCGGCGCGGAAGGTCGTCACGGCCTGGGCCGGGCGGCGTATGCCGAGCTCGCGGAACTCCTCGTCCGTGGGGTCGTAGGCCTCGCGGCAATCCGTGCAGAGCACGCGCACGAGGCGCTGCGCCAGCACGGCGACGAGCGACGAGCCCACGAGGAACGGCTCGACCCCCATGTCGACGAGTCGCGTCAGTGCGCTCGATGCGTCGTTGGTGTGGAGCGTCGAGAAGACGAGGTGGCCCGTGAGGGACGCCTGGATGGCGATCTCGGCCGTCTCGAGGTCGCGGATCTCACCGACCAGGATCACGTTCGGATCCTGGCGCAGGAACGAGCGCAGCCCGGCCGCGAAGGTGAGCCCGATCTTCGGGTTCACCTCCACCTGCCCGACGCCGCGCAGCTGGATCTCGACCGGGTCCTCGATGGTGAGGATGTTCTTGTCGGTGCCGTTGATCTGGGCGAGGGCGCCGTAGAGCGTGGTCGTCTTGCCGCTGCCCGTCGGGCCCGTGACCAGCACGATGCCGTTCGGCCGTGAGATCAGCTTCGACCAGACCTCGAGCTGCTGCTTGTTGAACCCGAGGTGGGTCAGGTTGAGCAGCTCCGTCGAGCGCGGCAGCAGCCGCATGACCAGGCGTTCGCCATGGGCCACGGGCACGGTCGAGAGCCGCACGTCGTAGTCCTTGCCCGCGATCTTCAGGCGGATGCGCCCGTCCTGGGGCAGGCGCTTCTCGGCGATGTTGAGGCCGCCCATGATCTTGATGCGCGACGCGATGCTGCCCTGGAGCGAACGGGGCAGGGGCGGGATCGGCTCGTAGAGCACGTCGTCGATGCGGAAGCGCACGCGGATCTCCTCCTCGAAGGGCTCGAGGTGGATGTCCGAGGCACGCTCCTTCACGGCGCTCTGGAGCAGCGAGTTCACCAGACGGATGATCGGCGCGTCGTTGGAGGCGTCGAGGAGATCCTGGGGCTGATGGCTGATCTCGTGGGCCATGGCGTCGAGCGAGCTTCTCGGCCGAGGCGGGCCCACGGTCGTAGACGTCGTTGATGGCCGAGACGATCACGCGGCGGCTCGCCAGCTCGGTGTTGATCTCCGCGCCGTCGAACAGCAGCCGGAGGTCGTCGAGTGCCGTCGTGTCGAAGGGGTCGGAGACGGCGACGGAGACGGTGGTTTCGTCGCGGTGGAGGGGCAGCAGGTGATGCAGGCGTGCGAACGCGATGGGCACCTTCGAGAGCAGGTCTTCGTCGACGTCGGTCGGCCGGATCAATTCGCGAACGGGCAGGCCGAGCTGTTCGCCGAGGGCACGGGCCGCCTCGGTCTCGTCCACGTGGCCCTCGTCGACGAGCACGTCGATCAGGCGTCGTCCGGTGGTTTCCTGGGTGTGCCGCGCCTCATCGAGCTGCTCCGGCGTCAGCCGCGTGGTGCGCAGCAGGACCGAGCCGAGCTCGAGGTTGCCGTCGTCGGTTGCAGCGCTCACGGCCCGCCATCCTCGCGCGGGTCGTCCCCGAACGACCGCGCCATCGGTTCCCCGATCAAGACGGCGGGAGAGAGCCCGAAGCCCGCCCGCACGGCATCGGCCACGTTGCGCGCTTCGTCGACGCCCTCGTAGGGCCCGAGCAACACCTGAAAGAGCAGGCCACCGATTTCCTGACCGGCCACGATAAAGCCGTCATACCCGGCATCCACGAGCTCGGTCATCGTCGTCGTCGCGGCCGCCTCGGTCCCGAACACGGCCGCCTGCACGCTGTACCGGGGCGCGGTCAGCGCGGCCTCTTCCTGGGCCTCGAAGCGTGAGCGTTCCTCGGCGGCTTCATTCTCGATTTCGCGCATGCGCTCCAGCGGATAGCGGTCTTCGTGTAGAAGCACCGCTCGTCGCAGCGGGTTGCGGCCGCGTTGGTCGGGAACGGGGAGACCAAGCTCCGCAGCCTTCTCGTTCTTCTTTTCGACCTCCTTGCGCTCGCGCTCCGAGAGTTCCATGGCCTCGACGGAGCGCTGTCGAAATTCCTCGCGCTTGCGCAGGGTCTGGAACTCGAGATCGGCCTGCTTTCGGATGATGTGCGGCGTCAGGAAGATCAGCAGATTGACCTTCTCGAGCTTGCGAGTCTCGCTCTTGAAGAGCCAGCCGAGGATCGGGATGTCACCGAACCACGGGACGCGCGAACTG
>JAFDDA010000199.1 GCA_019311105.1 Deltaproteobacteria bacterium
CGCGACGTGTGGCGGCCGGAGTCGGCGCCCGAGCAGGTGGCTTTCATGGCCGCCCAACGAGCCATCGGTGCGCAGCCGCCCCCGATGTCGAACTCGCTGCTGCCGAGGTTGCGACGGCGACTGGGGAAGCCCGTCTACCGCGATCGCGACATCGTCGTCTGGAAGCTCGCTCCGAAGTGAAGGCGGAGGACGCTCCCGCAGGAGACTCGGGCAGGAGAACGATATGAAGCTCAGCACCAATCTGGTCGTCGATTCCCTGCAAGACGTGGCGGAGCCGTCCAAGAAGATCGAGGATCTCGGCTTCGAGTCGCTCTACATCTCCGAACGAAAGCACGAGCCGTTCATGCAACTGGCCGTCGCCGCCACGGTGACGAGCCGGATCAAGCTCGGACCTGAAATTGCGCTGGTCTTCCCGCGCAATCCGATGGTGCTGGCCTATACCGCCTGGGACCTGCAGCGTGCCACGAACGGCCGATTCATTCTCGGTCTCGGGACGCAGGTCAAGGCGCACAACGAGCGTCGCTTCAGCGTGCGGTGGGAGTCGCCCGGACCGCGGTTGCGCGAGTACGTCCTCGCAATTCGCGCGATCTGGGATTGCTGGCAGAACGGCACCGAGCTCGCTTTTCAGGGTGAGTTCTTCGACTACAGCTTGATGACCCCGATGTTCAACCCCGGCCCGCTGGAGGTCCCCCGCCCGCCGATCTTCATCGGCGCGGTGAGCCCGTACAACTGCCGAACCGCGGGCGAGCTGTGCGAAGGCTTCCACGCACACGGCTTCCACAGCGCGACTTCCCTGCGCGAAAACGTGATTGCGAGCATCGAAGCGGGCCTGCGGAAGGCTGGACGCAAGCGGAGCGAGATCACGATCACCGCGCCCGTGATGGCGATCATGGGCGACACCCCGCAGGAACTCGACACGATGCGCGAGCGGGTCCGGGAGATGGTCGGTTTCTACGGCTCGACCAGCACCTACAAGGCGACCTTCGAGGCGCACGGTTGGGGCGAGACCTTCCTCCGACTGCGGGACAAGTCGCGAAGCGGCGACTGGGACACCATGGCGAAGGAGATCACCGACGAAATGCTCGACGAGTTCGCAGTGACGGGCTCGTACGACCAGGTGCCGCAGCTGCTCCAGAACAAGTACGGCGACATGCTGGACGAAGTTCTGATCTACTTCGGTGAGCCGGAAAAGGACGACCCGGCACGCTGGCGGCGACTCATCAGGGCGTTCAACGCCAGCTGAGCGGCAGCATTGGCTGGAAACGGCCAGAGGTGTGAGAATGACGGCCAGCCGGCGGCACCGGGTCGCCGGCCATGTGGGAGGTCGAGGCTCCATGGCCAAGATCCACGGCGGACAGATCGCCGCCCGTCAGCTGCAGCGGGCCGGTATCGACACCCTTTTCGGCGTGGTCGCGGGCCCGATGATCGAACTCTTCGCCGGCGGGCAGCTGGAGGGGCTTCGGGTCATCGGCTGCCGCCACGAGATCAATGCGGGCTTCATGGCTTCGGCGTGGGGCTGGCAGAAGCAGCGGCCGGGCGTGCTCGTGGCGGGCTCCGGTCCGGCCGTCACCAACTGCATCACCCCCCTCTACGTCGCCACCGAGAGCGCAATGCCCCTGGTGGTGCTGGGCGGCTCCGCGTTCTCGAACACGACGGGCCTCGGCGGCTTCCAGGAGCTGGACCAGCTTTCGGTCGCCCGCCCGGTTTGCAAGTGGACCGGCCGGGTCGACTCGACGGAGCGAATCGGGGAGTGGCTCCACCTGGCACTGGGGAAGGCCCTCGAAGGCCGGCCGGGTGGGGTGTATCTCGATTTTCCGGGGGAAGTGGTCGGCCGGAAGATCGAGGAGGCGGATGCCGTGTTGCGCGACGCGCCGGAGATCTCGCGGCCGCATCCCGACCCGAACGTCGTCGAGCGCGTGGCAGGCTATCTCGAGAGCGCCGAGCGACCGCTGCTGCTCGTCGGGAAGGGGGCCGCCTGGGCGGACGCCGGCCCCGCGATCGCCAAGCTCGTCGACCGCGGCATCCCCTATGTTTGCTCTCCCATGGCGCGCGGGACCCTGCCCGACGATCACCCGAACTTCGCCAACGCCGCGCGCTCGCAAGCCCTCGCCGGAGCGGACCTGATCGTGATGTTCGGCGGCCGCTTCAACTGGATCTTCGGGATGGGTCGCCGCTTCGCGCAGGACGCGACCGTCGTCCAGGTGGACGTGGAGCCCGAGGAGTTCGTCTCGGGCGCCCGGGTGTCGATCGGCCTCGTCGCCGACGCGCGCTCCGCTGCGGAGGCGATCGACGGCGCCTTCGCAGACCGCGGGCCGAGCCAGGCTGCGGCCGGCTGGTTGGCGTCGTTGCAGGAGAAGGCGCGGAGCAACGAAGCGAAGGCCGGCCAGGCCCTCGCAGACGATGCGATTCCGATCAACCCCTACCGCGTCGTCTCGGAGGTTCGGGAGGCGCTCCCGCGTGATGCGATTGTGACTGCGGAGTGCGAGACGATCATGGGCATCTGCCGGGCGTTGCTGCCGTCCTACGAGAATCGTTCGCGACTGAATGCGGGCACCACCGGCTCGATGGGAGTCGGCGCTCCCTACGTGGTGGGCTCGAGCCTGGCGTGCCCCGACCGCGTCTCGGTCGGAGTGCTGGGTGACTACGCCTTTGGTTCAGCTGCGATGGTCGTCGAGACCGCCGCACGCGTGGGCGCGAAGCCCATCTTCGTGGTGGTGAACAACGAGGGCATCGCCGGTCACATGCTCCAGGATCACATGCTGCCGCCGGGTTCGCCCAAGATCGCCTCGTTGCTCCCAGCGCGTTACGAGAAACTGGCGGAAATGGTCGACGGCCATGCCGAGTACGTGGAGCAGCCGTCCGAAATCCGTCCGGCTCTCGATCGCGCTCTGGCGGCGGACAAGCTCGCCGTGGTGCACGTGCGCGTGAATCCCAAGGCGGTGCGGATGGGCGGCACGAACTACCTGCAGTAGGCCGTCTGCCTCGCACGTTTCTCTCGGGCTTCCAGGAAATGATTCCAGCGAAGTCCCAGCAACCAAGGAGCCCCCCATGCCTCGACCCCTCGACGGAATCACGGTCCTCGACTGGACCATCTGGCAACAGGGACCGGTCTGCACCGCGATGCTCGGCGACATGGGCGCCGATGTCATCAAGATCGAGCAACGCGGTACCGGCGACCCGGGCCGCTGGATCGTCGCCGCCGCCGGGCAGGAGACGAAGGGCCGGCCGAACTGGTATTTCGAAGCCAACAACCGCAACAAGAAGTCCATCACATTGGATCTCAAGAAGCCCGAGGGCGTCGAAGTCGTTCACGCGCTCGCGGCGAAGTCCGACGTCTTCGTGCAGAACTTCCGCAAGGGAGTGGCCGGCCGCATCGGCCTCGGTTACGCGAGCCTGCGCGCCCTCAACCCGCGACTCATCTACGCCAGCGCCACAGGCTACGGGCCCGAGGGCCCCGACAGCGCCGAGCCCTCCTTCGACCACTTGGGCCTCGCACGCTCCGGCATCATGAACGCGACCGGCGAACCGGGCATGCCGCCCCTCGCCATCGCCGGCGGCATCGCCGATCAGATGGGCGCCATCATGATGGCGTACGGCGTGATGACCGCGTTGGTCGCGCGGGAGCGGCATGGCGTGGGCCAGGAGGTGAACGCCTCTCACCTCGGCTCGATGGCCTTCCTCCAGGGTTTGTCGCTGTCGATGAAGCTGATGGCCGGCATCGCCATGCCGCGGAGCTTCCGCGCGCAGGCCTTCAACCCGCTGTGGAATCACTACCGCTGCGCCGACGATCAATGGCTGGCCCTCGCGATGCTGCAGGCCGACCGCTACTGGGCCGATGTGGCGCGGATCATCGGCAGACCGGAGCTCGCGAGCGATCCACGCTTCGAGAACATGAAGGCGCGGGCGGGAAACTCGAAGGAGTGCGTTGCTCTCCTCGACGAGGCCTTCGCGCAGAAGACACGTGACGAGTGGCTGCAATTCCTGCGCGACGACGAGAGCGACCTGATCTACACCATCGTCAACACGGTGGACGACCTCCCGCAGGACCCGCAGGTCCTCGCCAACGACTACATCGTCGAGCTGGACCACCCGGAGCACGGCCCGACGAAGATGGTCGGCGTCCCCGTCGGTCTCTCGGAAACCCCGGGCTCCGTTCGCACCCCCGCCCCCGAGCTCGGCCAGCACACCGAGGAGGTGCTCCTCGACGTCCTCGGCTGGGACTGGGACCGCATCGGTGAGCTTCGCGAGAAGGATCGATCCCTTCTTCACCGCAAAGGCTCCGGGCGAGGGCAGGCCTCCGAATGCTACGAGAACCTGTCGTGCACCTACCCGCCGCCGGGCTTGCGCTGCAGCCAGGGTCCACGCAGCGCGCTTAGCACCAGAATCGCCGCCAAGGCGGCCAGCGCGCCGGAACCCAACGCAGGCACCGGAACGGCTGCTGGAGCCACCTGCCCTGTGATCCGAAACTGCGTGGTCTCGATCATGTCCACGGGCGGGTCCCCGGGCACCCAGGGAACGACGCCGGTGGCGAAGGGCGTTCCACTCAGCTCGGCCCACAGAGTCGGCCCGCCACCGACTTCCGGACCCTCCACCCGGAAGACGTCGAAGGCCGGGCCAAGCGGGCTCCCCACGAGGGTGCACTCGACGAGGGTCGGAACGCCCAGGATCACGACGACCGGGCCCAGAAAGCCCGAGGGCTGCGGACCACCGGCGCAGGTCAGGAATCGGTCCATGCCGCTGAACGTCCACGGGACTGCGCTGTAGGGGCCGGTGGGGAAGGCCGACTGGTCGAAGCTGCCGGGGGCGATGGGGTCGCCGGGAAGCTGGAACCCCTCCTTGATAGAATCGACGTTTCGGGTGCGTTGTCCGGTGGCGTCGAAGTCGACGTTGGCCGGGATGGCGTCGAACACTCCAAATGGCGTGGTCACGGTGTACAGTTGCTGGTCGAGGAGACTGTCGATGCGGATCTGCAGGCTCTGGAGCACAAGCTGGCCGCCGGCGACGGGCACGCGGACATCGTTGATATCGAGAGGGAAAGTCCCCATGAGCTCCATTCGCAGAGTGGCCGTCGCCTGGCCGCCGGGCCGCGTGGCATCCGGATTGCCTCCCTTGCCCCCGTATGTGGGCATCCGCGCCTCGGCGATCCAGTAGAAGACGGGGTTCGGGAAGGTCGTGGGCACCTCGTCCACTGGGCCGCACGCCGCTGTCG
>JAFDDA010000110.1 GCA_019311105.1 Deltaproteobacteria bacterium
GCACCTTCGCCCGCTCGAGCAGCGACTGCTTCGCCTTCACCTCGTGGCCCGAGTACGTGTGGACGATGTACCAGCGCTTCTTGCTAGCGCTCTCACCTTGCGCCGCAGGCGCCACCGTCTCGGTTCCGGGTTCCATCGGTTCCGTCATCGTTTCCATTCTCTCGCGCCCCCTACGGGAGGATCGCTTGAACCACTCGGCCAAGAGCGAAGTCGGCCAGGCCGAGAACGATCGTCACGATCGTCACGACCACGACCACACCGATCGTCCCGCCGACGTATTCCTGCTGGCTCGGCCACGTCACCTTCTTGAACTCGCCCTGGACCTCCGTGAGGAACTGACGTCCGTCGCGTACCCAATCGGCGGGATTGCTGGCCATGTCGGTTCCTCTCGTTCAGTCGCGTTCAGGCTTGGCAGGCGCGGAGGGACTTGAACCCCCAACCTCCGGATTTGGAGTCCGATGCACTACCAATTGTGCTACGCGCCTTCTCTTTGCGGGGTATCGGCCGCGCATGTCGCCCTGCCCGCCTTCGTTCGGCTTTGCCTCACTGCGCGCTTCGCTTGCAGGGAGCCGCCGCCGCATCTACTCGCTACTCGATGATCTCCGCAACCACACCCGCACCGACGGTTCGGCCGCCCTCGCGGATGGCGAAGCGGAGTTCCTTGTCCATGGCGATGGGCGTGATCAGCTCCACCGTCATCTCCACGTTGTCTCCGGGCATCACCATCTCCGTGCCCTCGGGCAGGTTGGCAACACCCGTCACGTCCGTCGTCCGGAAGTAGAACTGCGGCCGGTACCCGTTGAAGAACGGCGTGTGACGACCGCCCTCCGATCGAGCCCGGCTTCGCCAGCACCTGACCCCGGTCCACCTCGTCCTTGCCCGTGCCCCGCAGCAGGGCGCCGATGTTGTCCCCGGCCCGACCCTCGTCGAGCAGCTTGCGGAACATCTCCACGCCCGTGACCACGGTCTTCGCCGTGTCCTTGATCCCGACGATCTCGACCTCGTCGCCCGTGTTCACGATCCCCTGCTCCACGCGGCCCGTCACCACCGTGCCGCGGCCCGTGATCGAGAACACGTCCTCGATCGGCATCAGGAACGGCTTGTCCAACGCCCGCTCAGGCTCCGGGATCGTCGAGTCGATCGCTTCCATCAGCTCGTCGATGCACTTGTTGGCTTCGTCGTTGGTCGGATCCTCGCCCGCCTTCAACGCCGAACCCTTCACGATCGGAATGTCGTCCCCGGGAAACTCGTAGTTCGACAACAGCTCGCGAACCTCGAGCTCCACCAGCTCGAGCAGCTCCTCGTCGTCCACTTGGTCGACCTTGTTCAGGAACACGACCATGTGGGGAACGTTCACCTGGCGGGCCAGCAACACGTGCTCGCGCGTCTGCGGCATCGGGCCATCGGCCGCACTCACCACGAGGATCGCGCCGTCCATCTGTGCCGCGCCCGTGATCATGTTCTTCACGTAGTCGGCGTGGCCGGGGCAATCCACGTGGGCGTAGTGACGGTTCTCCGTCTGGTACTCCACGTGGGCCGTCGCGATCGTGATGCCACGCTCGCGCTCCTCGGGTGCCTTGTCGATGTTCGCGAAGTCGACCCGGTCGGCCAGGCCCTTGCTCGCCTGACGCGCCGTGATCGCCGCCGTAAGCGTCGTCTTGCCATGGTCCACGTGGCCGATCGTGCCGACGTTCACGTGGGGCTTGTTGCGCTCGAACTTTTCCTTGGCCATCTCGCTCGACTCTCCTCGTTTCCTGCGGCCCGCTCGTCGTGGGGCTCGCCGTTCGGTTCCGCTCGTGGCGGCTCTTCGTTCGGTTGGCTGGAGCTCACGAGCGGGATCGAACCGCTGACCTCGTCCTTACCAAGGACGTGCTCTACCAACTGAGCTACGTGAGCCGATCCTTCCGTGTGCGCCGGCCGGTCGTTTCCGCCGGCCGCTGTTTCTCATCCCCTCGAAGCTACGAAGCGTTCCACTGACTGTCGGGGCAACGTTGGAGCGGGAAACGGGACTCGAACCCGCGACCCTCAGCTTGGAAGGCTGATGCTCTAGCCAACTGAGCTATTCCCGCTGAGAACTTCCTGCCTTGCCTCGGCACCTCGTCCGCTCCGCCGCGACTTCGAGCCCGAGTGGTGGAGAGGGGAGGATTCGAACCTCCGAAGTCATAAGACAGCAGATTTACAGTCTGCCCCGTTTGGCCGCTTCGGTACCTCTCCGTCCTCGACTCGTGCCGACCCTGCGAAAACACATAAGAGCGTAAGCAGCCCCAAGCCCCGGCGACTTCGTCTTCGAAAGAGAGAGCCGCCGACCGGGAGCTGTTACGCACCACTATTCGATTTTCTCTACGGCGTCGGGGTTGTTCCCGTCATGACGCCGCCGCCCCTGCCCCGTAACGAAGAGGTTTCCTCGATCTTCGATCGGCCTTGCCGAACTTGGAGCCGGCGATGGGACTCGAACCCGCAACCTGCTGATTACAAATCAGCTGCTCTACCAGTTGAGCTACGCCGGCCCGGAAGCGAGTCGTCGCCTGCTTGAATTCCAACGCGACCGAAGCCGCGATCACCTGTTTCCTGAAGTGGCCGGAATATAGGCGGCGCCGCCCCGGCCAGCAAGGCGACTGAGCCCGGAACCGCCCGAGAAATTAGGCGAATCCCCTTCTAGCCGATGAGGGCTTGGCGACGCCTCAGCTCGAACAGCAGGACGGCCGCAGCGGTCGAGACGTTGAGCGAGTCGATCCGCCCGGCCAGCGGGATCCGGACCCTGTGGTCGACCTGGTCGAGCACTGCGGGTCGAAGCCCTCGGCCCTCGGCGCCGAGCAGCACGAGCCTTCGCCCCGAGACGACCCGGTCGGCCAGGCCGAACAGGTCTTCGCCTTGGCCGGAGTCGGCCCCGAAAACCCAATACCCATTGTTTTTCAATATCTTGAGGGTCTGGGCCAGGTTCGTGGCGCGGGCGATGGGGAGGTGCTCGATGGCGCCGGCGCTGGCGCGGGCCAGCGCGGGGGTGAGCGGCGGCGCGTGACGGCGGGTCAGGATCAGGCCCCGGGCGCCCGCGGCCTCGGCCACGCGAACGATGGCTCCGACGTTCTGGGGGTCTTCTACCCCATCCAGAGCGACCAGGAGATCCTGTTCTCCCCCCTCGGTCACCAGCTCCTCGGGCTCGAGTTCCGGCAGGGGCCCGGCCTCGAGCGCCACGCCTTGGGTTCGGGTGTCCGGGCCGGCCAGGGCCGACAGGCTCGCCTCGTCGGCCTCGGTGACGGGGACGTCTGCGGCCCGGGCCAGGCGCTCGAGTTCCTGGACCTCGTCCCGGGCTCGCGGCCGCAGATGGAGGCGCAGAGCACGTCGGCGCCCGGCGCGCAGCGCCTCGAGCACGGGATGAACGCCGTAAAGGATCTCGCGGTCGCTTTGCACTGCCGCAGCCTACCGCGGATGCGCGCCCTGCGAGGGCCGCCCGGGCCGAGGCCCTGGAAGGACCGCCCGGCTCAGAGTTCGCGGCGGAGGCCTTCGACCGGTCCGAGAAAGGCGTCGGCGTCGAGGATGTCGGCGTGATTCTTGAGTTCGAACTCGAGGTACGAGACCAGCTCGCCGAGCGCCGCGCGGACCTGCTCCTGCCGGTCGCCGCGCAGACCCAGGGCGCGCACCACGACGGGGCCGGGGTCGAGGGTCGCAGCAGGGCCCATGGGAACCCCCGCCAACAGCGCTGGGTAGCGGTGTGAGATCTCCTCCAACACGCTGCCGAAGCGCTCGCGCAGCCCCTGCGCCCCTTCGACCGCCACGATCGGAGCGGCGAGTTCCGCGATCAGTTTGAGGTGCGCGTTCACGGAACGGCGCAGCGCCTCTTCGTCCAGAGCGGGCTCGACCGCCGTCTCCAGGGTGCGGCGCCGGAGCTTGAGAGCGCCCAGGCGGCGCAGCATCTCGACGGCTCGGGCCGCCGAACGCTCGTCGAGGTCGAGATTCGCGACCAGGTTCGCGAAACGAACCTCGCCCGCCAGGGCGTGGTAGAGCAGCAGTTCGGAGCCTTCGAGGTTCTCGCTGGCATCGGGGGTGCGTACGAGTTCGACCCCCGGTTCGTGCAGGAGCGCTACGAAGCGCCGCAGCCCCTCACGCTGCTCGATGCCCTCCTCCACCAGGCGCTCGGTGGGCAGGGACAGCCGCACGACGTTGTCGGGCTTCACTTCACCGGCGAAGAAGTAGACGGCGCCATCCGTGTAGGAGAAGAGCGAGCGGACGATCTCCTCCACCTGGTACTTCACCCCGTGCCAGAGCTCGCGCGGCGTCACGTGGCCGAGCTCGACGAGCGTCTTTCCGAAGCGTTCGCCCGGCGCGAAGCTGCGCTCCGCGAGGCGCAGGGCCTCGAGGGAGAGCCTCCCCGAGCGGACCAGGGATTCGCCGATGCGGTCGCCCGCCAGGTTCGAAGCAGCGAAAACGACCTCGCCGCGATGGACGTAGATCGCCTTGGCGTGGTCGCGAAAGCCGAACAGCACCAGGCCTGAGCGAGCCGCGCGTTGCAACATGCCCAGCAGGTCTCCGATGGCGACGTTGCGCACGTCGGCCGCCAGGGCCAGCACCGGTGCCGGACCCGCTTCGCACGCAGGGCCCACCGCCAGGTCGCGCGGCACGTCGAAGGGCATCATCTCGCGCAGCGATTGCGACAGGGTCACGCGCCCGACCGGGGCTTCGCGCGCTTCGAACAGATCCATGGCATCCGCATGGGCCACGGGGGCGCCTCCGCCCTCCGCAGGCCTGAGGCGCCGGATGGAGGGGTGGTTTCGACCCCACTTTCTTCGTCCACGCTGCTTCCTTGCTTGAGCTTCGCTTCCGCACCGCTCTCTGCGCTCAAGTTGCCGGCGCCTTGCATCCGATGGGTTCGGGGAGGGCACCCACCGGGCGCCCAGCCTAGGAGGGGCCGATGAGCGACGGGCAGGAGACGAATCAACGGCGTGAGCCGCGCGTGTCGCTGAGTGCGCCCGTACGGATCTCGACGATCGACCCGGAGCGCGACCCCGGCACCGGGCGCCCGTTCTTCCGCTCCTCGAGCGAGGTCTGCTCGAACGTGTCGCGAACGGGCCTCTTCATCCAGACGGCGGAGCCGCTCGAGCCGGGGCGACGCCTGCTCGTGGAGCTGACGCTGCCTGGCGGCGAAGACATCGATGCTGTGGGCCGCGTGGCGTGGGTCAAAAAGAGTTTGGCTCCGTCTTCCGAGCGGGGCGTGGGCATCGAGCTTCTCGGCGCGACCCCCGAAGAGTTGGCACGCCTCCAAGCATGGATCGCTCGCTCCACGCGAGAGGGCCGTCCGAACGCCTCACGCGAGACTCGCCCGAGCGGCTCGCGCAGCGATGGGAAAAAGTCGGGCGACACCTCACGCGCTTGATGCCGACCCAGCGCCGGCGGTATGCTTCCCCTCGTGACGAAGCCGCGTGGTCTGTACAAGATCTCCAATCGCCCGCGTTCCGTGGACGCGACCCTCGACCCCGTCTCTCGCCGCGAGCGGCGTGTAGAGCGGATCGTCGAGTCGTTGCGCGCCGAGATCATCGAGGGCAACGGTGGCGTGCGCATCCGTCGCATCTTCGAGAACCCGCGCGAACTCTTCCGTCTGGAGCTGGAGTTGCCGGAGCTCGGCTATCAGCGGACGACGCTGCTCGACCGCGAGGCACTCGATGCGCTGCTCGCAGCCGACGATGTCCGCTCCCGGGTGCGCGAGACCTCCTGAGGCAACGCGTCGCCGGGCGAGCCGCAGCCCTCGGCCCGGCGGGCACCCGACACCCGATTCCGTCACAATCCGCGTCCGATCGAAAACTGCGCCTCGAAGGGTGCCCGGGGCAGGACTCGAACCTGCACGGCCAGAGGCCAAGCGATTTTAAGTCGCTCGCGGCTACCCATTTCGCCACCCGGGCGAGGCACGAGAGAGGATAACGAGCCGACGTGTTCCGCGGGAAAAAGATCGTCGTCGTGATGCCGGCCTACAACGCCGCCGAGACGCTGGAGCGGACGGTGGCCGAGGTGCCGCTGGACCTGGTGGACGAGATCGTCGTGACCGACGACGCGAGCGGTGACGACACGGCCGAGATCGCCCGCCGCCTGGGCCTGCGCACCCTCGTTCACCCGGACAACCGCGGCTACGGCGGGAACCAGAAGACGTGTTATGCCGAGGCACTCCGCCTGGGCGCGGACGTCGTGGTGATGCTCCACCCCGACTACCAGTACACGCCAAAGTTGATCCCGGCGATGGTCGGGCTCCTGACCGACGGCCCCTACGACGCCGTGCTCGGCTCGCGGATCCTCGGCGGCACCGCCCGCGCGGGCGGCATGCCGGCCTACAAGTACTTCGCGAACCGCATGCTGACCCTGAGCCAGAACCTGCTGTGCGGCGCAAAGCTGTCGGAGTACCACACGGGCTATCGCGCCTTCCGGCGCGAGGTGATCGAGAAGCTCCCGCTCGCCGAGAACAGCGACGACTTCGTCTTCGACAACCAGATGCTCGCCCAGGTCATCTACGGTGGGTTCCGGATCGGCGAAGTGAGTTGCCCGACCGCCTACTTCGAAGAAGCGTCCTCGATCAACTTCAGCCGCTCGGTCACCTACGGCCTGGGCGTGCTGGAGACGTCGATCCGCTTCTGGCTCGACAAGCGTGGGCTGCTGAAGACGCCGATCTTCGACATGAACGACGGACGCCGCCTCGAGTTCGCAAACGAACCCAAAACGGCGCCGCTCAAGATCTCCGGTTCGCGGCAGCGCCGCACCCGACTCGAAGCCGGCCCCTAGTTGACCTTGACCTCGATCTGCCGCGGGCGAACGCGCTCGCTCTTGGGCAGCGTGATGCGCAGGACACCGTCCTTCATGGCGGCCTGGATGCCCTCCACCTCGACCTCGTCGCCCAGGGCAAAGCTGCGCGAGAAGGTCCGTGCGCCACGCTCGCGGCGCACGACCCGGCCGTCCTCGGGGACCTCGAGCTCACGCTCTGCGCGGATTTTCAGCACGCCATCGCCGTACTGGAGGTCGATGTCCTCGCGGGCGAGGCCCGGAAGGTCGGCGATGAGTTCCACGCGGTCCTCGTAGGCCACGAGGTCCACGGCGGGCCGTGCCGCAGCAGCGCGCGGCGCGCGGGCCGGGTCGAACTCGGTGAAGAAACGGTCGAACAGGGTCGGTGCGGTCGAAAGACTCATGGGATCCTCCTCTACGGAACGCCAGTGCGTTGCTGCCGGAATAGGTAAGCACGCCTCGAAGAGCGTCAAGCGATCGGATCCAGCGCCCGGCACCCCGCAGGCAAGTCCACGCCAACCCGTGCTGGGAACGCTATAGAGCCCGATGGGCGGGACCGAAGAGTCCCCAAGGGCAACCCACCCTGGAGCGGGACGACAGCCATGGATCTCTACACGCAAGCTGCGCGGCTCGGGCGCCCCTTCCGGGTGGGTGGAGCCGCGACACCGCTGGGTCAACACGCCCTCGTCGGCGATGGCGCAACCGCGGCCCTCGTGGGCGTGGATGGTTCGCTCGATTGGCTGTGCTTCCCGCGCTTCGATTCGCCGAGCGTGTTCGCGGCGATTCTCGACCCCGACCGCGGTGGCCGCTTCCAGGTCGCACCCGCGGCGCGCCCCTTCGAAAGCCTGCAAGCCTATGACTCCCAGACCAACGTGCTGCAGACGCTCTTCACCGTTCCCGATCAGGGCGTCGCCTGCCTCACCGACTTCATGCCCTGGGTCGAGGACCCGCGCTTTTCGGTCCACGAAGTCCATCGCCTGCTGGAGGTCCATGAAGGCAGCCTCCAGCTCGAGGTGATCTTCGACCCGCGCTTCGACTACGGCCGCGGCGAGACACGGGTCGAGCCCGCCGAGCACGGTGCGGTCGCGATCGGCCCGAACGGAGAACGTTGCACCCTGGCCCTCGGCAGCGGTGTACGTGTCGAGCCGCGCAGCGAGGGCGGCGTGGTGGCGCATCTCCACCTGCGCCAGGGCGAGCGGACCTGGGCCATCCTGTCCTGGGGCGGCGTACAACCGGAGCCCGTCCTCGCCTACCGGCCTTACGATCACATGCGGACGACGCGGCGCTTCTGGCGGAACTGGGCTTCGAAGCTTCGCTATGACGGGCCGTGGCGCCACGACGTCCAGCGGTCGGCGCTGACCCTGAAGCTTTTGCAGTATGCGCCGTCGGGTGCCGTCGTGGCGGCTCCGACCACGAGCCTCCCCGAATCGCCGCAGGACGGGACGCGGAACTGGGACTATCGCTACTCCTGGGTGCGCGACAGCGCGATGGCGATCCGCGCCATGAACCTGATCGGCTACCCCGAAGAGGCACGCGGCTTCTTCCACTTCGTGCGCGAGACCATCGACCGCCGCGGCCAGCTCGACCTGATGGTGACCATCGAGGGCGGCGAGGTCCCAGACGAAATGCTGCTGCCCGGCCTCGCGGGCCACGCCGGGCGCGGGCCCGTGCGTATCGGCAACGCGGCGCGCGACCAGCGCCAGAACGACATCACGGGCCTGTTGCTCGATGCGATCGCCCTCCACGAACGCCAGGGCGGCGCCGTCGACCTCGGGCTGTGGCGACAGATCCGGGTGCTGGTGAACCTGGCGCTCGAGTGGAGCGCCGAGCCCGACCACGGCATCTGGGAGCCACGCGCCGCGCCCCAACATCACACGCACTCGAAGCTCATGGCCTGGGTCGCGCTCGACCGCGCCGTCCAGATGGCGCCGCTTTTCGGCGAGACCAGCCAGACGCGGCTCTGGCGCGAGAAGCGCGATGCCCTGCACGCCGAGATCATGGAGCGGGCCTGGAACGAAAAGATCGGCAGCTTCGCGTCGGTCTACGGCGGCGCCGACGTCGACTCGACCCTGTTGCTCTTCCCGACCTACGGATTCCTCGACGCCAGCGACCCCCACGTGAAGAGCACGCGCGAGCGTGTCGTGAAGGAGCTGGGCGAGGGCCGGTTCCTGCGCCGCTATCGCAGCGACGATGGGATCGGCACGCAAGAGGGCGCCTTCGTCCTGTGCGGCTTCTGGCTCGCCGAAGCCCTGGCGCTGGCGGGCCAGCTCGACGAGGCGCTCCAGGTCTTCACCGACCACCAGACCGCCACCAATCATGTGGGCCTGCTGTCCGAGGAGGTCGACCCGGCGACGGGCCAGCCGCTCGGAAATTTCCCTCAGGCATTCAGCCACCTGGGTCTCATCCAGGCCGCCGCGCGCCTCGACCTGGCCCTGCGCTTGCGCGATGAGGGCATCGAACACCCGCCCCAGGAACTCGACCTGCCCTGACACTCGGCTTCAGGCGAATCCGAGCGACTCCGCTTCGGGCGAAGCCGCTTCGACGCCGAAGGCTCCGGGTCGTTAGACTCAGCCCGCCACCATGAACCCGGCTCAGACGGTCAGGATCCTCGGCGGGCTCGTCGCCATCCTCGGAGTCTTCCTGCTCCTGCCGGTGGCCGTCGCGCTCTGGTACGACGAGCCGACCCTCCACTTTGCTGCCGCGGCGATCATCGGATTGCTCTTCGGCGGCGTGCTCGTGGCGACGGTGCGGCCCGAGGAGAAAAACCTCCACGCTCGGGATGGGTTCGTGATCGTCGCCGTGGGCTGGGTCCTCGCATCGTGCCTGGGCGCCATCCCGTACTTCCTCGCTCGCGACCTGCCCCTCGCAGACGCGCTGTTCGAGTCGACCTCGGGCTTCACCACCACCGGCGCGACCGTGATGACGGCGCTCGAATCCCAGGCACGCTCGGTGCTCTTCTGGCGAGCCCTCACCCAGTGGATCGGTGGAATGGGGATCATCGTCTTCGCGATCGCCGTGCTCCCGCTGCTCGGCATCGGCGGCATGCAGCTCTTCCGCACCGAGGCGCCCGGCCCGGTGGCCGAGAAGATCGCGCCGCGCATGGCCGACACCGCCCGCCGGCTCTGGCTGATCTACGTCGGGTTCACGGCACTCGAGTGGGTGATGCTCGTCCTGGCCGGGATGTCGCCCTTCGAGGGTCTTTGCCACGCCTTCACCAACGCAGCGACCGGCGGGTTCTCGACGCGCGACGACTCGATCCGGGCCTTCGACTCGGCGGCGATCGACTGGATCGTGATCTTCTTCATGGTGATCGGCGGCATCAACTACGTCGTGCACTTCGAGTTGCTGACGGGGCGCATCCGGCAGGCCCTGGCGGACGTCGAGCTCCGCTACTACCTGGGCATGCTGGCCGGGGCCACCGTCCTCGTGGCCTGGCTGCTGTCGCGGGCGCCGGTCGACCACGGGGGCATCCGCGGGGCCGC
This sequence comes from Deltaproteobacteria bacterium, assembly GCA_019311105.1. Classification (GTDB taxonomy): domain Bacteria; phylum Myxococcota_A; class UBA9160; order UBA9160; family JAFDDA01; genus JAFDDA01. The sequence goes on from JAFDDA010000110.1 coordinate 10,239, forward strand.
CTTCCAGAGCGTTTCGATGATGACGGGCACCGGCTATCACAGCGCGCTGTTCGACGCGTGGCCCATCGGCGCCCAGGTCGTCCTGCTTCTGTTGATGCTGCTCGGCGGCATGGCGGGCTCGACCACGGGAGCGGTGAAGGGGCTGCGTGTCGTGATCTCGTTCCGGGTGCTCTCGGACGCCCTCGGGCAGTTGGTCCACCCCCACGCGGTGCAACGCGTGAAGCACGACGGGCAGCCCGTCCCGGCCGAGGTCCTGACCGGCGTCTGGGGTTTCCTGATCGCCTACGGGCTCCTGGTCGCGCTCACTTCCTTCGTGATCGCCGCCGAAGGGTTCGACTTCGTGACGGCCATCTCGGTGGGGGTGTCAGCGGTCGGCAACGTCGGCCCCGCACTCGGGGACGCGGGCCCGATCGATGGCTACGCGCACTTTGGCGCGTGGACGAAGCTCCTGTTGTCGGGCGTGATGATTGCGGGCCGGCTCGAGGTGCTCGCGGTGCTCGTGCTCTTCCACCCGAGCTTCCGCCGCTAGCGGCGAGCCGCGTCAGTCGGCGAAGCGCTCACCCAGCCGGCCGAGGATGGCGTCGACGCGTGCCTCCCAATCATGGGGTGCAGCGAGGTCGAGGCGGTCGTTGCGTCGGCTCGGGCCATCGCCGAGCGCCTTTTCGACCAACCCCGGGAAGGTCCCCGGTCCGTCGGTCAGACGGATGGCCCACTCCGGGCCGACCTCTCGCAGGTTCGGCAACTCCGTCGCCACGACGGGCAGCCCGGCGCCGAGGTATTCGAAGAGCTTCAGCGGCAGGCTCGCGCGCGTGTGCCCGTTCAGCACGAAGGGGATGAGGCCGACGTCGCAGTGGCGGAGCAGATCCGGGAGCGCCTCCGGCGGCTGGGCCGGAAGCAGATGCACGTTCGGCCGTTCGCAGAGCGTCCGGACCGCCCCCTGCGCGTCGCCCGTGTCGCCGAGACCGACCTCCCCGATCAGCACGATCTGGAGCCAGGGCAGCGTGCGGGCCAGTTCGTCGAGCAGGGCGATGTCCACCTTATAGGTGGAGATATTGCCCACGTAGACGGCGCGCGGTCGCCGCAAGGGCGCGAGCTCGGGCCGCTCGGGCCCATCGTCGAGCACCGCACGCGAAAAGAGCAGCACGTCGGCGACGTTGGGCCAGACCTCGGTGTCGGGCCGGACCACCCGCAGCCGCTCCCCCAGGACCGGGCTCGAGGCGAACACGAAGTCGGCCTGGTCGAGCAGGCGGCGTTCGAGAGCCGACACCCACGCGCCATCGACGCCGGGGTTTGCCGCGTAGTCGTCGACGCAGTGGTAGACGATGGCGCGCGGCGAGACGGCCTGGGCCGCGGCGACGGAACTCGGAAGCTGCGCCCACACCACGGGGCGCTCGAAGCCGAGCCGGCGGGTCGCCCTTCGGACCTGACGGGCCACCCATTCGAGCGAGGCGCGGCGCCAGGGCTCGGACCACCCCCAAGGCGCCGCCAGAGGCGACACGACCCACAGGTTGGGCGACACCTCGCGCGGGCCCTCGACCAGGCCACGCACGAAACCGGCGAGACGGCGCGCGACCTTGCCGCGGTCGTGCCCGCTGCCCAGCACCGAGGGCGAACGCAGCCCCGTCGACTCGACGAAGAGCACGCGGTGGCCACGCGCAGCGAAGCGGGTGGCGAGGTGGTGGCAGTTCAGCCGGCCGACGGACTTCCACGGCGCGCTGGCCAGGACCACGATGGGGACGTCGCTCGGGAGCCGGGTCACGCGAGAATCCTACCCTACGAAACCCAAAGGAAGCGAGGCTTCTCCATCCATCCCGAGACGGAGAGGAAATGAGGCGGAGATGGAGGCGCCGCCCGGATTCGAACCGGGGATAAAGGATTTGCAGTCCTCTGCCTTACCACTTGGCTACGGCGCCGCGGGGCCAGAGTGTCCCGAAGAATGATGCAGCGTCAAGGCGTTGCGCCAACCGACCTGGAAGTGAAGCGGTTCTTCGTTCTCCGTTCTGATGCCCAGGTGATGCCCACAAAAGACCGCCTCTGGGCACCAGGGGCATCACCGCGTCGCAGGTTAGCCCGCGTTTCGAGACTATACGATGTCGTCGCCGTCGATCAGCTCTCGGACCTCATCTCCGCCTATCCGGTCGGCCGCAAGCAGTGCCCGCTCGATTCGATCGAGTGCGGGGCGGTACTCCCAAACCAGCATGGAGGCTCGCTTCCGAGAGCTCCGGTGCCAACGGAACCACGGGCGACTACAACCGAACTCTTCAGCGAATCGCCCGTACTCCTCTCGGTCCAGTTGCGACGACTCGAAAGTCGTCCCCCTCTTCCCAGGCCTCTTCCATCGCCTCGACCTGGTCCTCGGTACTCAGCTGGTCCCATTCTGAAAAGTTCAGATGCTCGCGACCCTCTTCGACATCGTGTGCGGCGAGCCAAGAGAACGGAGCGATTCGGAAGTACCAGGGCCAGCGGGTCTCATTCGAATGGCAGTCGTAGCAGGACCGCTGCAGGATCTCCTTTACGTCCGCCGGAGCCTCGATGTCGACGGTAGCGGGCGGATTGCTAGTGTCGACCGGGACGAACTGAAGCGCGACGAAGACTGCTCCCGCGACCGCGGCCACGATGAGGAGGGTCTTGATCGTCGAAGGTCCACGGCGAACGCTGTCGACCCCTCGATCGGCCTGATGTCCACTCCAACTTCTTCGTCTTCGGTGGCGCGCCTAGGTTGCCTTGACCGTGAGCACCGAACACG
>JAFDDA010000200.1 GCA_019311105.1 Deltaproteobacteria bacterium
CCGGCGCGCGAACCCCCAGGCCGACCGCCTCCGCGAGTGGACCGCCCGTGCGTGCCCGCACCTTCCGCAGGCGTTGTGGATGCCACGCTGGTTGCTCGTGACGGGCCTGCTCTTCCACGGCTTGGCCGACTACGCCCGCTTGGCAGGCCATCGGCGCAAGGCAATGCCCATGCCGGAGCGCGCCGTCTTCGTGAGCAGCCTCGTAGACTCGGTGGTGGCGCTGCTGGAGGCACCGGTCTCGAAACCGACGCGTGCCTGCTTGCGGGCGCGCGATCGCAAGGAGAAGTCATGACCGCAATTTCGGATGACCTGGCTCTCGGGCCGGTCGACCAGATCGGGTACGTCGTCGCGGACCTCGACGCGTCGCTGCCTCACTACGAAGCGCTCTTCGGGCTCTTCGAGACCGGAGCCACGCCGCTCGTCGAGCACGCCGTGCACGGTCAAGCCGTCGAGTTCTCGTTGCGGCTCGCCGTGAACCGCTCGGGCCCGATCGAGATCGAGTTGATCCAACCCGTCGAGGGGGCCTCGCCTCACGCGGAGCATCTCGCCCAGCACGGCGAAGGGCTGCACCACGTGCGCTTCCGGGCTTCCGACCTCGACGCGAAACAGGCGCAGCTCGAGGCGGCCGGCTATCGCACGGTGCTCTACAAGCGTTTCGGACCCGGCCTCGCCTTCGCCTACCTGGCGACGCCACCGGCCCTGGGCGGGAGCCTGATCGAACTCCTCGAGATGCCCTAGCGGTCGCGCTTCGATGAGTTCGGTGCGTCGGGCCAGCGCGGCCAGTCGCGACTCACGCTGCGCGTAAAGCGCGCCGGCCGCCGCTCGAGATACGCGAGCCCGCCCTCCATGGCATCGGGGCCGCCCATGAGGTGGTGATGGAGTTCGGTCTCGGCATGTTCGACCTCGCCGGGCGACATCCCCGGGCTCTGCCACAGCAACCGCTTCGTGATGGCCACGGACAGCGGCGCGGCGTTCTCGGCGATGTCGCGAGCGATTGCGGTGGCCTCCTCCAGCACGGCGGGGCCCGGCACCGCGCGCAGGGCGAGCCCCAGCTCCACGGCTTCCGCGCCCGAAACCTTGCGACCGGTGAGCAGCAGATAGGCGGCGCGTTCCATGCCGACGATGCGGGGCAGCGTCCAGTGGGCACAGCAGTCGGGCATCACGCCCCTTCGAACCTGGAGCACGCCGTACTTCGCTTCGCTGGCGGCGATTCGCACGTCGCAGTGAAGCGCGAGGGTGAGCCCGATGCCGATGGCGTGCCCGTTCATGGCGGCGATCACCGGCTTCCGGATCTCGAAGGCGGTCGGGTGGAAGGGGGTGGCGCTGAAGTCGCTGGCGCCCTGGGCAGAAAAGGCGTCCGCGCCTCCGCTCAGGTCGGCGCCGGCGCAGAACGCGCGGTCGCCGGCGCCGGTCAGGACGACGGCCCGGACCGCGTCCTCTTCGTCGCAGTGGCGAAACGCGCGCCCGAGGGATTCGCCCATGGGGCCGCTGAAGGTGTTCATCTCGTCCGGGCGATCGAGGGTGATCGTTGCGACGCCATCGGAGAGATCGAAACGAAGATCGTCGTAGTCCATGGTCACTCCAGTTCTGCAGTCACGCGGACAGCTCGGCGACGAGGTCGGCCCACAGGCTCGGGTCGGGTGCGAAGGGCGAGACCAGGCTCACGCGGTCCACCAAGCCGGCGCAGCGCTCGCGAATCCGGCCCGCGAGTTCGTCCCGGGGCCCGACGACGGCGATCTGCCCGAGCAACTCTTCGTCGATGAGGCCCGCCATCTCGAGCCAGCGGCCCTGCTTCGACATGCGTCGCAACTCTTCCTGGAGGTCGCCGCGACCGAGCGAGTCGAGCACGGGCCGATAGGCGGGCGTCGACCCGTAGAAGGAGATCTGCGCGCGGGCCCCGTTCTTCGCGGCGACCAGCGAAGCCTCGTCGTCCCCCGAGGCGATGATCAACTGGCACGAGATCTCGTAGTCACTGCGCGCACGGCCCCCCCGTTCGAGGCCACGCTCGAGCGCCGGCAGCGTTTCGTCGCGCAGGAACCCGGGCGTGTGGAAAGGGTGGACCAGAAAACCGTCAGCCACCTCTCCCGCCACCTCGGTCATGCGCGGCCCGACTCCCGCGAGAAAGATGCGCGGCGTGCCGTGCGGGTTGGGCCCCGGGTCGAAGACCGGCGGCATCAGTGTGTGCTGATAGAACTCGCCCTTGAAGTCCAGCGGCGTGCCGTTCTGCCAGCCATCGAGGATCGCTCGCACGGCGAGCACCATCTCCCGCATCCGCGCGGCGGGCTTCGACCACGGCATGCTGAAGCGGCGTTCGATGTGGGGGCGGATCTGGGTCCCGAGCCCGAGGATGAAGCGCCCCTTGGAAAGGAGCTGCAGGTCGTAGGCCGTGTTGGCCAGGGTCATCGGGTTTCGGGCGAAAGCGACCGCGATGGCCGTGATCAGCTCCAGTCGTTCGGTCTGCTGGGCGGCCACGCAGAGCGGCAGGAACGGGTCGTGTTGACCCTCGAAGGTGAAGCCGCCCGTGTAGCCCGCCGCCTCGAGCCGTGCGGCCAGGGGGCCGGCGTCGGCAGGGTCGTTCACGAGGAGGGAGCCGTCGATCTTCAGGGGCGCGGTCATGAAGCCTCTTCTTGGTTGGCGGTGCCGCCTCGATGCTGGATGCTCGGGGCCATTGCGGGGATGAAGGTGGGTCCGGCCCGCGGTGCTCGGTCGCTAGCCGAGCTCCTCGACGATGCGCATCAGGTCGAGGCTCGTCACGACGCCGACGAGCTTGCCCTTGTCGGTCACGAAGAGCCGGTGCAAGCGACGCTCGCGCATGATGTTGGCCGCCACCGCGACGCCGGTTTCGCGCGTCACGGGGTGCATCTCGGTCGACATGACCTTCTCGACGGGCGTCTCGGTGTGGTGGTCGATCGTGTCGCCCAGCTCGCGGTAGCTCTCGTCGTCGGTGAAGAAACGCCCGGTTTGAGAGGCGGTTGAGGGTGCGTCGACGTGCCGGACGAGGGCCGCCTGGGAGACGATCCCGATGATCCCACCGCTGTCGCTCACCACCGGGGCGTCGGCGATGTCGTGTTCGAGAAGCAGCGTGAGCGCCTCACCCGCCGTGGTTCGCGGGTCGACGCTGATGACGTCGGGGTTCATGAGTTCGTGGACGCGGCGGGCCATCGCCCGAGGGTACCAGCTCGGCGCACCTCGTCTGCGCCGTGCCAGATTCGGCCCGGCCGGGGCGGAGGGTCGCTAGAGGAGGCGCCCCTGGCGCGGCTCGCGCTCGTCCCGGGCCAGGTCGAAGCCGCGCAATCGCTCGACCCAGTCCGCGGGCAGGCCGTGCTGCCGGGCCCCGGCCAGGAGCAGCCCCAGGTAGCGCCGCGAGGGCTTGCGGCCCGCCCGTCCGCGGAAGGAGTGGTAGGTGAACGCCGGTACCGCGTCGCCCGCGGGGGTCGCAACCTCGATGGCGAGCCGTTTGTAGAAGCCGCGATGGACGCCTTCCGTGCGGTCGAGGAAGTCGGCCTGGTCGTGCGAGATCCGCCAGAGCACGCCCCAGACATGGTCGCCGTTTCGGGCGGCGACATTGGCCACGCCGCGCTCGCCCGGCCCGACGCCGAGATCGAAGCGAAGCTCGAACCCGTCGAGGCGCGCCGTGCGGACCTCGAGGGGCCGCATGCGCCGCCGGCCCAGGAAGGTTCCGCGCTCGGTGTTGCTGCCGTACCCGAAGTACCAGAGGGAGGACGGCTCGGTCATCGCGGCTAGGGGCCGGCGCTGCCCTGGATCAACCGGGTGTAGAAGTCGATGGCCTTCGCGTAGTTCGCAACGGCGATGCGTTCGTTCACGCCGTGGATGCGCGCGGTGTCGTCGAGAGTGAGATCGAGGGGTCCGAAGCGGTAGGAGTCGTCCGCGATCCGGCCATAGTGCTTGCTATCGGTTCCGCCGAGCACGAGGCCTGGCGCGATGACTGCCTCCGGGAACACCTCGCCAATGGCCGTCGCGATGGCCCTGAAACCCGCGGAGTCGCTGCTCGAGACTTCCGAGGCCCCGCTTCCGGTGGCGACGATCTCGAGCTCCGGGTCGTCCACGACACTTCGGACGTGTTCCTCGATGCCTTCGACCGTGTCACCCGGCAGCACGCGGAAGTTCACCGTCGCCGTCGCGCTGCGCGGCAGGATGTTCGCCTTCAC
>JAFDDA010000111.1 GCA_019311105.1 Deltaproteobacteria bacterium
GGCCGGTGAGGCCGCGAACAGGAGTGCGATCGTGGTGAGAAGGATTCGCTTCATGGCCTTGGGCCGTCCCTAGTCGGGGACGACGATCGTGTCTCCGGGATGCAGAAGGAAGTTGCTCTCGAGCGGTGCATCGCCGTTCAGGAAGGCACCGTAGTCGAAGCGATATTCGACCAGGCCCTGGTTCTGGCGGCGCAGGATCCGCACGTTGTCCTTGTCGGCGAACGTCGTGAAACCGCCCGCCAGCGAGATGGCATCGAGCACCCGCATGTCCTGCGTCAGGTCGAAGGCGGTCTGTCGGGTCAACCCACCGATCACGTAGATGCGCTTGCTGTTGACCTGTTCGACGATCACCGTGACCTCGGGGTTCTTGACGAACTCCGCGAGCTTCTCGGCGAGGACCATCTTGAGTTCAGTGGTCGTCAGCCCCGCGGCCTGGACGTCGTCCACCAGCGGCACCGAAATCCGACCGTCGGGCCGCACGGGCACCACGACGGACAGTTCCTCGTTCTTCCAGACGTCCACCTGCACCCGGTCGGCCGGCCCGATCACGTAGCTGTCGCGATCGAGGGCCACCGGCTCCGCGGGCGGCTGCGAGACCGATCGGTCGCCTCCACCAAAAAAAGGCAGCGAAGCACAGCCACTCATTCCGACGGCCAGCAACGCGGCACATCCCGCGACCCAGGCCTTGCGTGTGCGCACGTTTCCGTTGCGCGTCGATGCGAGTCGAATCAAACCGTTCATCTCCCCTCCGAAGATTCCAGGCACGTTCACGTTCTCCTGGGCTCAAGTACTCTCGCTGAGCCCGACTTCTTTAACGGCTCAAGCACTCTCGCTGAGCCCGTTTTCCTTCATCTTGTAGAGCAGCGCCTTGTAGCTGATCCGTAATCGCTCCGCGGCTTCCTTGCGGTTCCAGCGGGTCTGATGCAGCACTTTTTCGATCACCTTCTTTTCGGCAATCTGTGCTGCTCTCTTAGAGATCGCTTTCAAATCAATCGTATTCCCTTGGTCCAGATCGGCCCCGAGTGCGGTCAAATCCAGCGAATCCTCGGACGAACCCTCGTCTTCGTCCTGGGGCGTTTCCCGGAGATGGATCTCGTCGAGCACCGTCTGCTCACTACCGAGAACCACGATCCGCTTCACCATGTTCTCGAGTTCGCGGACGTTTCCCTGCCAGTGGTATTCCATGAAGGTCGCCATGGCCTCGGGCGAGAGCAGCTTCACGTCCTTGCCGTACTGCTCGTTGTATCGATTCAGGAAGTGATCGCAGAGCAGCGGGATCGCGTCGGTTCGCTCGCGCAGCGGCGGGATGTGCACCGACACGACGTTCAGCCGGTAGTAGAGATCCTCGCGGAACTCGCCGGACTTCACGGCCTGCTCGAGGTCGCGGTTGGTGGCGGCGAGGATGCGGGTGTCGACCTTGACGTCGCCGGCGCCGCCGAGGCGCGAGAACTCGCCGTCCTGAAGCACCTGGAGGAGCTTCGCCTGGAGGCTCGGGTGCATCTCGCTGATCTCGTCGAGGAAGATCGTGCCGCCGTTGGCGTATTCGAACTTGCCGAGCTTGCGCTTCTGGGCGCCCGTGAAGGCCCCCTTCTCGAAACCGAACAGCTCACTCTCGAGCAGCTCCGAGGGCAGCGCAGCGCAGTTGACCTTGACGAAGGGCTTGTCCCGCCGGCTCGACATCTGGAAGAGCGAGCGCGCCACGAGCTCCTTGCCGGTGCCGCTGGCGCCACGGATCAGCACCGTGATGTCGGTGTCCGACACCTGCTCGAGGATGTCGCGGATCTCGCGCATCTTGGGCGTATCGCCGGCGAGCAGCAGCATCTCGCTCTCGGTGCGCGCGCGGCTGCGAAGCTGCTCGACCTCCATCTTGAGGGCGCGCTTCTCGAGTGCCTTCTGGAAGGCGATCTCGAGTTCCTCGGCTTCAAAGGGCTTGCGCAAGAAGTCCGACGCACCGAGGCGCATGGCCTCGACGATGGTGCGCGCTTGTCCATGACCCGAGAGCATGATCACCGGGACGTGGGCAACCTTCTTCTTGAGCTCGCGCAGGATGTCGAGACCGTCCATTCCAGGGAGGGCGACGTCGAGGGTGATCAGGTCGGGGTTGGCCTCGTCGAGGATGCGCAGCGCCTCCTCACCACCAGCGACGGTATACACGTCGTAGCCCTGGCGCGTAACCAGAGCTTCCATGTACTCCCGGAGTCCGGGATCGTCGTCGATTACCATCACGCGGAAGCGTTCTGCCACCCGCTGGCCTCCCAAGGCGTAAACCGTTCCTGCTCGCTGGGCATGGGCAGCGCCTCCGCCACTCCTGCACGCGCCATGTGCAGGGCCTCCGCAAGAAACAGGGTCCCGCTCTCTGTAGTGTCTGTTTCGTGCCGCGGCGTGGCGACTTGAGTTCCCAAATTGGGAGTTTTTATTCTCTTGGTGGAAGCCGCGTTCCATAGAAGGGAAATCGGCTTCCCTGGGGGAAAGAATGTTCCCACTGAATGGGGTGAAAAGCAATCAATCGGGGGCCTCTCCCAACCCCCGGACGAATCCTGTAGGCTTGCCACCCCCGAGGGGCCTGCCGAATCGATTTCACCTCCGGCCCGCCCTGCCGATGACCCCGGGAATGCCGATGCCCAGGATGCCGCGATGAACCCGGGAATACCGATGTCCAGGATGCCGCGATGACCGCCCGCCCGAAGATCCGCCTCGTCGTCGTGGCTGGGGCCCGCCCCAACTTCATGAAGATTGCTCCCCTGGTCCGGGAGCTGGCCGCCCGCGGGTGCTTCGAGACCTGCCTGGTCCACACGGGCCAGCACTACGACGCGGCCATGTCGGACTCCTTCTTCCGCGACCTGGGCATCCCCGAGCCCGATCTCAACCTCGGTGTCGGGTCGGGCAGTCACGGCGCCATGACGGCCCAGGTGCTGGCCGAGATGGAGACGGTGCTCACGGAGCGGAAGCCCGACGCCCTCATCGTGGTCGGCGACGTCAACTCCACCGTCGCCGCGAGCCTCGCCGCCGCCAAGCTCTGCATCCCCGTCGCCCACGTGGAAGCGGGCCTGCGCTCCTTCGACCGCACCATGCCCGAGGAGATCAACCGGCTCGTCACCGACGTGATCTCGGATTGGCTCTTCACCAGCGAGCCGTCGGGGGGCGAGAACCTGCGGCGCGAGGGCACCGCGGAAGAGAAGATCCACTTCGTTGGGAACGTCATGATCGACACGCTCCAGGCGAACCTGTCGCGTGCCCGCGAGCTCGACACGCTCGGACGGCTGGGGCTCGAAGCCGGCGGCTACGCGGCACTGACGCTCCACCGGCCAAGCAACGTCGACGAACGCGAGACGCTCGTGGCGCTCTTCGACGTGTTGGAGGAGATCCAGCGCGAGATCCCGATCGTATTCCCGGTGCACCCGCGAACCGCCGCGGCCATCGAGCGACTGCTCGGTGGGCGCGAACCCAAGCTTCGGATGATCGAACCCCTCGGCTACCTCGACTTCCTGCGCCTCATGAGCGAGGCCCGCTTCGTGCTGACCGACTCGGGCGGGATCCAGGAGGAGACCACCGTGCTCGGCATCCCGTGCCTCACGATGCGCGAGAACACCGAGCGGCCCATCACGATCCACGAAGGCACGAACACACTCGTCGGCAGCGACCCCGCGACGATCCGCGCCGAGGTGCGCAAGATCCTCGACGGCGAGGCGCCCGAGGGCCGCATCCCCGAGGGCTGGGACGGCCGCGCCGCGTCGCGCATCGTCGACGTGCTGGAGCGGGATCTCGGTTGACGCTGCATCGTGATCGAGCGGTGTCTCGGCTGAAGCGGCATCCTTTCCACCCATGAATCGCACCACCATCCCGTTCGGGGCCTGGCACACAGAGGAGGAGCTCGAGCTCCGCTTCCCGGACGGGTTCGAGGTGCACCGCATGGCCCCGGTCGACGCGCCCGCTATCGGCGACGCGGCGATCGAGGCCGCCTTCGCGACGCCCCACGGCGGCACACGCCTGCGCGACGCCGTGCGGGGCCGCAGCTCGGCGGCCGTGGCGGTGGACGACCTCACCCGCCCGACGCCCGCCCACCGCGTGCTGCCTTTCGTGATGGCGGAGCTCGAGGCGGCGGGCATCCCGCGCGAACGCATCCGCATCGTTCTCGGAACCGCCGCCCATCGACCCATGGACGCCGGGGAGATCGAGCGCAAGCTCGGGCGTGAGATCGCAGCGCGCTACGAAGTCGTCCATCACGATTTCCTCGGCGGTGACCTCGTCGACCTCGGCTGGCACGAGGGCGGGCCCGTGCACCTGAACCGGGCCTTCGTCGAGGCCGAGGCACGTGTCTGCGTGGGCGGCGTGATCCCCCACAACGAGACGGGCTTCGGCGGCGGCTCCAAGATGGTCGTTCCGGGGCTTGCCGGGAGCCTGACCATCGCGCACTTCCATGGCGCCCTGCCGCCGCGGCTCGCCGGCGAGATCGAGGCGAAGCCCGGCCGGCTCGACCGCCGTGCGTGGTCCGAGTCGGTGGCGCGAAAGCTGGGTGTGGACGCGATCGTGGGCTGCGTGATCAACGCGAGCCGGGAGCTGGCCGGGGTCCACGTGGGCGACCTCGTCGCCGCCCACCGCGCGGCGGCGGCCGAAGCGAGGGCGCTCGGGCGCACGCCCGTCCCGCGAGAGCTCGCCAACGCATGCGACGTCGTGGTCGTGAACGCCTACCCGCTCGACACCGACCCGATCCAGATGGGGAAGAGCATCAACCTCGCCAAGAAGCTCGGCGCACGCTGCACGGTCGTCGTCAACGCGGCGAGCGACGGCGTCTTCTACCACGGGATGGGAATGGGGAGCGGCGTGCACGTGCCCCGCCTGCTGGCCGGCATCCCGCGCTGGCTGCGCGAGCCGCGGCGGCCTCTGGCCTGGCTTCGCGGGATGCTCCGCGGCGCGCGCCACCCGGTGCTGGCTGCGCGGCTCTCCTACTTCGCGCTGAACCCCCAGAGTTATGCAGCCTTCGAGGCCGGCGACGGGCAGCTCGCCGCGGATGCCTCGATCCCCGAGGTCGACGCGAGCCAGGCGGAGCCTCTCGTGCTCTCGAAGCGTTTCCCGACCTGGGGGTTCCGGCGCAAGTTCGGCAAGGGCCGGCTCTACCGCGAATGGGACGACCTTGCCGCGGCTCTCGGTGCGCGCACGCCGAACGCGCGCGTGCTCGTTTTCCCGTGCGCTCCGCTCCAACTCGTCGAGCTCGAAGACACGGAGCGCCCCTAGTTGAAGATCCTCGTCGTGAGCCAGTTCTTCCCGCCCGAGATGGGTGCGCCCGCCGGCCGCTTCCACGACTTCGCCCAGAACTGGCTCGCCCAGGGCCACGAAGTCACGGCGGTGACGGGTTTCCCGAACTTCCCGGCCGGCGTGATCCACGAGGGCTACCGCGGCCGCTTCTACATGAAGGAGGTCTTTGACGGTGTGAAGGTCCACCGCTGCTGGATCCTGACGATGTCGGGCCGGCTCTCGCGCCCGCTGTCTTACGCATCGTTCCTCGTTTCGTCGACGCTGTGCGTGCTGTTCGCGCGACTTCAATACGACGTCGTCGTGGCGACCATCCCGCCGCCGACGGTGGGCCTGCCCGGCGTGCTCGCCGCCCTGCGCAAGCGCGTGCCGATGGTGCTCGACCTGCGTGACATCTGGCCCGAGGCGATCGTGCAGAGCGGGCGGCTCCAGAACCCGATGATCATCGGACTCTTCGAAGGCATCGCGAACTTCCTCTACCGCCGCGCCGCGCGCATCACCGCCGTCACCGAGGGATGGAAGACGCGGCTCGTCGAAAAGGGCGTTCCGGCAGAGAAGCTCCACGTGATCTCGAACGGCGTCGACGTAGGCGCTTTCGACGACGTCCCCGCGGAGCTTCCGCCGGCGTTCGGCGAACTCGAGGCCGGCGCACGTTGGTTCACCTACGCGGGCATCCTGAACCGGCCCCAGGGGCTCGAGTACATCCTCGAGGCCGCGGCGCACCTGCGCGACCAGGAGCCCGACCTCTACGCCCAGGCCCAGTTCGTGATGATCGGCGAGGGCCCGATCGAGGCGGAGCTGAAGGCCTTGAAGGCCGAGCGCGGCCTCGACCGCGTCGTCTTCGTCCCGCGCCAGCCGCGCGACGCCGTCTATGCCTGCCTGCAACGCTCCTTCGGCGTGCTCGTGACGCTGCGGCCGAGGAAGGACACCAGTACGGTGCCTTCGAAGATCTACGAATGCATGGCCAGCGGTCGACCGGTCCTCTATCAGGCAGGCGGCGAGGGCGCGAACACCCTGCGCGAGGCCGACGGCGGTGCCGTGATTGAACCGGGCAGCGCCGAGGCCCTCGCCGACGCGATGGCCCGCTACCTGCGCGACCCGGCCGCAGCCGACGCCCACGGCGCTTCGGGCCGCGCCTACGTCTCCGGGAGCTACGATCGCCGCGTCCTCGCGCGGCGCTTCTCGGACCTGCTGGAAGAACTTGCGGGCTAGCGCTCGCGTCTTCGACCCCGACTACGGCGTCGCCGGGGAAGAGCACGGCCTCGGGGTCGAGAATCACCGGGAGCCCGGGGATCGGATTCGACCCGAACAGGAGAGTGCAGAAGAAGCACTGCAACCCGGTCACCGATGTGGCAGAGGCCCTGAACCGGGCTCACCCTTCCTCGGAAAGCAGCTTCTCGAGCGTCGCCTGATCGAGGACCTCGATCTCGAGCTGCTCGGCCTTCTTGAGCTTTGACCCGGCGCCTTCGCCCGCCACCACGTAGTCCGTCTTCTTGGAGACGGCGCTCGTCACGCGGCCGCCGGCGGCCTCGATCTTTTCCCTCGCTTCGTCCCGCGACCAGTCCGGCAGCGTGCCCGTCAATACGAAGGCCTTGCCGGCCAGGGGCCCCTCCCCGCTCTTGCGTGGCGCTTCCTTCGGCCAACGCACCCCGAGCTCTCGCATGCGCTCCACCTCGGCCCGGTTGCGCTCGTCGCCGAAGAACCGGACGACGGACTCGGCCAGGATCGGGCCGACTCCATCCACCACTTCGAGTCGCTCCTGGCTCGCTCCGAGCAACGGGTCGAGGTCGCCAAAGGCTCCGGCCAGGACGTCCGCCACGCCGCCGCCCACGTGGCGGATCCCGAGCGAGATCAGGAAGCGCGGCAGCGTCGTTTCCTTCGCCCGCTCGAGAGCGGCGACGAGATTCTCTGCCGACTTCTCGCCCATGCGCTCCATCCTGAGCAGGGTCTCCGCGTCGAGAGTGAAGACGTCGGAGAGCCGCTTCACGTGCCCGGCATCCACGAGCTGCTCGACGAGCTTCTCGCCCAGACCGTCCACGTCGAGAGCACCCCGCCCCGCCAGGTGGCGGACGTTGGTCTTGAGCTGCGCCGGGCAATCGATGTTGGGGCAGCGGGTGACGACCTCCCCTTCCAGCCGCACGGCCTCGTGCCCGCACACCGGGCACTTCTTGGGGAGCCTCCACTTGCGCGCGCTCTTGTTCTTGCGCTTCTCGCGCACGACCCGAACGACCTGGGGGATCACGTCGCCGGCACGTTGGACGACGACGGAGTCCTTCACCCGGACATCCTTGCGATCGATCTCGTCCTGGTTGTGGAGCGAGGCGTTCGACACGGTGACGCCGCCGACGAAGACCGGCTTCAGTTTGGCGACCGGCGTCAGCGCACCGGTCCGCCCCACGCTGGTCTCGATTCCCACGACCACGGTCTCTGCCTGCTGAGGCGGAAACTTGAACGCGATGGCCCAGCGCGGCGCGCGGGCCAGCGTACCGACCTCCTCGCGAAGGTCGAGCCGGTCGAGCTTGAAGACCGTGCCGTCGACCTCGACGGGCATCGCTTCCCGCGCAACCAACACCTCGGCGTGGTAGGCGATCGCCGCCTCGACGTCGTCGCAGCGCCTCGACTCCTCGCTCACGGCGAAGCCCCAGGCGCGCAGCCGCTCGAGCACCTCGATCTGGCTGCGCACGCCCGCCGGCACGCCCTCCTCGACGGCATAGGCGCGGAACTCGAGCGCCCCAAGCCGCTGCTTGTCCACCTGGTGGAGCTGCCGCAGCGACCCGGCGGCTGCGTTCCGCGGGTTCGCGAACGGCTCATCGCCGCGCTCGCGGCGGGCCTCGTTCAGACGCTGGAACGCGGCGAGCGGGAGCATCACTTCGCCCCGTACCGAAACACGCCCACTCGGCGCCGCATCGCCCGCGAGTTCGAAGGGGATGCTCCACACGTGCTTGAGGTTGGCCGTCACGTCTTCGCCCGTGCGGCCGTCGCCGCGCGTAGCGCCCGTGACGAGCGTCCCTTTCTCGTAGACCAACTCGAGGCTCGCGCCATCGAGCTTCGGCTCGCCGGCGTAGGCCACGACCTCGTCTTCGTCGCCGAGGATTCTGCGCACGCGCAGGTCGAACGCGCGCATGTCGTCCTCGTTCATGGCGTTGTCGAGGGAGAGCATGGGGACGCGGTGCTCGACGGAATCGAAGCCCTCGGCCGCGGGCGCACCCACCCGTTGGGTCGGCGAATCGGGCACGACGAGCGCGGGAAAGCGCTCTTCGAGTTCGCGCAGTTCCCTCAGCAACGCGTCCCATTCCGCGTCGCTGAGCTCTGGGGCGTCCTGCTGGTAGTAGAGACGGTTGTGACGGGTGATCTCGGCCCGCAGTGCGGCCGCGCGGCGACCCGCGGATGCCTTCGACTCGCTCACCGGCGGCCTGCGGATGGCTTCGACTCGCTCGCCAACAGCGTGATCCCGATGGGCAAACCTGGTTCAGGCGCCATTCAAGTTCGTGACGTTTCCCGGCGATGAAGAGTACGGATTCCTGCAACCGGGCCCGACCTCAGGGGAACATACCAGAGGGCGGGGCGGACGTGCTTGGGCAGCAGCTTGGTTGCTGCCACATGGAAGTGGAGCGGGGAAGGCATGTCAGAAGCCTACGATGGAACCCGAGAGGGCCTGCAACGCCTAGCCGACGTGCTGTCGGACGGCGTCGCGGTCTGCAAGGACGGGCGCATCCAGTGGGCCAACCAGCGCCTGAGCGAACTCTGCGGTCGACCCGTCGATGCCCTGCTCGGCGAAACCCCCGAATCCCTGCTGCCGCCCGATGCCCCGAAGTTCGACGACGAGATCGAGACCGTCGTTGCCCGTCCGGATGGCCGCACCTCGGCCGTGCGCGTGGCGCGCTTCGCCGGCGCCGGCGGCCCGGCCACGACCTGGATCTTTCGCGATGTCGCCCGCCGCGGCGAACTCGAGCGCGAAGTGGGCGAACTCGGTCACGCCCTGCGCGGCGCGAACCTCGAAATGGAAGCCTTGCGCGAGCGTGTCCGTCGCCAGCGCGTCGACCTGGACGAAGTGCTCACCATCGTGAGCCATGAGCTGCGCACGCCGGTCACGGTCGTCACGGGCTACGCACGGCTGTTGCTCTCCAAAAAGGTCGGCAGCCTCAGCGACGAGCAGCGCGGTTTCGTCGAAGAGAGCCTCAAGAGTTGCCGGCGCATGAACACCTTCATCGCGAACCTGCTCGAGAACTCCCGTGATGCGGGCGGCGATGCCCCGCTCCAGGTCCACGAGGCGTCGCTCTCGCCGACCCTCGAAGGCGTGGTCTCCTCTCTCAAGCCCCTGTTCGACGATCAAGGGATGGTCGCGCGGCTCACGATCGACCCCGAGACCCCCGCAGCACGATTCGACCCCCTGCGCATCGAACAGGTGATCACGAACCTCCTCGAGAACGCCCTCAAGTACGGCGGCCCAGGGGGCGAGATCACTGTGGCCACGCGCCCCGTTTCCATGAAGGGGGCCGTCTGGATCGAGGTGAGTGTGTCGGACGAGGGCCCTGGGGTTCCCGAATTAGACCGGGAGCGGATCTTCGAGCGCTATGTCCGGGTCGGCGAGCAGAGCCGAGCCGGCGGGCTGGGCCTCGGCCTCGCCATCTGCCGCCGGGCCGTGGAAGCCCATGGCGGCGTGATCGGCGTCACTGAATCTGACCCCGTAGGAGCCCGATTCTGGTTCACGCTGCCCCCGGCCTCGGAGGCAGCGAGCCAGGCTCCGGAAGCCACTCCGGTTTCCTCGAGCGCAGAAGCGGAGTGAGCATGCAGCAGCAGGACAAGCGACGGATCCTCGTCGTCGACGATTCCGAAGGCATTCGCGGCTATCTCGCGAGCCTTCTGGAGCTTCGCGGGTTCGACGTGGACACGGTCGAGGACGGGCGCCGCGCCATCGCCCTGCTCGAAGGCGGCGCCGCCCCCGATGTCATCCTGCTCGACGTCATGATGCCCGGCCCCGACGGCCTCGAGTCGCTGCGCGCGATTCGCGAACTCGACGCCGAGGTGCCGGTGGTGATGCTCTCGGTGGTCGGCAATGCCGAGTCGATCGTCTCCGCCATGCAGCACGGCGCGAGCGACTACCTGAACAAGCCCTTCGAAGAAGAGGAACTCGACGCGACACTCCGCAAGGTGCTCGAGAAGAAGGCCCTCGAAGAAGAGCGCGAGCGACTCCTGGCGGCCTTCAACGAACCCGGTGCGGGTGTGGTCTGGCGCGGAGCCGCCATGTCGGCGCTGCGCGGCACCATCGAGCAGATCGCCGACACCGACGTGACGGTGCTGATCCAGGGCGAGAGCGGCGTCGGCAAGGAAATCATCGCCCGCGAGATCCACGACCGTTCGTCGCGCTCGTCGGGTGAGTTCGTGAAGGTGAACTGCGCGGCCCTGCCCGAGCAGCTGCTCGAAAGCGAGCTGTTCGGGTACGAGAAGGGGGCCTTCACCGGCGCCTTCGCCCGCAAGCGCGGCAAGTTCGAGAACGCCCACGGGGGCTCGATGTTCCTCGACGAGATCGGCGAGATGAGCCCGGGTCTCCAGGCGAAGCTCTTGCAGGTTCTCCAGGATCGAGAGTTCTCGCGGCTCGGCGGCAACGATGTGATCACCGTGGACGTGCGCATCGTGTGCGCGACCCACCGCCCCCTCGAGGAGATGGTCCGGCAAAGGACCTTCCGCGAAGACCTCTACTTCCGCCTGAACGTGGTGAACATGCGAATCCCACCCCTGCGGGACCGCCGCGAAGAGATCGCCGAACTCGCCGACACCTTCCTCGAGCGATACGCGGTGAAGTACGGGCGGCGGAAGCCCGAACTCTCCATCGAGCTGACCCACGCCCTCGCGACCCACGACTATCCGGGCAACGTGCGGGAACTCGAGAACCTGATGAAGCGCGTGGTCGTGCTGGAGGCCGAGGCCCCTGTGCTCAGCGACCTGCGCCGCCTGGCCCCGGCCAGCCGCGGCGGGCGGCTCTCCTTCGAGGAGCTCTTCAAGGAACTCGACGCCACGGCGGGCCAGGTGCCGCTGCGCGAGGTCGGCCGCCTGGCCAGCCGCGAAGCCGAGCGCGAGACCATCGCCATGACCCTCGAGCGCACGCAGTGGAATCGCAAGCAAGCAGCGCGCATGTTGAACGTCAGCTACAAGACTCTGCTGCAGAAGATCCGCGAGACCGGGCTGCGCGAGCCGGCCTAGCCCCCCCCGAACCGGGCTGCGCGAGCCGGCCTAGCCCCCCCCCGAACCGGGCTGCGCGAGCCGGCCTGGCGCCCGCGCCGAACCCGGGCGCGCCCGACCCAACGCGAGACCCGCCTCATCCGGTACCCTGTCGGGCCGCTTCGAAGGCGACGTAACCTTCGGATCGAACCAGGAGCCCCTTCGCCGCGATGCCCGCCGCGCCCGCATCCGCCCCGCCCGCCCCCACGTCCGACCTGAACGCCGCCGTCGTGCTGACCGTGTCGCCGACCGGGCTGGCCGTGGCCCGCTCGCTCGCCCCGCGCGGCGTCGCCGTCTACGGCGTCGACTCGGAGCGACGTGAGATCGGGCACTACTCGCGCTGGTTCCGGCGCGACCCCCGATTCGCCTACCTGCCACCTGGGCCGGAATTCATCGCCCGCCTGCTCGAGTTCGGCGCGGAGCAGGCGCGCCCGCCGGTGCTCTTCATCGCCGGCGACCCCTACATGGACCTCATCGCCGACCACCACGAAGCGCTGCGCGCGCACTTCATCCTGCCCGAGTCCATGCGGCCCGAGGGTGTCTCGAAGCTCGTCAACAAGCGCAGCTGCTACGAGCACTTCGAAACGCTCGGCATCGACCTGCCGGCGACCTTCTTCCCGAGCACGGCGAGCGAAGCCGCCGCCGCCGCCCAGAAGATCCGCTACCCGGCCATCGTGAAGCCCGAGGTCGCACACCTCGTGACCTCGTGCGGCGCCAGCTCGGTGGGCAGAAGCTCGTGGAGGTGCACGACGCCGAATCACTCGTGCACTGGTGGCAGAAGCTCCACGAGTGGGGCACGGACTCGGTGCTTCAGGAGGTGATCGTCGGCCCCGAGGCGAACATCTTCGTGGGCGCGCTCTACGTGGATGCCGACCTCGACGTCCGCTCGCTCTTCACCGCCCGCAAGTCGCGTCAGTACCCGCCGTGGTTCGGGTCGGGCTCCTACATGGAGGCCTGCTGGAACGACGAGATCGCCGCACTTTCGACGGAGCTCGTGAAGAAGGCCGGCTACCGCGGCGTGTGCGGCACCGAGTACAAGTGGGACCCGCGCGACGAGAAGTGGAAGCTGATCGAACTGAACCCGCGCCCCACCCTGTGGTATTCGCTCGCGCGCGCCGCCGGCGTGGACGTCGTCTGGGATGCGTACTGCGACCTGCTCGAGCGCCCCAACGCGCCACACATCCACTGCCAGAACGACGAGATCCGCTGGCAGCTACTGGTGCGCGACCTGGTTTCGGGCTGGCACTTCAAACGCAGCGGCGACCTGTCGTGGCGGGAGTTCCTGCGCACGGTCGTCGACCCTCGCCACAAGGATTACGCGGTACTCTCCCTGCGTGACCCCGGCACCCTCGTCGGCTACCCGGTGAACACGCTCTGGAAGTACCTCGCCTACGTGCGGGGCGACCGCGGAGAGAGCTGAGCTTGAGCGACGACCGCTTCCCCAACATCATGACCGTGGACGTGGAGGATTGGTTCCACATCCTCGAGGTCGAGGGCGGCTACACACGCGCCGACTGGGAAGGCCTCGAGGAACGCGTCGTCGGCAACACCGACCGGATGCTCGGCCTGTTCGACGAGGCGGGCGTTCGCACGACGTTCTTCATCGTGGGCTGGGTGGCGCGCCGCCAACCCGACCTCGTGCGGCGCATCGCCGCCGCCGGCCACGAGATCGGCTCCCACAGCTACTGGCACGAGGTGCTCGGGCGCCACGATCGGGCATCGCTCGCCGCCGACCTCGCCGCATCGAAGCAACTGCTGGAAGACCTCTCGGGGAGCGAGGTCACGGGCTTTCGTGCGCCGGGCGGCTCGATCACGCCGGGCCAGGCCTGGGCGTTCGATGTGATGATGGAAGCGGGCTACCGCTATGACTCGTCGCTGTGCCCCGGCTATTCGAGCCACGGCGGCTTCCCTTCGCCCTACCTCGGCCCCCACCGGCTGCGCTGCGAGCGCGGCCTCATGGACGAAGTGCCTTCGGCGACCATCGGCCTCGGCGGGCGCCGCATCCCCTACGCCGGCGGGGGGTACCTCCGGCTCTTCCCCTACGCGCTGCAGAAGGCAGCGACCCGACTCGAGAACCGCAGCGGCCGACCCTCCAACGTCTACGTGCACCCACGCGAGATCGACGCGGGCCAGCCCCGGATGGATCTCCCTGCGCTCCGTCGTTTCAAGTACTACGTCGGGCTCGAGAGCACGGAGTCGAAGATGCGGAGCCTGCTGCGCGACTTCCGTTGGATGGGCGCCCGCGCCTGGCTCGACGCCCACGCTGCGGAGATCGAGCCGTGCGTCCTCGACGTCCGGGAGCACGCGGCGACCCAGCCCCCGCAGCCCGACCCGGCCCTCGTCCCGCCGGCCCCCGAGGCGGCCTGAGCTTCGGCCGCGGCTCAGGCGAGCCGGATCCGAAGCGTCATCTCCCCTTCCGGCACTCCCATCCCGACCAGGCTCGCGCGGTCTTCGCAGCGGCCGAAGCTCGGCATGTAGGGGAGGCGTTCGACGGCCCAGGTGAGACCGGCCGGGAGCTCGACCACCAGCTCGACGCCGTTCGCGCTGCGAACACGCGCCGTGCCGCCGGACAGTTCGGGCTCGAGGCCCGGCGCCAGGGGGAGCGTCGACCGCACGGGGCGCGGCGGCCCTTCGACTCGGTCGATGATCTCGATTCCGTCGACGTGGGCTTCGAAGACGCGGCGATGGAGGGCGTCCGCTGCGAACCAGCTGCGACACGTGGCCTCGGCGCGGTGCGGAGGCGCGGCCGAGACGAGCCGAACCTCGGCGCGCCCGCCGACGCGATGGGCCGCCCAGAGCTCCGATTGGTCGCGGCCGTCGAGTTCCAGGGTTGCGTGGGACCGGGTGGCGCGGCTCGTGTCGCGGTGGGGGCCCGGGACGTATTCGCACACACCCGTGTCGGTGACGACGCGCTCGCCGGCCACCGAGAGTTCGAACGCCAACGCATCGGCGTGGCCGTGGCCCGGGGTATAGGCCGGCGCCGGCCCAGCCACGGATGCCAGCAACACGAAGGGCCCGGCTTCGAGCCGGACGTAGCCCGCGTCGCCGAGCAGCCCCGGCGGGTCGGGGCCGCGCGGCACGGCATCGAGCGCCGCGCCGTAGTCGCGGAGGGTTCGCGGCGCCTGGGCGTAACCGAACGCCGAGTCGGCGAACAGCGCGATCTCGCCATCCGGATGGGTGAGGACGTCGAGGGCACCGAGCATCCGCTCGGCCGCGTCATCGAGAGCGTCGCGCAGAACGTCCGAGGCTCGGCCAGAGATCTGCCCGACGTGGAGGAGATCGAGCACCTGCTCGAGCAGCGCCGCGTGGTACATGGGAGAACGCTCGTAGTGAGCGCCGTCGCGGCCCACCTGCTCGGCCAGCTCGCCG